>CALMAQ010000199.1 GCA_937859745.1 uncultured Verrucomicrobiota bacterium | reverse complement strand
CGGCACCCCCCGCCGGGGTCCGGGCCCGGCGCGAGCTGCCGGTGCCGCTGGACAACGGGCTCGTCGCCCGCGTGCCCTACCCGATGAGCGAGGAGGATTTCTCGCTGCTCATGGACACGCTCCAGCTCTGGAAGAAGCGGCTCGTGCGCGCCTGAGCGGCCTGCACCCCGGGAACCTCCCCGGCGAGCCGCTTGCGTACAACGCCCGGCCACGGCGAACGCTCTCGTGCCTTCCCGGCGCTGGCCTGCTGGCCGGGTCGAGGCCAATCCCTCCCGTCGCTCGCCGGACGTTCCCGCTCCGTCGCCGGGCTTCCGTTTCGGAACTCCATTCACAGGCGGTGTTGTCCACACGCTTAGGAAGATTCTTTTATCTAAAGACAGATCACTCCTCAATCATCAGGATGTGAATAACGTGGTGATCCCGCGTTCCACAAAGATTCTCCGAGGTGTTCCACAAAAACCAACCCCTGTAAATAACTTGGGAGTTTTACCGACCATTCCCGGTAAAAGAATCAATAAAACAGGCTTACTGACTTGTTCACTTTTATATTGCCCGTTTATCCTCTCTGTTATTCGCAGGCATAAACGGCTTACGGGAGGAACGAATACCCCGGCCGGTTTTGACGATGCCGTGCGCGGGGCAAAGGGCGACCTTTACGGGCCGCGGTAAGGCGCGCCGGACAGGATTTTGCCTTGTGAACAAGTCCGGCGGGCGACCCGTCCGCCTCAGGCGTCCACGGACGGGTCGCCGTCCAGGTCCGGCGGTCCCGAGTGGGCGGGGGACGGCGCGTCGGCGTCCGTTTCCCAGCGGCGGGCGCGCAGGGCGTCGATGGCGGCGGCGCTCTCGGCCTGCTGCTTGCTCGCGCCGCCGCCCTGGCCCAGCGCGAGGCCGTTCCAGTTCACGCAGGCGGTGAAGCTCTTGGCGTGGTCCGGGCCGCTCTGGGCGAGGATGGCGTAGGTCGGGTTGCGCGGGGCGGCGTGGTCGCCGTCGCGCGGGGGCAGCGCCTGGAGGATTTCCTGGAGCCGCCCCTTGGGGTTGACCTCGATGGGGGCCTGCTGGTGGACGTTGGCGAGCTGCTCGCGCGCCTGGGTCATCACGAAGGCGCGCGCCGCGGCCAGGCCGCCGTCCAGGTACATGGCACCGACCAGCGCCTCGAAGGCGTCCGCCAGCGTGCTCGTGCGCCGGCGTCCGCCGTTGGAGTCGTCGCCGCGGCCCATCATCAGGTGGTCTCCCAGGTGGAAGCGGCGCGCGTAGACCGCCAGCGTCTCGCCCGAGACCAGCCGCGCGCGGCTCTTGGTGAGATGGCCCTCGCCCGCGTCGGGGAAGCGCCCGAAGAGCAGTTCGCTGAAGAGGAGCTGGAGCACGGCGTCGCCCAGGTATTCGAGCCGCTGGTTGTCGAAATGCACCTGCTGGGTCTCGTGCCCCAGGCTGGGATGCGTCAGCGCCTCGGCCAGCAGGAGCGAGTTGCGGAACTTGTAGCCGATCTGTGCTTCGAGCGGGTGCATGGGGAAAGGCAGCAGGCAGCAGGCAGCAGGCAGCAGGGCAGAAAGCGCCCGGATGCGATCTAACCGCCTCCTAGAGAAGCGTAAAATATCCTAAACACTCCTTGCAGCCATCGGGAATTCTCTGTGCTGTGCCGCTGGCTTGGCTCCTTCCGACCTTCTGCCCTCATCCTTCATCCTTCATCCGAGCAGCGCCTCGGGATTGAGCCCCTGCAACTCGCCGGGCACGAAGAGGCCGTCGCGGCGGATCAGCTCGCCGTCGAAGTGGATCTCGCCGCCGCCCCACTCCGGGCGCTGGATGCTGACCATGTCCCAGTGGACCTGGCTCTTGTTGCCGTTGTCGGCGTCCTCGTAGGCCTGGCCGGGCGTGAAGTGGAAGCTGCCGCTGATCTTCTCGTCGAAGAGAATGTCGCGCATCGGGCTCAGGACGTGGGGGTTGAACGCCAGGGAGAACTCCCCGATGTAGCGCGCGCCCTCGTCGGCATTGAGGAACTCGTTGAGCTTGTCCTCCGGGTTGCCCGTGGCCTTGACGGCCTTGCCCTTCTCAAACTCCAGGCGGATGCCGTCGAAGTTGACGCCCTGGTAGATCGTCGGCGCGTTGAAGGTGATGTGGCCCTCCACGCTGTCGCGCACGGGGCAGGTGAACACCTCGCCGTCGGGGATGTTGTGCGTGCCCCCGCAGGTGATGACGCCGATGTCCTTGACGGAAAAGCGCAGGTCCGTGCCGGGCCCGGTGATGTGGACCTGGTCCGCGCGGGCCAGGCGGGTTTTCAGCGCCTCCATGCCGGGGATCATCTTCGCGTAGTCGAGCGTGCAGACGCGGAAGTAGAAGTCCTCGAACGCCTCGCTGCTCATCCCGGCCTGCTGGGCCATGGCGGAGGAGGGCCAGCGCAGCACGCACCAGCGGGTTTTCTTGACCCGGTGGTCGATGACCGGGCGCATGAGCCGCATGGCGAGGTTCATGTTCTCGCCGGGCACGTCGCTCATCTCGGTGATGTTGTGGCTGCCGCGGATGGCGATGTAGGCCTGCATCTGCTGCATGCGGGCGAGTTCGAGGCCGGCCATGACGCCGTACTGGTCCTCGCTGGCCCCGCGGAGCATTTCCCTGGTGACGCGCGCCTGGTGGATGGCCACGAGCGGCAGCGCCCCGGCGGCGCGGACGGCGCGGATGAGGGCGACGGTCATGGCCTCGGGAATGTCGAAGCAATCCAGCAGGACGCGCTCGCCGGGCTGGAGGCGGGTGGAGAAACCGGTGAGGTTGCGGGCGAGCTGGTCGTAACGTGGGTCACTCATGGCAGGGAGAAATTCCAGGGTTGTTCACCGGGGGCAAAACCGGGGGTCAAAAAGGGTGGTGGATAAGTTGGGCAGCAACGGTGAATAAAGGCGCTACCATACCGCGCAACCGCCGGAAGAAAAGGGCGGGATACAGAGGGGAGAGGGGATGGAAAAAATGCGGCAAAAACCCGAAAAAATGCGGTGAAAACCCCTCAAAAACCCGCATTTTAGCTTCAGGAGCGCCAGGAGGTTCGAGGAGGCCAGGGGTGTCCCCGGCACCCGGACTCGCCATCCCGGCTGTCCGTTCCATGCAAGAGAGACATGCCGACCCCGCCCGCCGACGGCTACACGATCAGCGACGACCCCGACCGGCTCGACCTGGACATGATCCACGGCTACCTCGCGCGCGAGAGCTACTGGGCGCAGGGCGTCCCGCGCGAGACCGTGGCGCGCGCGATCCAGCACTCGCTCCCCTTCGGCGTGTACCGCGACGGGGCGCAGGTCGGGTTCGCGCGCGTGATCAGCGACCGGGCGACCTACGCCTACCTAGAGGACGTGTTCATCCTGCCCGCGCACCGGGGCCGGGGCCTCTCGAAGTGGCTCGTGGCGACGATCCTCGCGCACCCGGAGCTACAAGGCCTGCGCCGTTGGGCGCTGGCGACGCGCGACGCCCACGGGCTGTACCGGCAATTCGGCTTCGAGACGGTGTCGAAACCGCAGAACCGCATGGAGCGGCCCTGAAGCGGCATCATTCAATGGCATTGCAGCACCAGCCAGGAGCGCTCGAAGCGCCGCGCCTCCAGGTCGTCGCGGTGAATCCAGAAGAAAAGGCTGCCGTTATCACCCCAATATGTGTCGAAGTGATCCGCGTCGGAATCGACCTGCAGGAGCAAACGCCAATCGTGCGCGCCGGGCATCAACTCCTCCGCGCGCGGGTGTTCGTACCAACTGTAAACCCCTTTCGGGAGGGTCAACCCACGGGTCTCGAACTGTAAAATCCGCTGCATGCATCCTTGAATCCCGTCGGGATGGCCGAGGATGCGGTTCACGGGGCCGTCCCCGGTGGAAGCGAGCTGGAGGACCGCGTGGCGGAAGTCCCAGTAGCGCTCCCGGTCATCCCGGGAAAAGTCCAGGGCGTCCATTTCTATCGACCGGAACGGGGGAACCGTGATGTCCGGCACGGCCAGCAGCGGCTTGACCGAGATCGTAGATGTATCCGAGGGCAACTCGCAGGCGCTCGCAGGATCAGGAGTGTAGACGACCTCGTACCCGGTACGGTCGTGGCCGCCCCCCTGGGGCATCGCCTCGAAGTCGTAGAAGAACGACAACAATCCGGAGGTGGGCAATCCCCGGGTGACAGGCGGAAGCGCCGCGAGGTCGATCTGCGCGAGCAGGGGAAGCGCGCAGCCGTCTGATTCGGGCCAACGTGCGGTGGGAAGCAGCGCGGATTCTCCGCCGAACTGGGTCCTGCCAGCCACGGGGGAGGCAGGGGCGGAAACCAGGCGGATCGACGGCTTGGCTGCTCCCATGATGCGATCACGGCGGTGGGAGAACCCGTGTTGGTCAATCAGGGAGAGGAGGCTTTGTTCCAGGGTAGGCATCCATGTTAGCGAGCAATTGCCGGTCCAGATTCGGCCGCGGCGGGAGAAGATGCAAATGACCCAAAACAGAGTTGCCCGCCGTTCGCCATGCCCGAGGTCTGAAACAACCGCGCGCGGCGTTTCCGGCGATACAGGGACAGTCCGTCCTTTTTCCATGATGAAGACCTTTCCCCGACTCCTCGCCGCGTGCCTTTTGGGCGGCGGCGCGTTGTGCTCGCCCCTGATCCCCGCCGCCCGCGCCGACAGCGGCTGGACCGAGGTCAGCCGCACGGACAACCTCGTCGTCTACAACCGCGAGCGCGCGGGTGCGACGTACAAGGAGGTCAAGGGGGTGGGCACCATCGACGCGCCGAACTGGGTCGTAAAGAACGTGCTCGACGACGCCGACCATTACACGGAGTTCATGCCCTACGTGCAGGAAAGCAAGGTGCTCAAACGCGACCCCGCCGACCACACGACGCTGGCCTACGCCAAGGTCAACCCGCCGCTCATCAGCTCGCGGGACTACACGCTGTTGGTCCACGACGAATCCAAAAAGAACGCCGACGGCAGCGTCACCTACAAGAACCGCTGGGAAGCCGCCAACGACAAGGGTCCGGCGGAGAAGCCGGGCATCGTGCGGGTGAAGGTCACGGATGGATTCTGGCTGCTGGAGCCTGCGGCGGATGGCCAGAAGACGAAGGCGACCTACCAGCTTTACACGGACGGCGGCGGGGGGATCCCGGCGTTCGTGGCCAACCAAGTGAACAAGACGCGGGTGAAGGAAATCTTCGACCACGTCGAGCAGCAGGCGAAGAAGGCGCAGTACCGCAAGGACAAGCCGGTGGTGCCGTGAGGGAAGGCAGAAGGGCAGAGGGATGACGGATGGCGTAGGGGCGTGACTTGCCAAAGCTCTGTCATCCTGAGCGCAGCGAGTCCGCGAGCGCAGCCGAAGGACCTT
>CALMAQ010000198.1 GCA_937859745.1 uncultured Verrucomicrobiota bacterium | reverse complement strand
GGTCCGGGCCATCGCCGACGCCCTCGCCCGGTGGCCGCCCGGCCGGGAGGGTCCGCTGGACGAGCGGACGCGGCGGTTCCTGGCCGTCTGCGCGGGGGCCGATCTGGCCGAGGACGAGAACGAGGGGGAAATCGCCTTGGCCGTCTTCGAGCGTCTGCGGACCCTGGCCCCCGCGCCGGAACTCGCCCGGGTGCTCGCGTGGATCGCGCTCCATCCGGCCGGGGGGGACGCGGAAGGGGTGGATCTCGCACCGTTCGGCATCGAGGCAATGGCGGACCGCGAGGCCATCCGCGAGCGGAGCGCGGTCTACGCGCGCAAACTGCTGTTGCGGCTCCGGCAGAACCGCTGATCGCATCCCGCCCGGGCTACTCCGGCGCGTCGCCGGCGGCGAGCGCCGGCCTCTTCAAAGCAAGCCGGACGCGGGTGCACCCGAGCATCCCCATTGATGCCGACACCGGCTACCAGGGCTTGCAAAAACTCCACGTCAACACCCACAAGCCCCTCAAAGTCAACAAGAAGCACCCGATCACCCCGGAGCAGAAGCGCGCCAACCGTGCGGTCAACTCCCGGCGCATCGTCGTGGAACACGCCATCCGCAGGCTCAAGGTCTTTCGTTTGCTGGGCGAACGCGACCACCACCGCAGGCGACGCTCCGGCTTGCGCCTGAACCTCATCGCTGCCTTGACCAACCTGCAAGCTGGCGGGCCTGACGCGCATCAACGCGCACGCGCAGCCGTTCTCGCTGGAGCTGGTTTACAGCCAGATGAACGGCGAACTGCTCCGCGACGCCAAGACCAAGCTCAACCCGGCGTGCATGACCCGGTTCGATCACGACGTGCAGTCGCATCTGGAGCGCGGCCTGCCGTTGTTGTGCTCGGTGTACCTGGGCTTGCTGCCGGAGGAACATCTTCCCCCATCCGACCGCGGCGGGCACATGCGGCTCATCATCGGCTATCACCCCAAGACCAAGGAAGCGCTCTACAGCGACACCTGGGGCCGTGGCCACGAGTTGAAGAAGGTGCCGCTGGCGAACGCCTGGACGATCACCGACGGACTCTACACGCTGGAGCCGGGCTAGGCACAACCCTCCCTTGGACGATGGCTGCTGACGCGGCGATGCGGCCCCCCCCCCGACACCGCTGACGGCATCTCCCGGAGAGCTACGTGATGCCTGTCTTCCCGTTTTCAATGTCCTCCTCCCGCGAACTGCTCCACCTGGGCGCGATGCCCTCCTGGATGTCGCCCGAGTGCATTTCGATCAACCGCCTGCCGATGCGGGCGACGCTCTACCCGTTCCCCGACGCCCGCGCCGCGCGCACGCTCGGCCGCACCCGCTCGCCCTGGTTCCAGGGGCTCGACGGCGCATGGCAGTTCCGCCTGGCGGAAGGGCCCGGGGCCGTCACCGTCATCCCCACCCGGAAACCAAGCCCGGGCCTTTCCAGGACCCGGGCGTGATCGAACTGTTGCTGCCGTTCGTCCCTGGCCCGCGCGACGGCGACACGCTCACCCTGTCGATCCCGGCGGCGCAGAGGGTGGTCGAGCAGGGCGCGCTTCCCGCTTGCGCGCCCGGGCGCGGCCCGGTTAGACGTACCCCTTCCATCCTATGCCCCTCGTTGACAAACCCCTCGCCGAACTCCGCACCTACGCCGGGATCAATCCCTGCCCCGCCGACATCGACGCCTACTGGGACGCGGCCCTCGCCGAGATGGCCGCCCAGGACCCCCAGGTGGAACTGCGGCCCGCCGCCTTTCAGGCCCCGTTCGCGGAGTGCTTCGACCTGTTTTTCACCGGCGTGGGCGGTTCGCGCGTCCACGCGAAGTACCTGCGCCCGAAGAGCCCCGCCGGGAAGCACCCCGCGCTGATGCAGTTCCACGGCTACGGCGGCTGGTCGGGCGACTGGCAGGACAAGCTTTCCTGGGTCAACGGCCTCGGCTGCGCGGTGGCCTCGCTGGATTGCCGCGGCCAGATGGGCGGCCGGAGCCAGGACCTCGCCAGCGTCGAGGGCTCGACCTTCAAGGGCCACATCGTGCGCGGCCTGGACGACCCCGACCCGCGCAAGCTCGCCTTCCGGCAAATCTTTCTCGACACCGCGCAACTCGCGCACGTCGTGGCCGGCCTGCCCGGGGTGGACCCCGGGCGGCTCGGTGCGATGGGCGGCAGCCAGGGCGGCGGCCTGACGCTCGCGTGCGCCGCGCTCGCGCCCGAACTCATCCGTCGCGCCGTACCGGTGTTCCCGTTCCTGTGCGACTACCAGCGCGTGTGGGAAATGGACCTGGCCGAAGGGCCCTACGAGGAATTGAAACTCTATTTCCGGCACAGCGATCCACGGCACGAGCGCGAGGCGGAAGTATTCACGAAGCTCGGCTACGTGGATTTGCAGCACATCGCCAAGCGCGTTCGGGGCGAAGTCCTGATGGGCGTCGGCCTGATGGACCGCATCTGCCCACCGTCCACGCAGTTCGCGGCGTTCAACAAAATCACCGCGCCCAAGGAAGCCGTGATCTACCCCGATTACAGGCACGAGGGACTGCCGGGTTTCCAGGACAAGGCGTTCCGGTTCCTGGGCGGATTGTAGAGGCTGCTCCGGACAGGCTATGACAACGGCGGTTCCCGATCGACAATAAGTGAGCCGTGTGGACGCCACACGGCGGCTCGGAAGGTCGCGGCCGGATTTGCACGACCCGTTTGGGTTCGCCATCCTAGAAAATCTCTTGCCAGGTCCGGGCCAATCATCGGTATGGCTACAACGCGCAATACGCCGGATGCACCCTGCTCTATGTGAACGTCGAGCACACACGGGCTCATTTTTGGGTTTGTCACGTCGTAATAGTTCGTAGGCGCGGACGGGTTCTCATCGCTGCCGTCACGTCCGCCTGCGGGAATGAATAGCCGAGGATAAGGACGCGCGTCTCGGGAAGGCTCCTGGGGGGAGGGGGAAGGTGTAACCTGCCTCAGCGCGGCAGCGGCACTTCCAGGTTCGCCAGCGCGTAGGCGGTCACGGCCATCACGGCGGCGTTCTCGCCCAGCGCGTGCGGGTCGATCTTGTCGAGCGTGTCCGCCGCCGTGTGGTGGTAGTTGAAGTACGTGCGGCTGTCCTGGATCGGCTCGAACGTCGGCACGTGCAGATCCGCCAGCGGCCCGATGTCCGCGCCCGCTTGCGCGACCGTTTGCAGCAGGCCCGCGCCGTTCGCGGCCAGCACGTCCGCCACGGGAGCCAGCAGTTCGCGCGTGTCCGCCCTGCCGACGTAGCCCACGCCCAGCGGATGATCCGCGCCCAGGTCGCTCTCCATCGCGGCGAAATGGTCGGCGGCCTCGGCGGCGTGGTCCTTCGCGTATTGCCGCGCCCCGGCGGAGCCGTTTTCCTCGCTCATCCAGGCGACGACGCGGATCGTGCGCCTGGGGTGCAGCCCCAGGCTCTTGACGAGGTGGGCCACCTCCATCGACACCGCCACGCCCGCGCCGTCGTCGATGGCCCCGGTGCCCAGGTCCCACGAGTCCAGGTGCCCCGAGACGATGACCACCTGCTCGGGATGCTCGCTGCCCTTGAGGTCGCCGATCACGTTGAAGCTCGGCGCGTCGGGCAGCGTCTGCGGCGTCAGCACCAGGTGCATGGTGACGGGCCCCTGCGCCGTCAGCGCCGCGAGCAGGTCAGCGTCCTCGGCCGTCACGGCGGCGGCGGGCACCTTGGGCGCGTCGGGCGCGTAGCGCGTCTGGCCCGTGTGCGGCAGCCGGTTGGCCCCGCCGCCGACCGAGCGCACCAGCGTCGCCACGGCCCCCAGGCGCGCGGCGGTGCTCGGGCCGATGGCGCGGTAGATGACGGCCTGCCCGTAGGCCTGTCCGCCCTGCCCCTGCGAGGCCATGCGCTCGTCGAAGGCGTGGTTGAGCAGGACGATCTTGCCCGCCACCTTGTCCCGGCCCAGCGCGTTGAGTTCGTGGAAGTCGTTGACGCTGAGGACCGGTGCCGTCAGCCCCTCGGGCGGCGTGGCGACGCTCGGCCCCAGGGCGGTGAGGACGATCTTCTGCGTCGTGCCCTCGGCCTGGCCGGGATATTGGGTGAGCACGGCCGTTTCCTCGCCGCGCACCCAGCGGGGGACCATGCACGGCTCCAGCGTCACTTCGAGCCCGAGCGCCTTCAGCTCGGCCGCGACGTACTCGACCGCCTTCTGCGCCTGGGACGAGCCGCTCAGGCGCGGGCCGATGTTGTTGGCGAGGTGCGCGACCTGCTGGTAGGCGTAGTCGCCGTGGACGGCGGCCTGCTGGAGCTTGGCCATGTCCGCCAGGGTTTGCTCCGAGTAGGGCGCGGGCGTCTGGCTCAGGAGCGGCGATGCTGGCAGCAACAAGGCCGCCGCGAGGAAGGTGGGAAGCCGGTGCATGGGCACGAGCCGTAGCGCCCGACGCGGTGGTCTGTCAAGCCTGCCTTCTACCTTCTGCCTTCTACCTTCTGCCTTCGATTTATTGCGGCTTCGCGTACGCGAACCGGCCGATCTCGACCTGGCTGCGCGGCACGATTACGATCATGCGGTCTGTCTTGCGGTTGACCGTCACGGTCGCCCCTCCGGGCGCGATGCTCACCACGTCCAGTGGCTCCTGCGCCGCCAGGTACACCGTACCCACATCCGCGGAGGACGCCTCTCCACCCCCGGTGGCAAAGCAGCCGACGCCGGGAGCCTTCAGGGCGGCCTGGATGTCCTCCATGGTGTCGGGCAGCGGACCCAGGCGCTCGTAGCGCGGTGCGCTCGTTGGCGTCAGCGTCCTCGTCTCGTCGCGACGTTTGAAGTTCAACGCCGTCGTGGGGTCCGTCTGGCAGCCTGACAGGATGGCCGCGATTAACACCAGCGGGAGAAATTTCACCCTTCCTGCCTACCGCAAACCTCGGGGCCGGACAAGCCCATTCGCCGCTTGAGCAAAGCCGCCCGGGTGGTGCTATCGTCGCCGCATGGGTCTGCACTCCCCCTTCGCCAAACGCCTTTCCCGCCTCGCGCTGGCCTGGCTGGCCGCTGCCGCCGTCCACCCCGCGCTCTCGCTGCACGCGCAGACCCCCACCCCGCTCCTCCAGCCGGACAAGGTGCCCTTCGACTTCTACGAGCGCGGCCCTTACCGCGCCGACGTACCCCGTCCCGCCGCTCTCCTGGGCTACGAGCCCGGCGAGTTCCACACCACCTACGCCAACTACGAGCGGTTCCTGCGCGAACTCGCGCCGAAGACCGACCGGCTCAAGATCATGACCCTCGGCCAGACGCCCGAGCACCGTCCGCTCTACCTGCTGGCCGTTTCCACCCCCGAGAACCTCTCCAAACTCGACGGGATCAAGGCCGGCGTGGCCCGCCTCGCCGACCCGCGCACTTGCACCCAGGCCGAGGCCGACGCCCTCGCCGCGCGCTCACCCATGATCGTGTGGCTGAGCTACAGCATCCACGGCGACGAATCCTCCGCCTTCGAGGCCGGGATGCAGGTGCTCTACCAACTGACCGCCAGCGACGATCCGAAGCTCGTGGACGCGCTGTCCAGGTGCGTCGTGCTCATCAACCCGGCGCAGAACCCCGACGGCCACGAGCGGTTCACCGCGTGGTACAACGCCGAGGGCCTCGGGCGGCCGGAGGCGTTCGCCTACGAGCACCACCAACCCTGGGGCATCTACGGACGCTTCAACCATTACGGCTTCGACCTGAACCGCGACCTGCTGCCCGGCTCGCAGATCGAGAGCCGCGCGGCCATGGCGGCGTTCCTGGACTGGCACCCGCAGGTCAACGCCGACCACCACGGCGAGACGAAGAATTTCTTCTTCCCTCCCCCGGCGATGCCCGTCAACCAGGCCCTGCCCCACGACGAGACCGAGCACTGGCAGAGCACCCTGGGCCAGGGCAACGCGGCGGCCTTCAACCGCTACCACTGGCTCTACTACAACCGCGACGTGTTCGACCTGTACTATCCCGGGTATTGGGATAGCTGGCCCTCGCTCCATGGCTCGACCGGCATGACCTACGAAAGCGACGGCGGCGGCAAGCGCGGCTTCAACTGGCTGCGCGACGACGGCACCATCGAAACCCTGCGCGAGGCCATCGCCAAGCACTTCACTGCCAGCCTCGCCACCGTGGAAACGAGCGCCGCCAACCGCGAGGCGCGGCTCAAGGACTACTACAAGTTCTTCGCCACGGCCATCCAGGAAGGACAGGCGGGCAAGGATGGCCTGCGGCAGGTGGTCATCGCGCCGGGCAGTGACCCGGGCCGCACCGCCGAACTCG
This sequence comes from uncultured Verrucomicrobiota bacterium, assembly GCA_937859745.1. Taxonomy (GTDB): domain Bacteria; phylum Verrucomicrobiota; class Verrucomicrobiia; order Chthoniobacterales; family SZAS-18; genus CAHJWO01. The sequence continues at coordinate 4,227 of CALMAQ010000198.1, read as the reverse complement.
TCGCCAACCTGCTGCGCCACGGCATCGAGGTCCGGCGCACGACCGACAAGTTCACCCTCCCGAACGCGCGCGCCTACCTCCCCGCCGCCAATCCGGCACCTGCCCCGGCCGCGCGCGACTTTCCCGCGGGCAGCTACGTGATCGACCTCGCACAACCCCAAGGGAAGGTCGCCCGCACGCTGCTCGCCCCCGAAGCGCCGCTGGACGCGCCGTTCGTCCAGCGCCAGCAGGAGCGGCAGGCGCGCAACCTCAAGCGCGGACGCCGCGAACCGCTGGAAAACGCCGAGTTCTACGACATCACGAGCTGGTGCCTGCCGCTCTGCTTCGGCGTGGACGCGGCCTACAGCGCCGACGCCCCTGCTGGCCCCGCGCCGGGCGAATTCGTCCGCGCGGCCGGTCCCGCCAGCCTGACGCTCTCCAATCAGCCCGGCCCCGGCGGGCAGGAGCACGCCGCGTCCGTCCAGACGGCACCCGCCGCTGCGAGGGCCGTTACCGCCTACCTCTGGACCCCCGGCACCGAGGGTGCCTACCGGATGGCGTTCAAGTTGTTGCAGGAGGGTTATCATCTCGCCACCTGCACCGAGCCGATGCGGGCCGGCGGCAGGGATTACCCGCGCGGCACGCTGTTGGCCCGCGTCGAACGCAACCCGGCCACGCTGCATGCGCGCGTGACGGACCTGGCGAGGAGCTTCGGCGTCCCGGTCAGCACGGCGGACACCGCCTACGTGGATCAGGGCAACGTCGGCCCCGGCTCGGAGGAGGTCGTCTCGCTCAAGGTGCCCAAGGTGGCCCTGATCGCGGGCGATGCCGCCGCGCAGACCAGCTACGCGGAAATTTCCTACCTGCTGGGCAAGGACATGGGCGTGGAGTTCGTGCCGATGAGCGTGGACGCCTTCAAGAAAACGCGCATGGCCGATTTTAACGTGCTGATCCTGCCCGACGGCAGCGCCAAGGCCTACGGCCGGGAGTTCGACAAGGACGGCGTGGACAAGCTCAAGGATTGGTGCAAGGATGGCGGCACGCTGATCTGCGTCGGCGGCGCGGCCGGGTTCGCGGCCGACAAGAAAGTGGACCTGACCGGCGCGCGCGTCGTCGGCGCGGCGACGCTGGCCTTGGAAGATAAGGACGAGCCCGAGCCCGGGGACGCGGACGCCGACGGCAAGGCGGACAAGAAGGACGAGGACGCTGCCTCTGGCAAGCCGCCCGCCGACAAGGACCACCAGCCCGAGGGCAAGAAGGCCACGCCCGTGGACAAGGGCGGCGACAAGGACAAGCCCTCCGAGGACGCGAAGCCCGACGGCAAGCCCACCGACGCCGGGGGCGACAAGGGCGACAAGGGCGACAAGCAGGACAAACCCAAGAAAGGAGAGTTCGACCGCCGCAAGATTCCGCTGGCCGTGCCGGGGGCGATCTTCCGTGCCACGGTCAACCGCGACCATTTCCTGACCTACGGCTACGACCAGGACACGCTGCCCGTGCTCGTGGACACCGACCAGTTCCTGACCCTGACCAGGCGCGGGGCGAACGTGCTGACGTTCCCGGCGGCGGGGGCCGACAAGAACCCGCCCTCCCTGCGGCTGGCCGGTTACATCTGGCCCGACAACACCGACCGCCTCATCCGCGGCACGGCCTCGGTGATCGAGGAGCCGCTCGGCGACGGCCACGTCATCCTCACCGCCGACGGCCCGAGCTACCGCCTGCTGTGGCGTGCCACGACCCGCCTGTGGCTCAACGGCGTGCTCTACGCACCGTCCATCTCAGGCGAGGGAGACTGATCCTCGTCCCAAGGTAGGGCTGGGCGTCTCGCCCGGCCGTAGCTTTTCTGGAATCCACTTACCAATAAGGCAGACAGTCACGGCCGGGCCGGAGGCCCAGCCCTACCTCAAGGAACATGCCCCGCACGCTCATCAACGTCTCCAACCGCCTGCCCGTCACGCTGGGCGCGGACAAGATCACCAAGTCTTCGGGCGGCCTCGTCGCGGCGTTGGAGGGATTGTCCCGTGACGAATACGCGGCCAGGTGGATCGGCTGGCCCGGCGCGGCGGTCGAGCCCGACAAACAACCCGAAGTTGAGCAAACCTTGATCGACGAACACGGCTGCCTGCCCGTGTTCCTCACCCGGGAGGAAGCGGACGCCTTCTACGAGGGCTTTTCCAACTCCAGCGTGTGGCCCCTGCTCCACTACATGCCCAACTACCTGCGCTACGAGCCCGCGTGGTGGGACGAGTACCGCAAGGTCAACCAGCGTTTCGCCGACCGGGTGCTCGCCACCGCGCGGGACGGCGACCTCGTGTGGGTCCACGACTACCAGCTCCTGCTCGTGCCCGCGATGCTGCGCGCGGCGCGGCCCTCCCTGCGGATCGGCTTCTTTTTGCACACGCCCTTCCCGGCCTACGACATCTTCCGCTGCCATCCCCGGCGGCGCGAACTCGTCGAGGGCATGCTCGGCGCGGACCTGCTGGGCTTCCACACGTTCGGGTATCTGCGGCACTTCCGCTCCACCGCCGCGAACCTGCTTTCCGTGGAAACGGAGATCACGCGCGTCCGCACCGCCGACGGCCACCGCGCGCTGCTGGGCGTCTACCCCATCGGCATCAACGCGCCCAAGTTCGACCGGACGCTCGACGGCGCGGACCACCGGGAGCGCCAGGAAAAGTTCCGCCACACGTTCGAGGGCAAGCAGATCGTCCTGTCCGTCGAGCGCATGGACTACACCAAGGGCATCCTCCACCGGCTCGAAGCCGTGGACTGCTACCTCGCCGGGTTGGAGGACCGCGACAAGGTCAAGTTCATCTTCGTCAGCGTGCCCTCGCGCGAGGGCGTGGAGGAATACCAGGAACTGCGCGCCGACGTGGAGTCGCGCATCGGGCGGCTCAACGGCAAGTACGCGACGCTGCACAACAGCCCCGTCCACTTCATCCATGGGTCGGTCGAGTTCGCCGACCTCTGCGCGCTGTATTCCATCGCGGACGCGGGGCTGGTGACGCCGCTCATCGACGGCATGAACCTCGTCGCCAAGGAATTTCTGGCCTGCCAGCGCGACGGCGCGGCCCCGCTCATCCTCAGCGAGTTCGCGGGCGCGGCGGAGGAACTTTTCGGCGCGCTGATCGTCAATCCCTACGACGCCGCCGCCGTGGGCAAGTCCATCGCGCAGGCGCTCGCCATGTCCCCGGAAGAAAAGCAGCACCGCACGGGGCCGATGCACGCGCGGGTCATGCGGCACGACGCCGCGCGCTGGGCCAAGAGCTTCATCGACGACCTCGCCGCGGGCGACGGCGGCGAGGCGGACCACGACACCGCCGCCGACGTGTCCGGGGCCGCCCCGCAGCTCGCGCAGGCGTTGCGTTCCGGCGCGCCGGTGGAGATGTTCCTGGACTACGACGGCACGTTGCGCGAGTTGGAGCGCGACCCCGCCACCGCCCGGCCCGGCGATGCCCTGCGCGCCTTGCTCGACCGGTTCGCCGCACAGCCGAACCTCGCCGTGACGATCATCAGCGGACGCACGCCCGACGACCTGGATGCTTTTCTGGGTAAATTTCCTTTCGGCCTCATCGCCGAACACGGCGCGGCCATGCGCGCGCCCGGCGGAGGATCATGGCAGCGGCAGGACGAGCAGGTCGATTACGGCTGGCAGGCGCTGGTCCTGCCCATTTTGCGGCTGTACGAGGGCGGCACGCCCGGCAGCAGCGTGGAGGAAAAACGCACGTCGCTCGTGTGGCACTACCGGCGCGTGGACCCGGAGTTCGGCGCGTGGAAGGCCAAGCAGCTCGCCGAGACGCTCGGGGCCGTCACGGCGAACACCCCCGTGCAGGTGCGCCACGGCAAGCAGATCGTCGAAATCGTTTCGACGCAGATCAGCAAGGGCATCGCCGCCAGCCGCCTCCTCGCCGCGCTGCCGCAGGACCGGCAGCCCGCGCTGGTGCTCTGCGCCGGGGACGACACGACCGATGAGAGCCTGTTCACAATCGGGTCGGACAACCTGCTTTCCGTCAAGGTCGGCCCCGGCCCGACCGCCGCGAGCTATCACGCCAGGGACCCGGCGGCGTTCCGGCGCTTCCTGATGGATGCGCTCGGCGACGGACGTCAACCCGCCGTCTGTCCGGCGCGGTAGAAACGCGCTTCCGGCACGGCCTTCACCTTGCGCGCCACGCCCGCGAAGCCGCCCTGCTCGCCGACGATGAGCAGCCGCCCGGGCAGGCGGACGCGCGGCACGAGGCGGCCCACCAC
>CALMAQ010000197.1 GCA_937859745.1 uncultured Verrucomicrobiota bacterium | reverse complement strand
GGGCGCTGGCGCGGCCGGGCGAGTGGGCGGCCGATCCCACCGGGCTCTGGCGGCGCGGCGGGCAGGCGGCGGCGTGGGCGACCGACCGGCGCAGCAAGGACCCGGCGCAGAACCGCTGGCTGCTGGTGCGGAAACCGCCCGGCAAAGCGGGCTTGTGAAATTTTTCACAAGATGGTTGACGCACCCCCGGCGGACGGCCTACGATCAGTTCCGCTAATGACCCGCGTTTCGATGCCATCGCCGTCTTCTGTCGCCCCGTGCGGCGGGATTCCCCGGCGGGGGAATCGGGGAAAACCCGAGGCGTTCCCGCGTGGACAAATTTCCCCGGCCGACGCTCACTTTTTCAGCGATAAAACCGTTGCAAAAACACCCCGCCTCTTTAGCGTGGGATTGCCGCTGGCTGTCGTTGGTTTGCTCTCCGGCAGAAAAATTGGTTCGTCCGCCTCCCGCTGACGCCGCCCGCTCCCCTTTCCGACCCACTCCACAAGGAACATGGCCAACATCTTTCCCCGCTGGACCAACACGCTCGCGCCCAAGGCCATCTTCCTGGGCGGCCTGGTCGTCACGACCCTGACGCTGGGCGTCTGGTACTATTTCACCCCGAAGTACACGCGCGTCGGCTACATGCCCACCCAGCCCGTGCCCTTCCAGCACAGCCTCCACGTCCAGCAACTCGGGCTGGACTGCCGCTACTGCCACTCCTTCGTGGAGGTCAGCGCGCACTCCAACGTGCCCACGACGCAGACGTGCATGAACTGCCACACCGCCATCAAGGCCCAGAGCCCCAAGCTCCAGCCCGTGCGCGATTCCTACGCCTCGGGCAAGCCCGTCGAGTGGGTGCGGATCCACCGCGTGCCCGACTACGCGTATTTCAACCACTCGGCGCACGTCAACCGCGGCGTGTCCTGCGTGAGCTGCCACGGCCAGATCAACGAGATGGAAGTCGTCTGGCAGGACCAGCCCCAGGGCATGGCTTGGTGCCTGAACTGCCACCGCAATTCCGAGCAGTTCCTGCGGCCCGTGACCGAGGTCACGCACCTCGACTGGAAACCCGCCGACCTGGGCACCAACCCCGCCACCGGCCACCCGTGGACCCAGTTGGAAATCGGCTCCAAGCTCAAGGCGGCCTGGAACGTCGCCCCGCCCGTGACCTGCGCCGGCTGCCACCGCTAAGAACGCCCCCACCTCCGCTCCTTCCGCTTTCCGACTCCCGTCCCTTTCTGATGAAACGTGTTTTCCAACACCCGCCCGAGACGCCGAACGTGAACGGCCGCAAGTACTGGCGCAGCCTGGGCGAGCTGAACGACACGCCCGAGTTCCGTGGCTGGCTGGAGCGCGAGTTCCCGGCGGGCGCGGCCGAGATGGAAGGCGACGGGCTCAGCCGCCGCAACTTCCTGCAACTCATGGGCGCGTCGCTCGCGCTGGCGGGCTTCGGCCTGTCGGGCTGCCGCCGTCCGGAGACGTACCTGGTGCCCTACACCAAGGCCGTCGAGTGGACCATCCCCGGCAAGAACGTCCTCTACGCGACCTCCATGCCCCGCCGCCGGGGCGCGATGCCGCTGGTCGCCACGACCACCGAGGGTCGCCCCATCAAGCTCGAAGGCAACAGCCTCCACCCGCTCTCCAACGGCGCGACCGATCCCTACGCGCAGTGCGCGCTGCTCGACCTGTACGACCCCGACCGCGCGCGCTTCTTCCTCGAAGGCGGCAAGCCCGTGGACGTGGCGAAGTTCACCGCGTTCATGAAGGGGACGCGCGAGTCCCTGCTCGCCAGCGGCGGCCAGGGCGCGGCGATCCTCGTCGAGGAAACCTTCTCGCCCACGCGCGACCGCCTGCGCGCCGAGTTGAGCCAGGAGTTCCCGAACCTGCTGTGGTGCGTGTACGATCCGCTGCGCCCCTTCAACGACGTGGAGGCCACGCGCGCCGCGTTCGGCGACGGCGTGCGGCTGACCCACCGCTTCGACCGCGCGGACGTGATCCTTTCCCTGGACGCCGACTTCCTCAACCTGGACGAGGGCGGCATCGAGGCCACGCGCGATTTCTCCAACCGCCGCCGCGTCGCCAGCGCGGAGGACTCGATGAACCGGCTCTACGTCGTCGAGAACCGCTACACCATCACCGGCGGCAAGGCCGACCACCGCCTGCGGCTGCCCGCCAGCCAGGTCGGCGCGTTCGCCGTGGCGCTGGGGCGCAAGGTCGCGGGCCTGCTGGGCGGCGCGGGGGCCCCCCTGGGCAACCTGCTGGGCGCGTTCCCGGCGGAGATGGCCGGACGTTTCGCCAAGCAGGACCAGTGGCTGACCGAGGTCGCCGCCGACCTGCTCGCCGCCCGGGGCAAGGGCCTCGTGCTGGCGGGCGAGCGCCAGCCGGCGGGCGTCCACCTGCTCGTGCAGGCCATCAACGGCGTGCTGGGCAACGTCGGCCACACGGTCGTCGCCCACGCCTCGGAATCCCGCGGCGGCGCGGAGCCGACCAGCATCTCGGGCCTGGCCGAAGCCATCGACGCCCGGAAGGTCCAGACGCTCTTCATCCTGGGCGGCAACCCCGTCTACAACGCGCTGGCCAACCTCAACTGGGTCGAGCGGCAAAAGAGCGTGCCCACCGTGGTCCGCCTGGGCTACTACGACGACGAGACCAGCGAGCACGCCGCCTGGCACGTGCCCATGGCGCACTTCCTGGAGCAGTGGGGCGACACCCGTTCGGCCGACGGCACCTACTGCGTCATCCAGCCGATGATCCTGCCCCTCTTCGGCGGCCTGAGCGACCTCCAAGTGCTCAACCTCCTGCTGGGCCAGGACCCGCACGACGACCCCACGCTCGTCCGCGCGACGTTCGAGGAGATCGGCGGCAAGACGGCCAATTTCCCCGCCGACAAGGCACTGGCCTGGAACGCCTTCCTGCGCGACGGCTTCCTGCCCGGCAGCGCCGCGCCGGACTCCGAGAGCGGCTTCAACGTCGGGGCCGCCATCGGCTACCTCAAGGCGAACATCCCCGCGCAGTTCCCGCCGCCGACGCCGGAGGGCTCCGTGGAAGTGGTGCTCATCAGCGACTACAAGGTGGACGACGGCCGCTACGCCAACAACGGCTGGCTCCAGGAGATGCCTCATCCCATCACCAAGATGGCCTGGGACAACGCCATCCTGGTCAACGCCGCCACGGCCAGGAAGTTCGGCCTCCATTACGCCAACTTCGAGAACGGCGACTATTCGGCGGACGGCGCGGCCAGCGACAACATGGCCGAGATCACCGTCGGTGGCACCAAGGTCCGGGCCGCCGTGCTGCTCTCGCCCGGCCACGCGGACAACTCCGTGTCCATCGCGCTCGGCTACGGCCGCCGCCGCACGGGCCGCGTGGGCCGCCACACGGGTTTCGACGCCTACCCGCTCCGCACGGCGCAGAACACCTATTTCGTGCCCGCGGCGCGCATCGCCCCGGTGGCGGAGAACTACCAGCTCGTCGTCACCCAGCAGCACCAGGCGATGGAAGGCCGCAACCTGGTCCGCGAACTGCCCGTCGCCACCTACAAGGAGAACGCCGGGTTCATCTACGGCGAGGACGAGCAGGCCAAGCGTTCCTTCGTGGAGATGATGGGCATGGACGCCCACATCCCGCCCAACGTCTCGCTCTACCGCAACCCGTCCTACGACTCCATCCACCAGTGGGGCATGGCGATCGACCTCAACACCTGCACGGGCTGCAACGCCTGCGTGGTGGCCTGCCAGGCGGAGAACAACATCCCCGTCGTCGGCAAGGACCAGGTGGGCCGGGGCCGCGCGATGCAGTGGATCCGCATCGACCGCTACTACTCGACCATCGAGGACAACGACCCGCTGCACGACCCGACGCAGGACGAGGACCCGCAAATCCTGACGCAGCCCGTCACCTGCCACCACTGCGAGAACGCCCCGTGCGAGACCGTCTGCCCGGTCAACGCGACGATCCACACGGAGGAGGGCCTCAACGCGATGGCCTACAACCGCTGCATCGGCACGCGCTACTGCTCGAACAACTGCCCGTACAAGGTCCGGCGCTTCAACTTCTTCAACTACAACGACCGCTCCATCGAACCCATCGAGGAAGGCGTGATGAGCCACGTCTGGAAGGGCAAGAGCCAGGCGTACCTCGGGCCGTTCGGCAAGAACGGCATGGAGGAAAGCCTCAAGCTGGTCAAGAACCCCAACGTGACGGTGCGGATGCGCGGCGTCATGGAGAAGTGCACGTTCTGCGTCCAGCGCATCGAGGAGGCGAAGATCACCCAGTTGCAGGTGGCGCGCGATTCCAACAACAAGCTGGTGCCGCGCGATTCGTTCACCACGGCCTGCGCGCAGGTGTGCCCCGCCGGGGCCATCGTGTTCGGCAACGTGGCCGACCCGGAGAGCAAGGTGTCGGTCGTCAAGCGGCGCGACACCGACTACAAGATGCTGGAGTACCTCAACGTGCGTCCGCGCCTCTCCTACCAGGCGCGGCTGCGGAACCCGAACCCGGCGATGCCGGGCGCGGCGGCCGTGGGCAACACGCTGCTGGGTGCCCCCGCCAACGTGCCGCCCGCCGTCGAGAAGGAGGGCGGGTCCGAGAAGAAGACCCACTCCGAGGACCCGCGCAAGGAAGCGCCCGAGGGGCAGCACAAAGTCTAGCGCCTCCATGCCGACGCTCACCATCATCGCCGCAGTCGGTCGTGAACATGGTAGGGATCGCTCTCCGAGCGACTCCCTGACTGTCTGCCTCGCCGATGATGGGACCCGTTTTTGCCAGGCCGCCGCTGGTGCGGCAGACCAGACAATTTGGGAGTGCCTCGGAGAGGCATCCCCACCTTGCGTTACGAACGCCGCTCACGCGGCTGACCAGAACTTCCGCCGCTGATTCACTTTTCCACGTTCCCACCCATGGCCTCCGCCGCAATCCATCCCGCCGACCACGCTCCCGCCGTGCCGCCGCCCGCCGAGATCAACCCGGAGGCCGCCGCGCAGTTGGCGGACCTGCGGACCCCGCTCGTCGCCAACGACCATTCGCTGCACTGGATCACCGAGAACATCTGTTCCATCTCGGAGGGCAAGACGCCCTTCTGGTGGTGGGCGGCGTTCATCCCCTGCGCCACGCTGGCCGCGATCTGTTTCTCGTGCTTCGGCTACCTGATCTTCACGGGCGTGGGCGTCTGGGGCGAGAACACGCCCGTCGCCTGGGCCTGGGACATCACCAACTTCGTGTTCTGGATCGGCATCGGCCACGCCGGGACGCTGATTTCGGCCATTCTCTTCCTGACCCGGCAGCGCTGGCGCACCGCCGTCAACCGCGCCGCCGAGGCCATGACGCTGTTCGCGGTCGTCTGCGCGGGCCTCTACCCGGGCCTGCACGTCGGCCGCGTGTGGATGGCGTGGTTCCTGGCCCCCGTGCCCAACCAGTACGCCATCTGGCCGAATTTCCGCTCGCCGCTCCTGTGGGACGTGTTCGCGGTGTCCACCTACTTCACCGTGTCCGTGCTGTTCTGGTTCACGGGCCTGATCCCCGACCTGGCGACGCTGCGCGACCGCGCCCGGGCGCGCGGCCAGAAGATCAGCGCCATGGCCTACGGCTTCTTCGCGCTGGGCTGGCGCGGCGGCAACCGCCAGTGGCGCCACTACGAGATGGCCTACCTGCTCCTGGCGGCTCTCTCGACCCCGCTGGTGCTCTCGGTGCACACCATCGTGTCCTTCGACTTCGCCACGTCGGTCGTGCCCGGCTGGCACACGACGATCTTCCCGCCCTACTTCGTGGCGGGGGCCATCTTCGGCGGGTTCGCCATGGTGCTCACGCTCATGCTGCCGATGCGCCTGATCTACCCGCAGCTCAAGGACATGATCACCCCGCGCCACATCGACGTGATGGCCAAGATCATCCTGATGACGGGCTCCATCGTCGGCTACGCCTACATCATGGAGTTCTTCGTGGCGTGGTACTCGGGCAACATGTACGAGGGCTACGCCTTCCTGCGCTCCCGCGCCGCCGGTCCCGTGACGGACCTTCTGCACTGGGCGGCCCCCAACAAGTTCCCGCTGCTGCCGCACGCGCCGTACTGGTGGGCGTACTACGCGATGATGAGCTGCAACGTCATCACGCCGCAGATCTTCTGGTTCCGCTGGTGCCGCCGCAACCTGATCGTGGTGTTCATCGGGTGCATGTTCGTCAACGCGGGCATGTGGTTCGAGCGCTTCGTCATCATCGTGACCTCCATCGCGCGGGACTTCCTGCCCTCCTCGTGGGGCATGTTCCACCCGACCTGGGTGGACATCATGACCTTCATCGGCACGTTCGGCCTGTTCCTGAGCCTGTTCCTGCTCTTCATCCGCTTCCTGCCCACCATCGCCATCGCGGAGGTCAAGGGCGTGACGCCCATGGCCGATCCGCACAGCGGCCACGGCACGGCATTCGGCTACGCGGCCGGCGCGCAGCCCGAGCCCACGCACCTCCTCCAGCCCGAAGAGGGCGGCCCGGCCCACACGGCCAACAGTCCGGGGGCGGCCGCCGCCGGCCTGCGGGAACGCTCGGTGACCGAAACCAAGTAAGCCTCTCACCACCCTCCCCATGCCCGCTGCTACCTTACAGGCTCCGGCCAACACGATCCCGGCGATGCCGCCGCGCAAGCTCTACGGGCTGGGCGCGGAGTTGCCCAGCGCCGCCGCGCTGTTCCACGCGGCGGAATCCATGCGCGACGCCGGGTTCAAGCGCTGGGACGTGTTCTCGCCCTTCCCGATCCACGGCATGGACGAGGCGATGGGCCTGGGCAAGTCGATTGTCAGTTTCATCGTGCTCGGCGGCGGCCTGACCGGCATGGCGACGGCACTGCTGCTGGAAATCGGCAGCGCGGTGTACCTGTATCCTCTGATCGTGCAGGGTAAGCCGGTCACCTGGGCGACGATCCCGGCGTTCTTCCCGGTCATCTTCGAGTTGACCATCCTGTTCTCGGCGTTCGGCGCGGTGTTCGGCATGCTGGCGATGAACCTCCTGCCACGCTGGCACCATCCGATCTTCAACTGGGACCGCTTCGCCCGGGTGACGGACGACGGCTTCTTCGTGGTCGTCGAGGCGAGCGACCCGCGCTTCAACGACAAGGACACCGTGGCGTTCCTGAGCGGCCTCGGGGCGACGAACATCACGATGGTCTACGACGACTAACGACGAAGGCAGGAGGCAGAAGGCGGCAGGATGAAAACCAAAATCCAGAGCGACGCTAAAGCAAGGGGCACGGCTGCGGTGCGGCTTGGCGGCTCATCGCCCGGCCGCCCCGCCTTCTTCCGCCTTCCGCCCTCCGCCTTCCGCCTTCCGCCTCCATGAAATATTTCCTCCTCACCTTCCTCGTCGTCATCCTGCTGATCGTGGGCACCGCGGGCCTGCGCGGACGCCACACGCCCGGCCGCCCGCTGGAGTTCTTCCCGGACATGGTCCGACAGAGCAAGCTCAAGGCGCAGTCGCCCGACAAGTTCTTCGCCAACGGCGTCAGCGGCCAGACGCAGGTTGCGGGCACGGCCCCCATGGGCTTCGGCATCCCGGCGCACAGCGCGTTCTCGCAACTGGCGTCCGAATCCAGCGGCAAGGCTCCCGAGTCCCCCGAGCGCCTGCGCTACACCGCCGGCCCCGACTACTACGACACCGGCAAGATGGGCGACCAGTGGGGTACGGGGATCCCGGTCGAAGTGACACCCGAACTGATGGAGCGCGGCCGGGACCGCTTCATGATCAACTGCCAGGTCTGCCACGGCGGCACGGGCGCGGGCAACGGCGTCACCAGCAAGTACGGCCTCAACGGCATCGCCAACTACCACGACGACAAGTACCTCAAGATGGCCGACGGCGAGATCTACGACACGATCACCAACGGGCACAACTCGATGCTCGGCTATGGCGCGAACCTGACCGTGACGGAGCGCTGGGCCATCGTGACCTACATCCGCGCGCTGCAACGCTCGCAGCTCGTCAAGCCCGAGGAGTTGCCCGCCGACGAACGCGCCGCGCTGAAATGAAGGCAGAAGGCAGAAGGCAGAAGGCAGAGGGACCGAAACAAACCAACGAACACCCTTTGAACGCGCCGCTGCCTTCCACCGATTCCTGACCGCTACCGCGACTTACTCTCTTTCCGCCCGTTCTACCTCCTGCCTTCTACCTTCTGCTTTAGCATGAGCGCCGCTACCGCCCAACATTCGCCTCTCACCGCTCCCAGGGAGGAGCGTTTCAACTACAACAACCTCGGGCCGCTGCTCTTCGGCCTGCTGGTGGCCACGGGCGTCGGCTTCGTCGTGGCGCTGCTGGCCTGTTTCACGCCGATGGGCTGGAAGCAGTTCCTGTTCTCGTGGCTGTACGCCTTCATGTTCTTCTTCACGATCTCGGCGGGCTCGCTCTTCTGGACGATGCTCCACTACGCGGTGGACGCCGAGTGGAGCGTGGTCGTGCGGCGCATCCTGGAGACGATGGCCAACTCGTTCTCGGTGCTGTGGGCCTTCTTCATCCCCATCGTGCTCGGCGCGGGGGTCGTCTACGGCTGGATGTACGGCGTGCCCGCGGGGGTGGATCCGGCGCTGGACGGCAAGCGCGCGATGCTCAATCCGAAGGTGTGGGCGATCTTCACGGTGCTCATCTTCTCGTTCTTTTTCTCGGCCAGCTACACGCTGCGCTGGCTCTCCACCCGGCAGGACAAGACGGGCGATCCGGGCTGCACGACCAAGTCGCGCAAGGTGTCCTTTGCCTCCATCCCGCTCTTTGCGGTGCTGTTGACGGCGGCGGCGATCTTCTGGGTGATGAGCATCCAGTACCACTGGTACTCGACGATGTGGGGCGTCTACCTCTTCGCGGGCAGCGCGTGGAGCAGCATGGCGACCTTGATCCTCATCACCCAATGGCTGCGGAGCCGCGGGCACCTGCAGGGGATCGTCAGCACGCAGCACTTCCACATCATGGGCAAGCTGCTGCTCTCGTTCACGGTGTTCTGGGCGTACATCGCCTTCAGCCAGTTCTTCCTGATCTGGTATGCGAACATCCCCGAGGAGACCGAGTTCTTCCTGATCCGCAACACCGAGAGCTGGAACGTGTGGGCCATCGGCCTGGAGGTGGTCGGCCACTTCTTCATCACCTTCGTGCTGCTCTGTCCGCGGGTGATGAAGACCAACCCGAAGTACCTCTGCTACGTGAGTGGCTGGGTGCTGCTGATGCACGCTTGCGACATCTACTTCATCGTCAACCCGTTCCTGAACCCGACGGGGGTCAACCCACTGTCGATGATCTTCGACCTGGCCGCCCTGGTGGCCATCGGCGCGCCGCTGGCGTTCGTCTTCCTGCGGACGCTGGGCAAGCACTCGCTCTACGCGCTGCGTGATCCGCGCCTGCCGGAATCCCTGCGTCTGGTGAACTGAACCGACCTTCCGCCTTCCGCCTTTCCGAACATGGCCACCATCTATCACACGCCACCCCCGGCCCCGCCCCGCGAGGCGGGCCCGCTCAAAATGGCCGGGCAGTTCACGCTCGGCGTGCTGTTCCTGCTGTCGGTGCTGTTGCTGGGCTGGATGATCTTCGACTACGCCACGAGCCGCTTCGTGACCGCCGACGCGGCCCGGGTGGAGGAGCGCAAGAAGATCCTCACCGACCGGGTGACGGAGGACTACAAGTACCTCCACGACAAGCCGGACTGGTTCAAGAAGGAGCAGGGCCTCGTGCGCGTGCCCATCGACGAGGCCATGCGGATGACGCTGGTCAGGCTCCAGGCCGACAAGCCGCACGCCGCCTACCCCATCACCGGGCCGGTCGGCAACAACGGCGCGCCGACCTCGCCCGACAAGGGGTTCGGCTCCACGCAGGCGGGCACCAACCCGCCCGCGAGCAACCCGACGACGGGCCACCCGGTCCCGAC
>CALMAQ010000196.1 GCA_937859745.1 uncultured Verrucomicrobiota bacterium | reverse complement strand
GGGGCTCAAAACCACCGGAGCGAAGCGCGAGTCCGAGCTGCTCCCGCCGCCCGAGGCGGCCCCGGTGCCGCCGCTGCCGCCCACTACGCCGCCCGCGGACGACCGCCCCCGCACCCGGCGGGTCCGCGCAACCACCCCGCAAGACGAATTCTTGCGCATGTTGCAGCTTTCCGGGCTGGACGGCGAGTCCATGTCCGACGAACGCCGGGACACCTTCATCGACATGGCCGAGAACATGGGCCTGGACCCCGGCGCGGCCGAGGACATGGTGGACGATTACCTCGAAGCCATCGAAAACGGCACGCTCCAAGTCAAGCCGCGCGGCGGCGCGGATGGGGAAGCGGCACCCCTGCCGGTGCCCAAGCCTGGCACGGCACGCATCCCGGCGGGGGGGGCTAGAACAGCCGCCATCCCGGCGAAGGCGGTGGCCAAAGCACCGCAGACGCCCCTGGTCACGCTCAACCCCGTGGAAGAGCGCCGGACGTACCGCGATTTCGCCACGTCGCTGGGCACGCAGATGCGCTTTGTCCCTTCGGCGGTGTTCTCGCTGGGCAGCGCCGCGCCGGATGCGGCGGGCAACGAGGGACCGGTCACGCGGGTGACGCTCAGCCGTTATTTCCTGTCGCGCTTCCCGATCACGAACGAGGAGTACGAGGTGTTCGATCCTACCCACCGTTCCCGGCGCGGAGGCTGGGCGGACGACCGGCACCCGGTGATCTACGTCAGCGCGCTGGAGGCGGAGAAGTTCTGCCAGTGGCTCAGCGTGCGCGAGCGCAAGAAATTCCGGCTGCCCACCGAGGCCGAGTGGGAATACGCCGCCAAGGGCCCGGATGGCTACACCTATCCTTGGGGGGAGGCGACAGGGCTGGGCACGCTGGCCAACTTCGCCGACGCGAACACGACGTTCGCCTGGCGCGATGCGACGGTGAACGACGGCCACGCGGAAACGAGCCCGGTGGGAGCGTATCCGGCGGGCAAAAGCCGCGCGAACGTGGAGGATTTGGCGGGCAACGTCTGGGAGTGGTGCCTGGATTGGTATGGCCCCTATGCCGGGCGGGACAGCGTGAATCCGCGCGGTCCGAAATCGGGCACGCAGCGGGTGTACCGCGGCGGAAGCTGGAAATCACGTTTCGCCAGCCTCAAGACGACCTGCCGTGGCTACAACCTGCCTGTCTACGCGAGCAACGACGTGGGTTTCCGGGTCGTGTGCGAGTGCGAGTGAGATGGCGTCCGTCCCCCCGCCATCCATTCAGCCGACCCCGAAACGGGAAAGAGAGCGGGCGGAAGCGCGCAACGGCACGCTCCCGCCCGGGGAATTTGGATTGCGGGTGAAAAAGAAGGGACTTCAGCTCTTCTTGGTCGGCGGACGGCCGCGGCGTGGCTTGGCCTTGTAGGCACCGGGTTCCTCGGCGGCCAGCAGCGTCGTCGCGGCAGGCAGTTTTTTGGCGTGTGCCTTGGCCATCTCCTGCACGAACTTGGAACGGCTGCCCAGATATTTGAGGGTCAGCAGTTCCTCGCGCATCGCGCTGGCCGCGCCCGCGCGCATGTACTTGTCCTCGACCAGCCATCTGGCGAGTTTGTCGATGAGCTTCTCGCTGGCCTGGCGCTGGCCGTTTTCAATCTTGATCCATCCGGGCGCGGAAACAAATCCTTGTGCGCCTAGGGCTTCCTGAGAGAGACCAAGCTCCCTCCGTAGTGTTTTCAGACGTTCTCCGAGTGTCATGCGTGCCGATTACCACAGGGTGGGTTGGATGTTAAACATTTTGCTCGACCCCCATGGGGGCTAGGGGTACAAGCAGGTCGTTCTTTTCTTGGACCATCCAGGGGCAAATCAGTTAAAAAACCTTTTCACCCATGGATGGCAACAAGCTCTTGATCGTGGAGGACAACGAACCGGTCGCGCAACTGCTTGCGGTCAGTTTGTCCGATTGCTTCACGGAAATCCATTTCGCGCCGACGCTTGCTGCGGCCCGGCGGCGGTTCCGCCTCGTGGACGGCACGCCGTTCGACTTCGTCATTTGCAGCTTCCTGCTGCCCGACGGTGCGGCCACCGAGTTCCAGCAATGGCTTGACAAGTACCAGGCACCCCGGCGCGTTCCCTTCGTGGTCCTGGCAGGTAGCCTACCCGGGATCCGCCGTCCTCCCTCAGATACCGTCCTGTTGTCCAAGCCCTTTCAACTGACGGAACTCCGCGAGGCGCTGACCCGGGCCCGGAGCCAGGCCGGCCAGGGACCACCGGCCGACAGGATACGCGAGGGCATCTCTTTCTATGCGCCGGGAATCCAAGGTTTATAACCCAATCATTGTGAATGGTTTGTAGAGAGGGGATGCGGGATGCAGGATGACGGAGGCGGGTGGCAGCTCCGTCATCCTGCATCCTGCATCCCGCATCCCGCATCCGTTATCCGTCATCACGTCCCGCTCGGAGCGTGCTTGCGGCGTCCGGGGGGCGGTGGCATAATAGATTTCCTTCCGATGACGCTCACTGAAACTATTCTCGCCCGCGCCAGCGGTCGCGCCCGGGTGGAACCCGGGGATAACATCTGGGTCAACACAGATGTCCTGCTGACCCACGACGTGTGCGGTCCGGGCACCATCGGCGTGTTCCACCGGGAGTTCGGCCGGGACGCCAAGGTTTGGGACCGCGAGAAGATCGTTATCATCCCGGACCACTACATCTTCACCGCCGACAGCCTGTCCAACCGCAACGTGGACATCCTGCGCGACTTCGTGCGCGAGCAGCACCTGCCCTACTTCTACGACGTGATCGACGACCCGGAGGGTCACTGGCAGTTCGACGCGGCGCGCGGCCAGCTCAAGCGGCAATATGGCCGCTCGTTCGCGGGCGTTTGCCACACGGCGCTGCCGGAAAAAGGGCACGTCCGGCCGGGCGAGGTGCTCTTCGGCACGGATTCGCACACCTGCATGGCCGGGGCGTTCGGCGAGTTCGCCACGGGCATCGGCAACACGGACGCCGGGTTCATCCTGGGCACGGGCAAGCTGCTCATCAAGGTGCCCGAGACGATGCGCTTTTACCTCGACGGCGCGCTGCAAAAAGGCGTCATGGCCAAGGACGTGATCCTCCACGTCATCGGCGAGATCGGCTTCGACGGCGCGACCTACCGCGCGATGCAGTGGCAAGGCCCGGGCGCGAGCGCGCTGGGCATGGACGACCGCATGACCATCACGAACATGGCCATCGAGGCGGGCGGCAAGAACGGCATCTTCGCGGCGGACCAGACGACGTTCGACTTCGTGGACGCTCGTTGCGCCGCCAACGGCACCAAGGCCGACTATCAGCCCGCCGAACTGTCCCGCGACCAGCGGTTCGTCTACGACCAGGCGTTCGACCTGTCCGCCCTGGAGCCGACCGTGGCGATGCACCCGAATCCAGGCAACCGCGCTCTGGCCAAGACGCTCGGCCACATCACGCTGGATCGCGCGTACATCGGCAGTTGCACGGGGGGCAAGACGTCGGACTTCCTGGCGTTCGCCGAGATCGTCCGGGGCAAGCGGGTGGCCGTGGACACGTTCGGGGTGCCCGCGACGCCGGGCGTCGTGGACGACCTGCACAAGGCGCAGTGGAACGGCCGGAGCGTCTGGCAATGGCTGGAGGAAGCAGGCGTGCAGATGACCGAGAACGCGAGCTGCGCGGCCTGCTTGGGTGGCCCCGTGGACACGTTCGGCCGCATGAACAAACCGCTGACGTGCATCAGTGCCACGAACCGCAATTTCCCCGGTCGCATGGGCCACAAGGACTCGAAGGTGTACCTCGCCAGCCCGTACACGGTCGCGGCGAGCGCCTTGGCGGGCCGGATCTCCGACCCGCGCGAGTTCCTGTAGACCGCCGGGGAAAACTCCCGGGGGCCGGTCGGCACGGGAAATGCGAAGTACCAGGGAGACAATGCAAGCGAGCGTTCCTTTCCTTGGTGCCGGGTGGAGCTTCCGGGCGGTCGCCCTCGTCGGGTGGCTGGTGCTGGCCGGGTGCGGCTCGCCGCAGGATGCGGCCACGAGTGCCAACAATAGCGCCCAACTGCCGGGCAGCGGGCCGTTGGACACCTACCGGGTCCGCGCGGACTCCACGTCGTTCTTCCACGTCAGCCCGCTCCAGGCGTCCGGCCCCGACGAAGAACTCAAGAAGGACACCGAAGTGGTCATGCTCCAGCCGAGCCGCTCGTACAGCCGGGTCAAGACGTCCGGCGGGGAAACCGGCTACGTCGCCACGGAGGACATCGGGCCGCTGACCTCCGGGGAAGTCGCCAGCGTCAACGCCGCGGCGAACGCCACGAACGTCCAAGCGCAGTTGGAATCGCGGCGGCAGGCGGCGGCACGCTCCATGGGCGGCGATGGCTACACCATCCCGCCGGAGGCCGGGAACCAGGAAAAGCTGCCCGAGCCCGACGCCCGCCCCGCTGGCCCGAAGGTGAACACCCGCCCCAACGACACGCCGACGCCCGACCCGCTTTTTAATCACTAGGCTCTTGCCATGTCCGACCAACTTACCGCCCGCGTCTTCGTCGTCGGAGACAACATCGACACCGACCAGATCATCCCCGCGCAGTACCTAACGCTCCTGCCCACGGTGCCTGAGGAGTACGCGCTGCTCGGTTCCTACGCGATGATCGGCCTGCCCGAAGGGGCGTACCCGACGAAGTTCATTACGCCCGGCACACAGGAGACGGAGTACGTGGTCATGGTCGCGGGCAAGAACTTCGGCTGCGGTTCGTCGCGCGAGCACGCGCCGATTGCACTCGGCGCGGCGGGGGTGCGCGCCGTGGTGGCCCAGGGTTACGCGCGGATTTTCTTTCGCAACAGCGTGGCAACGGGCGAGGTGTTCCCCTACGAGTCCGTGGACCGGCTCTGCGACGTGCTCAAAACGGGCGACGAGGTGACGCTGGATTTTTCCAACGACACCCTGACGCATGCCGGCACGGTGTACGCGCTCAAGCCGCTGGGTGAGGTGCGGCCCGTCGTGGAAGCGGGCGGCATCTTCGCCTACGCGCGCCAGACAGGCATGATCCCGGCGGCGTCCTGATCGCCGTCACATCGTTACCCAGAGACGGACGGTTTTGTGGTGTGGCCTCCAGGCTGCCCAGGCTGCTTCCGCCCACGCCCAGACCATCTCCACGTGCGCGGACGCTGACCCGGCGCGACGCACGTCCGCCGTGGTGATCTCTCCCGACGCAGGCGGCGGCTCCAGCCAGCGGAAACGTCCCTTGGTCTTCGCCGCTGCCTTCATGGCTGCGGTGGCCTGATCCGCCGCGACGCCTTGCTCGAACGTCAGGTGCAGGCTGATGAGGTGCACCGCGACGGATTGGATGCTCTGCGGGGAAGGCTGGCCGGGATGCTGCACGGCATAGGCATTGACCGTCAGCCGGTGAACGCGGTAGTAGGCGGGGTCGCCGTACTCGCGCGCGAGCACCTTGCCATACGCCGCCCAGCAGCCAGGCGAGGATTCCATGTAGCGGTGCGTTGGTCCTTCCACAGTGGGGAACAGCCCGCCGCAGCCGATGCAGGGTATCAGTGTCCTCTCGATCTCCATCCCCCGAAGTGTATCCGGTCCGTCAACAGTTGACAGACCGTCCTCCGTCCGGCTTACCTGTGGCGACACGGTTTTCCCGCGCCAGCTTTTGTATGACGATCCCGACCCACCAACGCACGAAGATCATCGCCACGCTCGGGCCTGCCAGCGACCGGGACGACACCTTGCGCGCCATGATCGCGGCCGGGATGAACGTGGTCCGCATCAATTTCTCTCACGCCAAACATGATTCCCTGAAGGCGACCCTCCAGCGGGTGCGCCGCGCCGCCGCCGAGAGCGGTGAGCCCGTGGCGATCCTGGGCGATCTGCGCGGCCCGCGCATCCGCGTGGGCGAGATGGCGGGCGGGGCGATCACGCTCGAAGCGGGCAAGGAAATCATGCTGACCCCGGAGCCTTGCGTGGGCGTGCCCGACCGGGTGGGCACCACGTTCGCGGGGCTGGCGGGCGACGTGGAACCGGGCGTGGCGCTGCTGCTCGACGACGGCAACCTGCTGCTGCGCGTGCGGGAGGTGCGCGGCGGCGAGGTCCACGCGCACATCGAGCGCGGCGGCACGCTTTCGAGCAACCGGGGCATCAACCTGCCCGGCCGCCGCGTGAGCCTGCCCAGCATCACGGCCAAGGACGAGGCCGACATCGCCTTCGCCGTGGCCGAAGGCTTCGACTTCCTGGCGCAGTCGTTCGTGCAGAGTGCCGCCGACGTGCGCGAACTCCAGGAAAAGCTTTCCGCGCGCGGCTCCGACATTCCTGTCATCGCCAAGATCGAAAAGAAAAGCGCGCTGGACGACATCGAAGGGATCGCGCGGACCGCCTACGGCGTGATGGTGGCACGCGGCGACCTGGCCCTGGAGATGAGCCTGCCGGACGTGCCCATCGCGCAGAAGCGGATCATCGCGGCGTGCCGTCAGGCGGCGAGTCCGGTCATCACGGCTACCCAGATGCTGGAGAGCATGACGCACGCGCCCAAGCCCACGCGCGCCGAGGCGACCGACGTGGCCAACGCGATCTTCGACGGCACGGACGCCGTGATGCTCTCGGGCGAGAGCGCGGTGGGCGAGTACCCGGTGGAAACGGTGGCGACGATGTCCGCCATCGCCCGGCGGGCGGAAGGGGCGTGGCTGAGCGGCGAACTGCCGGGGCCGCCGCCCCTGCGCGAGAGTCCCGAGCCGGGCGCGTGCGTGGCGCGGGCCGCGGAGCTTCTGGCGATGAACATCGGCGCGCGGGCGATCCTGACGCACACGACCGGCGGCACGACGACCAAAAGGGTGGCGTGTCATCGTCCCCGGATGCCCATCCTGGCGCTGAGCCCGGACGACCGGGTACGGCGACGGCTGGCGCTCATCTGGGGGGTGGAAAGCGCGCGCACCGAGGAGATCCATGGCACGGCGCACATGGTGGAACTGGCCACGAAAGCGGCGGTGGCGCGTTGCGGCGCACGGCCGGGAGATATCGTGGTCATCGTGGCAGGCACGCCGTACCGGGTGACGGGGAAAACAAACCTGATCAAGGTGGAGACGATCCCGCCAGAGGGGCAGGCGGCGGATGGGGAGTTGTGATGATGCTTCCTCCTGTGGCCAGGGCGTCCACAAGAATTGTGAGCATTGACGCCGCCTAGACACCCGATAAGGTTTTCCCATGACGATTGTCGACGCGCGGGAAGCAGCGGTAGACCTGGGTGCGTTGCTCAAAAAGATCGCGTATGGCGAGACAATAGTGATCGCCGTCAACAATCGTCCGTTGGCCGAAATGCGCCAACCGAGCACGGTGGCATCTTCTCCCCGACCATTCGGTTTATGCGCTGGCGAGTTCGTAACGCCCGATAATTTTGATGCACCGCTGCCAGTCGATGTGCTCGCAGATTTTGCGTTCCGGTGAACCTCCTGCTCAACACCCACATTTTCCTCTGGTTCATCAGCGGCCACCCCAAGCTGCCTACGGGATGGCGCGACAGCATTGTCGATCCGGCCGACCGGGTATCGCTTAGCGTCGTATCTATTTGGGAGGCGACGATCAAGTTTCAACTTGGAAAGTTGCCTCCTCTGGCGACACCCGGTGTCTACTTGCCTGCGCAACGGGCACGGCACCCCGTCACCTCGCTCTTGCTCGACGAACAGAGTGTGTCGCGCCTTGAGTCTCTGCCAACGTACCATCGTGATCCGTTTGACCGCACGCCCGTTTGCCAAGCGTTGGCGCACGATTCGATCATCGTCACGGTCGATGCTGCCATCATGCAGGATGAAGTCGCCGTGCTCGGCACGGCGGGTGGATTCAACGGGTGAACTTCGGCCGGTAGTTCCGATAGCGACAGGGTTGACTTGCCTGCGTTTGTTTGGGACCTTGATCCTCCGTTTGCGCCACCGGCGCGTCCCCGTGAAAAACGTTCTCTTCGTCTGCACCGGCAACATCTGCCGCAGCCCCATGGCCGAGGGGATTTTCCGCCACCTGGTGGCGGGCCGGGACGACGTGCGCGTGGCCAGCGCGGGGGTCCATGCCTCCTACGGCCAGACGCCCAGCGACTTCGCCGTGGAAGCCTTGGCGGAGGACGGTATCGACATCTCCGAGCAACGCAGCCAGCCGCTGACCGATGAACTCGTCGCCCAGGCCGACTTCATCTTCGCCATGACCCGCGGGCACCTCGACGCCCTGCACACCTTCTTCCCCGAGGCCGCCGACAAGGCGTTCCTCGTGCGCGAGTTCGATCCCAGTGTCAGCGGTTACGACCTCGACATCCCTGATCCTATCGGCCAGAGCCGCGCTGTGTACTTCCGCTGCCGCGACATGCTCAAGAAAACGTTGCCGACCCTGCTGGCGTTGCTCCAGGATGGCGGCCCGGACCAGAAAACCACCGCCTCGCAAACCACCTTCGCCATGCAACCCGCCGCCAACTCTCCCCGCCGCCTCACGCTCGCCGAGACCGACCCCGAGATCGCCGCCGCCATCCAGGCCGAGGAGGTCCGGCAGACGGAGAACATCGAATTGATTGCCAGCGAGAATTTTACCTCGCGTGCCGTGCGCGAGGCGCAGGGCAGCGTGTTCACCAACAAGTACGCCGAGGGCTACCCCGGCAAACGCTGGTACGGCGGCTGCGAGAACGCCGATGTGGTCGAGCAGTTGGCCATCGACCGCGCCAAGAAGCTCTTCGGCGCGGACCACGTCAACGTCCAGCCGCACAGCGGCGCGCAGGCCAACATGGCCGTGTATTTCTCCGTGCTCCAGCCGGGTGACAAGATCCTGACCATGGACCTGTCCCACGGTGGCCACCTGACCCACGGCAACAAGGCGAATTTCTCCGGCCGCTTCTACGACGTGGTCCACTACGGCGTGGCACAGGCGGACGAGCGCATCGACTACGAGGCGTTCGCCAAACAGGCCGAGGTCGAGCGGCCCAAGATGATTACCGTCGGCGCGTCGGCCTATCCGCGCACGCTCGACTTCGCGCGGATGCGCCAGATCGCCGACAGCGTCGGGGCGCTCCTCTTCGCGGACATGGCGCACATCGCGGGACTCGTCGCGGGCGGGCAGCACCCGAGCCCCGTGCCGCACGCGGATTTTGTCACGACGACCACGCACAAGAGCCTGCGCGGCCCGCGCGGCGGCATCATCCTGTGCCGGGAGCCGTTCGCCAAAGGCGTGGATTCGCAGGTGTTCCCGGGCATCCAGGGCGGCCCGCTGATGCACGTCATCGCGGCCAAAGCGGTCTGCTTCCACGAGGCGCTGCTGCCCGGGTTCGCGGATTACCAGCGGCAGGTCGTGCTCAACGCGAAGTCGCTCGCGGCGCGGATGTCGCACAACGGCTACCGGCTCGTGAGCGGCGGGACGGACAACCACCTCATGCTCGTGGACGTGCGCCCGATGAACCTGACCGGCAAGGATGCCCAAGAGACGCTCGACGAGGTCGCCATCACGGTGAACAAGAACGCGATTCCCTTCGACACGGTCAGCGTATTCAAGGCAGGCGGGTTCCGGGTGGGCACTCCGGCCGTGACGACGCGCGGCATGAAGGAGGAGGAGATGATGGAAATCGCCGACCTCATCCACGAGGGCCTGAAGGCGCGCGGCGATGAGGCGGCACTGGCGAAAGTGCGCCAGTCCGTCGTGGCGCTGACGCGGCAGTTCCCGCTGCCTTAAACAGAAAGCGGGCAGCGGAATTCCTCCTGCCGCCCGCCTGTTTCGTGCCGGTCTGTTAGATCACGCCCGCAGGACCGAGTCCGGCGTGATCGGCAACTCGCGCACCCGCACGCCCGTCGCGTGGTAGACGGCGTTGGCAATCGCCGCCGGGACGCCCGTGATGCCGATCTCGCCCACACCCTTGATGCCCAGCGGGTTGATCTTGTCGTCGTGCTCGTCCACGAAGATCACATCGATCTCGGGGATGTCGGCGTTCACGGGGATGTGGTACTCGGCGAGGTTCGGATTGATGACCTGCGCGGTGCGGTCGTCGATGACCGTGTGCTCGTGAAGCGCCATGCCGATGCCGAACACGATGCCGCCCTTGAGCTGGCTGGTGGCCGTC
>CALMAQ010000195.1 GCA_937859745.1 uncultured Verrucomicrobiota bacterium | reverse complement strand
GTCCCAAATTGTCTGCCGGTTGATGGAAGGCGCGTCTTATCCAGACAGTCAGGGACCGGCTCGGAGAGCCATCCCTACCAGCGTGACGACCGCCGCGGCGCGGCTGCCCGGAGGTTTGCGCCGATGCCTTCATGCGCGCGCGGGCGTGCCGACGGCCAGGTACTCCACGCCGGGCGCGGCATCCGGCGCGAGGCGCAGGAAACCGTTGGCGTCCACGACCAGCGCCCGGCGCATCGTGGGCAGCAGCGCGGCCCAACGGCCCTCGCGGATCTGCGGCCACTCGGTCGCCACCACGGCGGCGTCCGCCCCGGCGAGCGTGTCCTCCAGGCTCGCGGAAAGCGCCGCCCCGGCGAGCGAGCCGGGCAGCGCCTTGACGGCCGGATCGTAGCAGCGCACGCGCGCCCCGGCGGCCAGGAGCTTGGCGGCCAGTTCCACCGCGCCCGAGCGGCGCAGGGTGTCCGTGCCGGGCTTGTACGTCAGCCCGAGCACGGCGACCTCCCTGCCCTCCAGCACGCCCAGCACCGTCCGCAAGCGGCCCAGCGCCCAGTCCTTGTGCGCGTCGTTCCCGGCCAGGATCGCCGGGAAGATCGCCGCGTTCTCGCCGGTTTCCCGGGAAAGCCGCGCGAGCGCCACCACGTCGCGCGCCAGCGTGCCGCCCGCGAACGAGCCGCCCGGGCGGATGTACGCCTTCTGGCCGATGCGCGGCTCCGAGCGCAGCCCGCGCTCGACCTCGCGCGCGTCCGCGCCCAGCGCCTCGCACAGCCGCGCCAGCTCGTTGGCGAACGTCACCGAAAGCGCCAGCCAGGCGTTGATGCCGTGCTTGGTCATCTCGGCGGATTCGGGGCTCATCCAGAGCACCTCGTCGCAGAACGGCGCGAACAAGGGCGCGAGCTTTTCGCGGGTCAGCGGGGTCCGCACGCCCGCGACGATGCGCTCGGGATGGCGGAAAATATCGAGGGCCTTGCCGAGCCGCAGGTTCTCGGGGCTGCACGCGAAGTCGATGCCGGGATGCTTGGCCTCCAGCGCGCGGCAGGTCCCGGCGGGGATCTGCGAGGAAAGGAGGACGACCGCGCCGGGCTTGAGCGCGGGCAGGCAGCGTTCCAGGCGTTCGAGGACGTAGGGCACGTCGGCCACGTCGTTGTCATCGACGGGCGTGTCGTAGCACACCCAGAGCACGTCGGCGGTGCCCAGCGCCGCCTCCTCCACGCTGGGCGCGATCCGCAGTTGCCTGCTGTCGAGCCCCGCCCGGATCAGGTCGTCCAGGCCCGGCTCCAGCAGCGGGGCGCGGCCCTGTTGCAGGTCCGCGACGACCGGCGCGTCGAAGTCCAGCCCGACGACCGGGAAATACTCCGCGCAGCAGGCCGCCGTCACGCAGCCGAGGTGCCACAAGCCCAGGACGACGATGTTCATGGCTCAACGCTGCTCCAGCACCCACACGTTTTCCTGCAACCAGGACAGGGTCTTGATGATGCCCTGCTGGATCGTCAGCGCGGGCTTCCAGCCGGTGTCGCGGATTTTTTTGGTCTCCAGGAAGATGAACGGGTTGTCGCCCACCCAGCCGCGCTCGCCGCCGGTGAAACGCAGTTCGGGCTGGAGGCCCAGGTGGCCGCAGATGTAGCCGATGGAATCCTTGACCTGGACGTATTCCGCCGTGCCCAGGTTGTAGACCTCGACGTTGTGCTTGGCCCGGGCGGCGGTGGCCGCGCGGGTGACGTGGAGCATCGCGGACAGGCAGTCCTGCACGTAGAGGTAGCTCTTGCGCTGGGTGCCGTCGCCCAGGACGTTGAGGTACTCCGGGTGCTCGCGCAGTTGGCGGTAGAAGTCGAAGACGTGCCCGTGCGTGTACCGCTCGCCCAGGATCGACACGAAGCGGAACACGTAGCCCTCGAACTTGAAGCCCTCGCAGTACGCCTGGATCATGCCCTCGCCCGCGACCTTGCTGGCGGCGTAGAGGCTCGTCTGCACGGGGAAGGGGGCGTCCTCGGGCGTGGGGATGACGGCGGCCTCGCCGTACACGCTGCCCGTGGAGGAAAAGCCGATGCGCCGGACCCCGTTGGCGCGCATGGCTTCGAGCACGTTGAAGGTGGCGACCGTGTTCTGCTGGAGGTCCTTGGAAGGGTGGTCCAGGCCGAAGCGCACGTCGGCGTTGGCGGCGAGGTGGAAGACGAACTCGCTCCCCGCCATCGCGGCGGTCAGCGCGGGCAGGTCGAGGTTGTCGCCGCGCACGAGGCGGTAGCTCGGGTGGGCCTGCGCCCCCTTGACGAAGGGCGGCTGGCCGGTGGAAAAATCGTCCCAGCCCACGACCTCGTGGCCCTCGGAGAGGAGGCGGTCCGCCAGGCTGCTGCCGATGAACCCGGCCGCGCCCGTGATGAAATATTTCATAGAAAAGGGTCCGGCTCCCGGGCCGGAGGAAAGAGCGGCACATTACAGCCGAAGGTCCCCGGGGGGCCAAGCGGAAATTTGCGGGGCCGCGGAAACAAAAAACAAAGCGCGCCGTTGCCGACGCGCCTTGCCGCTCTTGCTCCTGATCCAAACCCGTTGCTTCTTCAGCGTGGGGATCGGGCAGGTTTCAGGGCAGGACATGGGGCGCGGTCAACGCGGCGGACCCTACGCCGCCCCGCCCGCCGCCTCGCGCGCGGCGGTGATCGCCAGGCTCGTCGCCACGTCGCTGTTCATGTGTTCCCACTGGCCCCAGCGGCCCAGCGGGAAGATGCCGCGCGCGTGCGCCCAGTCCGTGATCGTCTGCACCGCCGCCGGTTTGCCCAGCGTGTTGACCGGGTAGGCATACTCGTTGTGGTGGCGGAAGCCGCCGGGACCGGGCTCGCCCGCCGCGCGGGCCGAGTTGGTTTCCGTCCAGTAGCCGCGCGAACCCGGGCAGAAGTTCGCCCGCAGCAGGATGCGGTGGTAGCTCTTGGCCTCGTCGGGATCGTAGGTCCAGTGCGAGTCGCTCGGCAGCGTGTCCGCGACGTAGTCCACGTCGATGGGCACCTGCACCAGCCGCCCCACCGCCGCGCGCACGTCCCCGGGCAGCGCGACGTGCTGCGCCCAGAACGTCCACGGCACGGAGTTGACGACCGTTTCCGCCTGGTACTTCCCGTTGACGATCTTCCGCTCCACGTCCACGCCCGTCAGCGCCTCGCCCAGGTGCAGCCGGTCGCCCAGGGCGTCGCCCATGCGCCGCCACACCTCGCCGTAGCCGTGGTCCCTGGGATAGAGGAAGGTCCCGTGCGCGGGCAGCGCGCCGAACATCCGCTTTTCCAGGCAGCTTTGCAGCGTCTCGCGGAAACTCACGTTGGGCAGCTTGTAGAGCCAGTACGTGCCCAGCTCGTTGGGGTCCATCGACCAGATTTTGCGGTTGTAGGGCAGCATGTACTCCCGCGCGATGCACTCGCCCAGCTTCCAGGTGATCCAGTCGGCGAACGCTTCGGGCTCGGGCTCGCCGCGCACGCTGCCCGCCTTGGCGATGGACTCCAGGAAGTCCATCTGGTCGGCGATGGGCAGTTGCCACAGGTTGCCCTCCAGCGGGTGGTCGAGTTCGATGCCGCGGATGCGGATCTTCGAGACGCGCCGGTGCTCCAGCCATTCCTCGCGGGGCATGAAGCGAAAGAGCAGGTCGAGCACATCCTTGCGCTTCACGTCCAGGAAGTGGCCGCCGCCGATGTCCAGGGGCTTGCCGTCCACCTCGGTGCTGCGGCACAGGCCGCCCGCTTCCGCCTCCTTGTCGATGACGAGGAAGGATTCCTCGCCCAGCAGGCGCAGCGTGTGCGCGAAGGACAGGCCGGACGGCCCGGCGCCGAGAATGACGTACTTGTAGTGTTCCATGGCGTCCGATCAGTACGGTCGGCAAGAGGGGAAGGATACCCGTGGGGGCGCGTCGGGCCTTCTTGCCACCCGGCGGGCAAAGTTTCAAGGTCCAAGTGCCAAGCTGCAAACAAGGTCCAAGGTCCAAGGTCCAAGGTCCAAGGGGCGGCTCACGGTCACGGCCTCGGGCGGCGGGCTGGGCGGACCGCGCGTCAAGACCGTCGCCTGGACAGCGGGGGTCAACGTCAAGGTGGACTTCACGGTCGCTGCGGGTGTCGCTGCGCTACGGGGGCACGGCGGTCAACGGGGTGGACTACGCGCCGCTGTCCCGGCGGGTGGAGATTCCGGCGGGGGCGTCGTCGGTGGACCTGCTGGTGCAGGCCCTCAGCGACGAGGCCAGCGGCAAGCGGCTGGTCGTCGCGGTCCAGCCCGGCGACGGGTATGCCATCGGCACCGGAGAGATTATCCGCGCCCGGGGGAGGGATTGGACCGTTTGGAGAAACGGTTGGAAGGTCGTCCACTTCCAAGCCAAAACCGGAGCTACTAGTCGGAGGGTGTTCCGACCCTACGAACCAAGCTCAGCGAACGGAGGTCCGCTGTAGCGCAGTCAGCCTCTTTGGAAGATTTGTGGGCCGGTAATAGAAAAGTAGGTCCCACCTTGGGGGGCGCGTCTCAGCGTTACGATGTAGGCAACACCTTGGGTTCTATTTTTTAAGACCCACACTTCGCGGCCATCCGGTAGCAGCCGTACCTCGTCCACCTCGGGCGTGCCACGATGCTGGGAAAGCTCGACTTTCTTGAGCCGACTCAAAATGTCCTTTTTCAGAAGATCGTCGGCTTTGGTGTCGCCACGCGGTAAGTCAATCATCACCATCGTCATCGAGGTGCCTCCTTGAAACTTCTCTAGCTTCATGCGAAAGGGCGATCCTTTTGCTTGGGCATTGTGATTGATCTGCCGGGCAGCAAGCTCGGCGGCGGAGCCTCCGCAACCGGTAAGGCTAAGCAGCAGGACTAAAATGGTAGCTGAAGCAAAGAGTTTCATGCTTTTGGCTGACTGCTTAATGGTTAGAGACAGAAAGCTGCCATGGTAGAGGCTGGGAATAGTACACATAAGCAAAGCTGGCTCGCTCGCGGTTCGTTGGATTGATGATGTGTCCGTAAACGACTGGAACTGCATTGTCACCAGTGATTTCTTCGTGCACACTGTCAATCGTAGCCTGATACCCCTTGGACAGTTTGGCAAAGATCGGTCCGGGTCCCCAAGCTCTCTCCTGCTCAGTCAACGCGTAACGAGCATAGCCCAAGGTTTTCACACCGTAGGTGCTAAATACCGCGCTGTGGCATTCAACAAGCAGCATCGGGCGCGTCAGCGTGACAGTTTGCCCGATGTAAGGGCGATATTCTTCGTGGCTGGAAACGCTATAGGTGAGAACACACCCTGCACAACTCAGCGTGAGCAAAAAGGAGAGGCCCAACTTCAAAATAGGGAACGTTGTGTCGGCCTGACACACCAAGCCCAGCCACGCCGCAGATGCTTGGAGTAATTTGGATGACAATTTCATGCACGCAATCTTGTGGCAGAGCAAACGCAGATAGAAATTGAAAAACTTGCCACTAGTATCGATGAGACCGATACCGGAACGGACGACTCCCAACCCTCCTTATGCTACATCATGTCGCATAACACCTTCGGCAAACAATGGTGAACGGGTTGGATACGAGATTCACCCTTTGCAAAGAAGCAATCCTAGTATGAACGGGTAGCAAGTACGAGCCAGAGTGTGACCTGCGGCCTTGGCTCAGGTGTCGTCGTCCGAAATTGGCAGCGGTGACTGCCACCAATTTTCCGAACCGCCGAAATCCGCCCGAAAGGTCCGACCTCCGGAAAAATTAGACGCGAATCCGGCTGGCCTGTTATCCTGCCAAAACATGTTCCCGCTCCTCCGCCTGATCCGCTCCGTGGCCGCGCTCTGCCTTGGCGGCCTGCTCGCGCTGTCCGCTGCCCGCGCGGGCGAACCGTCCGCCGACAACGCCGACGGTTCCTCCGCCGCCCAGCCGCGCCCGGACAAGAACCAGTACAACCTTTTCCACCCCACGCCGGACAACCTCCTGCGCGAGTTCAGTTCCAGCCGCCCGGACCAGACCACCGGACCCCACTCCGTGGACGCCGGGCACTACTACCTGGAAACGGGCCTCGCCTACTCGCTCGACCTGGGCGCGACCCGCACGGATACCTGGAACTACTTTCAATCCACGCACTTCCGCGCGGGGCTGCTCGACAACGTCGAACTCGAACTGATCTGGAGCGGCCTGGACGAGACGCGCACCCGCGCCCTCGGCAGCGGCCACACGCGCTCGGACAGCGACATCACGGGCAGCACGGACCTGACGGTCCGCACGCGCCTGGTGCTCGTGGGTAACGAGAGCAAGACCTTCTCCTTTTCCATCGACCCGGAGATCATCCTGCCCACCCAGAGCCACCACACGGACTCGGAGTCCGTGCAGGGCGACATTATCTTCACCGCGGGCTTCCAGCTACCCGCCGGGTTCAGCGCGGTGGTCAACGTGCAGCCGGGGATCGTCCGCAACGGCAACGACACGGCCTACGACTTCGGCTTCGTCAGCGGCGTCACGCTCTACCACAATTTGTTCCGCGAGAAAGACCGCGTGCAGCTCTACCTGGAATACTACGACACGCTCGTGACCGGGCCGGGCGCGACCGACTCGCGGCAGGCCGACATCGGCGTGCGCTGGCGGCCCTGGGAGAACATCCAGTTCGATGCCGGGTGCAACTTCGGCGTGTCCGCCGACGCGCCCGACTACCAACCCTTCATCGGTTTTGCCACCCGCTTCTAAACTAAAGCCATGCGAACCCTGTCCCTTCTCACCCTGGCGGCTGCCTCCCTGCTCCTGTCGGCCTGCGGCAGCGCCTCCCCGGACGCGGGCAACCCCAACCCCGGCGCTCCGGCCGTCTACGACGCGCGGAACACGGTGTCGTCCGCCTCGCGCAGTTCGGACGGCTCGGGCCCACGCTGAGTCGCCGGGCCGTTTTCGCGGCCTGCCGGGGGAAGGGCTGCGCCCGTTCGTGGTCGGGCGCAACGGGTTCCGCCAGGACCGCCGCCGCCGGAAGAAGGTGACAGAAACTTTGTCCTTTTCCCTTCTCCTGGCCGGAAGAGTTGCCTACACTCCTCAGCATGTCTCCCCTCGATTCATCCGATCACCTCCCGCGTGGCGGTGCCTTGCGCCAGTCGGCCCGTCCGAGAACACTGGGCTTCGCCCTGTCCCTGGTCATCCTGGCCATCTACTGTGGGTTCGTCCTGCTGGTGGCCTACGGCAAGCCGCTGCTGGGCACCGAAATCGTCCCGGGCCTGAGTTGGGGCATCCTGCTCGGCGCGCTGGTCATCGTCGTCGCCTGGCTGTTGACGCTCGTCTACGTCACCGTCTCCAATAAGAACAGCGCCAACCGCTAGCTGCCCCCCCCCTCATGACGACCCTCTTCTCTCCCCTGGCCGCCACATTCCTGGCGGCAGCCCCGGTGATCTCCGCCGAAGCCCAGAAAGCCGGCATCGGCAAGATCGGCCCGACGGCCATCACCTTCTTTTTGCTCTTCATCGTCCTGAGCCTGGGCATCACCTACTGGGCTGCCCGGAGAACGCGCACGACCAGCGACTTCTTCGTCGCGGGCGGCGGCATCACGGCGTGGCAGAACGGTTTTGCGCTGGCCGGCGACTTTATGAGCGCGGCGAGCTTCCTGGGCATCGCCGGACTTGTCGCCAAGAGCGGTTTTGACGGCCTGATGTATTCCACAGGCTTCCTGGTCGGCTGGCCGCTGGTGCTCTTCCTGATCGCGGAGAGCCTGCGCGCCATCGGCAAATACACCTTCGCCGACGTGGTCGCCTACCGCCTGCGCCAGAAGCCGGTGCGTATCGCCGCCGCCTTCGGCACGGTGGCCGTCGTGCTCTTTTACCTCATCGCGCAGATGGTCGGCGCGGGCAAGCTGATCCAGCTTCTGTTCGGTCAGAGCCTCTCGGGCTACTTCCCCGGCCACACCTACGAAGCGGCGATCATCATCGTGGGCATCATCATGATGATCTACGTGCTCTTCGGCGGCATGATCGCCACGACCTGGGTGCAGATCATCAAGGCGGGCCTGCTGCTGGGCGGCGCGTCCCTGATGGCCGTGCTGGTGCTGGCGAAGTTCGGGTTCAACCCGCTGGCGCTCTTCACCGAGGCGGCCCACCAGTACAACCACCCCGCCGTGGCCGCGGCCGGGGCCGTGGCGGCGAAGCCGGCGGTCAACGTGCTCGGGCCGGGACCGCTGGTTTCCAACCCGCTCGACGCGCTCTCGCTCGGGCTCTCGCTGATGATCGGCACCGCCGGTCTGCCGCACATCCTGATGCGCTTCTACACCGTGCCCAACCCGGCGCAGGCCCGCAAGAGCGCGTTCTACGCGACGGGGCTGATCGGCTTCTTCTACCTGCTGACCTTTATCCTGGGCTTCGGCGCGATGGCGCTGGTGGGCCAGAAGCAGATCGTGGCGGTGGACAAGGCCTACAACATGGCGGCCCCGATGCTCGCGGGCGTGCTGGGCGGCGAGCCGATGCTGGGCTTCATCGCGGCGGTGGCGTTTGCGACGATCCTGGCGGTCGTGGCGGGCCTGACGCTCTCGGGTGCCAGCGCGTTGTCGCACGACCTGTGGGTGAACGTCGTGCGCGGCGGCGAGGCCCCGGAAAGCGAGCAGTTGAGGGTAGCGCGCTACGCGACGGTGTTCTTCGGCGTCGTGGCAGTGGCCCTGGGATTGTTGTTCGAGGACACGAACGTGGCCTACATGGTGGGTCTGGCGTTCGCCATCGCGGCGAGCGCGAACTTCCCGGCGTTGCTCCTGTCGATCTTCTGGCGGCGGTTCACCACGTCCGGAGCCGTGGCGAGCATGTGGGTGGGGGCGTTGAGTGCCATCGGTCTCATCGTGATCTCGCCCGCCGTGTGGGTGGACGTGCTCAAGCACAAGGAAGCGATCTTCCCGCTGCGGAGCCCGGGCCTGGTGACGATCCCGCTGTCGTTCGTGGTGGCGATCCTGGTTTCCCTGGCCACGCCCGAGGCCGAATCCCGCCGCCAGCACGACGAGGCCTTGGCCGAACTGCCCACGGCGGATTTGCCCTTGGCAGATCAGGTGTAGGCGTTCCCCAAGAACTCCGTTCCGTTCGCTGACGGGCGGCGGTGGGATGGCGTGACGAGCGCCGTCCGGCCGCCGCCCGCTTGACGTTCCTGGCGATGGCGGCGCTCCCGACGACGGAATCACCTCCGCCCGGCGACAAATTCCTGGTCCACGATGAGCCCGTCGCGCATCGTGTGGACCCAGTCGCACGCCTCGGCGATGCCCGGGTTGTGCGTGACGAGCAGCAGCGCCTTGTTCTCGCGGTGCACGAGGTCGGTCAGGAGCGAGAACACGCGCGTCGAGTTGGCCGTGTCCAGGTTGCCCGTGGGCTCGTCGGCGAGGC
>CALMAQ010000194.1 GCA_937859745.1 uncultured Verrucomicrobiota bacterium | reverse complement strand
TCCCGGGGGGTGGCGGGAGCCTGTTGAATATCGACCCGGACCGCCGAGGGCAAGCCTGTTTGTCCGGCCGTGCTGCTGCTGGCGATGGTGGTGCCGGGTGTGGGGCTGGCGGAGGCGCTGGCGGTCCCGGCTGCGGTGGTGGCCAGGCCGGTGAACTGCCAGGCGGTCTGCCAGTTCGCGCCGTCGTAGAAGGACACCTGGAAGGACTGGACGTTCTGGAGGATCCGTTCCTCGCGCACGGTGGCGTTGGCCTGCGTGGCGGTGCTGGTGCTGGTGGCGTCGAGCAGGTCGCGCGTGACGGCGCGCACGAGGGTGCCGCTGCTTGTGTCGCCCTGCGAGGGGTCGGAGACGATGTAGTACTCCACCTGCTGCACGTCGCCGTACAGGTCGTCGGCGTTGTCGTGGCCCGAGGTCGTCGTGAGCTTGAGGTAGCCGGGGAAGTTGCCCGTGTTCGTGTGGGTGAGGTTCGAGGTGTCGGTGCCGGTGGCGTCGCCGGCCAGGACGGACGCCAGGATGCCGCCGGAGATCAGCGCGCTGCGCAGGTCCGCGCGGATGACGCCCTCCGCTCGGGCGCGGAGCCGGGACGCGCGCACCCGCCGGTCGCCGTTGTCGCGCAGGCGCAGGGCGTGCTGGAAGATGCCGTACACCGCCCCGAGGATCAGCGCCGCCGCCACCGAGGCGAGCAGGATCTCGATCAGCGTGAAACCGGACGCGCGGCGGCGGGGATGAAAAACGCGCGGCCTCATGGGGTGGTCGCGCCCGTGCCGGTGGTGGAGGTGGTCGTGGCCGCGGCGTAGACGAGCGTGCTCAGGCGCACCGTGCGGTCGCTGCCCTGCACGGTGTAGTGCACGTCCACGTGGAGCACCGTCATGCCCGTGTTGACGGGGTCGCCGGTCCAGGCTTCCTGGGTCATCTCCCAGCGGAAACCGGGGTACGCGCCCTCAAAATCGCCGGTGGTGAACGGCGGGCTCTGCCAGGCGTCGCCGACGAGGAATTCGTTGAGCTTGTTTTGCGCCAGTTCGCCTGCCAGGGCACTGCGCTCGGCACCTTCCGACGCGCGGTTGGCCACGGTCAGCGCGCCGACAATGGTCGGCACCACCACCGCCAGGAACAGCAGCGCGGCCAGGATTTCTACGAACGTGAAAGCGGCGGTGCGGGGCGTCTTTTTCATGGCGCGGCGTCCTTGACGATCTGGTAGCCGTAGCCATCGGCGGTCTGCGTGACGGACACGCCACTGTTCGTGCGGTCGGCGAGGCGGACGGTGGCGACGCTGCCCGGGTCGAGCGTGCCGTCCGGCGCGAACTCGGCCGCCGTGATGCCGCCATGGGTCGGCTGGGCGAGAATGGCCGTGGCGACGCCCGAGCCCGTGCCGGGCGTCACGGTCAGGCCGGCGCTGATGGGGTCGAAGTGCGTGTCGTCGTTGAGCCGGAAGCTTTTCGCGCGCGCGGTGGTGCCGACGTACCCTGGCTTGGGTTCCACGCCGAACGTCTTGCCGTCCACGTCGATCCACACGTCCATCGGCACGCCCTGGCTGGCGGCCTCGTCGCGGCCGTACTCAGTCAGCGCGAGCAGGCGCGCGGCCTCCTGCTCCAAGTTGCGTTGGCGCAGGGAGCGCGACACGCTGGGCACAACCACCCCCAGAAGCACGACCAGGAGGGCCATGACCAGGATCAACTCCACCAGGGTGAATGCCGTGCGCGCGCCCGTCACGTTACTTGCGGTCCCAGTTGGTGAGGTCGTCGTCGGTCCCGGCGCGGCCATCGGTGCCGGGCGACATCAGGTCGTAGCCGTTGGCGTTGTGCTTGCCGGGGTACTCGTACACGTAGTTGTTGCCCCACGGGTCAAGCGGCACGCCCTTCTTGAGGTACGGCCCCCGCCAGTTCGAGGCTCCAGCGGGCTGGTCGATCAGGTCGTTGAGCGCCCCGGTCTTGGGGTAGTAGCCGTTGTCCACTTCGAAGGCGTCCAGCGCCAGTTCGATGCTGCTGATCTGCGACTGCGCCGCCGTGACCTTGGCCTGCTGGCTGCGGCCCGCCATCTTGGGGATGACGATGGCCGCCAGCGTCGCCAGGATGACGAGCACCAAGAGCATTTCCACGAGCGTGAACGCCGCGCGGCGGCGCATGTTAGGAGATGTTATTCGATTGAGATGGGTGGGTTTCATTTAATGTAATCCTGAATGGTAAAAATGGGGATGACCATGCCGATGAAGATCACGCCGATGAACCCGGCGATGACGAACAGCATGATGGGTTCGGCGAGCGAGACGGCGGTTTTCAACTGGCGGTCCAGCGTGACTTCGGTCGTGCCCGCGAGGCGCACCAACTCTTGGTCCAGCCGTCCGCTTTCCTCGGCCACGGAGATCATCTCCAGCGTCGAGCCGCCGAAGATGGCGCGGCTGTCCGCGAGGCTGGCGGCGAGTGTCTCGCCCTTCTTGACGCGCTCGGTGGAATCGGCCACGAGGTCGATCAGCGTCTGGTAGCCCAGCGAGCGCCGCGCGACGTTGAGCCCGTTGACCAGCGTGACGCCCGCGCCGAGCAGCGTGCCGAGCATCCGGCAAAAACGCGCCATGGCGATTTGACCCATCAGTGGCCCGACCACCGGCGTCCGCAGCAGGATCGTCTCCCAGGTGCGCCGGGTGCGGTCGTCCTTGATCCACGCGCGGCCGAAGTACCCTGCCGCACCCAGGGCGACGAGCACGAACAGGCCGTAGTGGCGCAGGACGTTGCTGGTGGCGACGATGGCGCGCGTGAGCAGCGGCAGCGCGGCGTCGAAGCCTTCGAACAGTGTCTGGAAGCGCGGGATAAAGAACACCAGCAAAAAGATGACCACGCCCACGGCGAGCGTCAGCAGCACGGCCGGGTACATCATGGCCGCCGTCACCTTGGCGCGCAGTTCCTTCTCGCGCGCCTGGAAGTCCGCGATCTGCGCGAGCACGACATCCAGGAAGCCGCCAGCCTCGCCCGCCTCCACCATGGCGACGTAGATGCGCGGGAACACCTCGGGCGACTTGCTCATGGCGACGGCCAGCGGCGCGCCGTCGATAACGGCGTCGTGGAGTTCGCGCCACTTGGCACCCGCCGCCGGGTTGGAGCACTCCTTGTAGAGGATCGTCAGCGCGCGGCTGAGCGGCACGCCCGCCGTCAGCAGGCTGGAGAGCGAGCGCGTGAAATCCTCCAGCGCGGAGAAGGGGACCTTCTTCGACTGGAAGGAACCTTTCCACTTCGCCACTCCGCCGCCCGCAGCGCCGTTGGCAGCAGGCACGACCACGGGGACGGTGGCTTTCGCGGCGCGCGGGGCGGGCGCGTTGTTCGCGCCGACCTCCGCGAGCTTGAGCGGCGTCAGCCCGCGTCCTTCGATGATGCCCATGGCGTCGGCGCGTCCCCCGGCGTCGATCTTGCCGTGGGAAATCGCGCCGTCCGTGGCGACGGCCTTGTATTCAAAGACGGGCATGGGTCAAAATTTCGTTCCTACCTCGGGACGACCGGCCGCCGCGCGGCCTGTTCCAGACAACTTCATCGCGCCCCGCCCCCCGGGATGCCGTCCTCATCCTTGGACACGCGCAACACCTCGCTGGGCGTCGTCGTGCCGCTGCCCACGAGCCGCCAGCCGTCCTCAATGAGCGTCCGCATCCCCTCGCGGCGTGCGACCTCCTTCGTCTCCAGGCTCGACCCGCCGCGCAGCAGCACCTGGCGGATCGCCGGGGTCATGGTCATCAGCTCGAACAGCGCCTGCCGGCCCGAGAAGCCCGTCATGCGGCAATGCTTGCAGCCGACCGACCGATAGATGAACACGTCCTTCAACGCCGGGACGTTCGCGCGCAGTTCGCGCGTGCGGACGGTCGTGTCCTCGGCCTTGCACTCCGGGCACAGGACACGCACCAGCCGCTGCGCCATCACGGCTTCCAGCGACGACGCCACGAGGTAAGGCTCCACGCCCATGTCCACGAGCCGCGTCAGCGCGCCGGGCGCATCGTTCGTGTGCAGCGTCGAAAAAACCATGTGGCCCGTCAGCGACGCCTGCACGGCGATCTGCGCGGTTTCCTGGTCGCGGATTTCGCCCACGAGCACCACGTCCGGGTCGTGCCGCAAAATGGCGCGCAGCCCGCGCCCGAAGGTCATCCCGGCCTTCTCGCTCACCTGAATCTGGTTGATCCCCTTGAGCTGATACTCCACCGGGTCCTCAATGGTGATGATCTTGCGGATCGAATCGTTGATCTGGTTGAGCGCGCTGTAGAGCGTCGTCGTCTTCCCGCTGCCCGTAGGCCCCGTCACCAGCGCGATGCCGTGGGGCATCTCCAAGACGTGCTCGAACAGGGTCCTTTCGCGCTCGGCCATGTTCAGGTTGGCCAGCCCCACGACGCCCGTGCCCTGGCGCAGCAGGCGCATGACGACCGCCTCGCCGTGCAGCATGGGGATGACGCTCACGCGGATGTCCACGTCGTTGCCCTTGACGCGGATCTTGATGCGCCCGTCCTGCGGCACGCGCTTCTCGGCGATGTTGAGGTTGCTGAGAATCTTGATGCGCGAAACAATCGCGGGTTGGAACCGCTTGATTTGCGCGGGCACGGGCACCTCCTGCAACAGGCCGTCGATGCGGTAGCGGATGCGAAGCTCGTGCTCGAAAGGCTCGACGTGAATGTCCGAGGTCCGCAGGGAGAGCGCGTCGCCTAGGATCTGGTTGACGAAGCGGATGATGCTCGCATCCTCGGCGGCCTTGTCGAGGTCGCCCTCGTCGGCGCGGTCCTCGGCGAGCACCTGGAAGCCTTCCTCCTGCTCCAGTTGGTTGAGCGTGTCCGCGCCGACGCCCAGGTGCTTCTTGATCTCGCGTTGCAGCGCGGCGCTGGGCGCGAGCACGGGCTTGAGCCGCGCGTCGGTGAACGCCTTGAGGCTGTCCAGGCCCGGGGCGGCGAACAGGCGGCTGAGCGCCACCTCGACGTGCCCGTTGACCTGGCGCAGCGGCAGCATTTCCTCGCGCAGGAGGATGCGCGGCGGGAAGCGCGAGAGGATGTCCCGGTCAGGATCGGAGTTCTCCAGCGCCGTGTAGTCCAGCCCGTATTCACCCGCAAGCCATTGCAGCACTTCCTCCTCCGTGCGCGGGCGCGAGCCGTTGAGCAGGCGGCCCAGGGCGTCGGCGTCCATGGCGGAAAGCTGGCGGCTTTCCACCATGCGTTGCGCGAGGTCGGCCGCGTCGGCGGTGGTCGGGGGGAGATCGGTTTCGGTCATGGCGAAAAGGGGGGCGCACGCGGAAAACGCTCGCCGCCCGGGGAGAAAGCCGGGCGGCGGCGTCCGATTATGCAAGGAGGTTACTCCAGCATGCCAGCGAGCACCAGCACGGCTTCCTGGCGCATATTGAGCACTTTCTTCAGGTCTTCGCGCGCAGATTCCAGGTCGGCGTTGGCCTTCTGGCGCTCGGCGCGCAGGGCGGCGAGCTTGGTCTTGATGTCGTTGACGTTGGTGTTGTCGTCCTTGAGGCTGTCCTCGAGCGAGGTCGCCGCGACGGAGGGCTGCGGGCGATAGTCGCGG
>CALMAQ010000193.1 GCA_937859745.1 uncultured Verrucomicrobiota bacterium | reverse complement strand
GCGCGAGCCCCAGTTCACCCGCCGCCTGGCCGACCAGCTCGTGCTCGCGCTGGCCGAGCAGGGCCGCGCCCGTGCGGTTGACCAGCCGCAGCCGGTCGCCGCCGTCGAAGGTGAACACGGCCACGTCGATCTCGGCCATCACGGCGCGCAGCAGCGCGTTGGCTTCCATCGCCTCGCGCCGCCGGCCCTGGAGCGTGACGCCCAGCGCGTTGATCTCGCGCATGACCTCACCCAGCGCGTCGTCGCGCCGCGCGCGGCGCGAGCGCAGGGAATAGTCGCCCTCGCGCAACGCCGCGAGCAGGTTGGTGAGCGTGTGCATGGGGTAGATGACCCGCTCGCGTACCCCCAGCACGCATCCCAGCCAGCAGCCCACCACCAGCACGGAGAACGTCCACTGCACCTTGGGCGTCCAGTCGCCGCTCCAGAGCAGCGCCAGGCACACCGCCGCCCCCGGCAGCCCGGCCAGCAGCGTCACGGCCTGCACGGCGCGGTCGTGCGGCAGCCTCCTGCGCCAGACCGTGGGCGCTTCCACGGACGGCGCGGTTTCCCGGTCTCTGGAGGCGTCTTCCACGGCAGGTCAAAGGCCGTACTGTTGCAGCCGCCGGTAGAACGCGCTGCGGCTCAGGCCCAGGGCTTCCGCGGCGGCGTTGGCCCGGCCGCCGTGGCGGGCCAGAGCCTTCTGGATGAGAAACTTCTCCACCTCTTCCAGGCTCATGTCCTCCAGCGCGGGCGAGGACGACCCTCCGCCGGGTGACGCCGCGCCGTTGCCCGCCCACAGTCCCAGGTCGCTCGCGCGGATGCGTTCGTTCGTGGCCATGAGCACGGCGCGCTCGATGGCGTGGTCCAGCTCGCGCACGTTGCCGGGCCAGGAATGGGAGAGCAGGGCGCGCGTCGCGGCGTCGTCCAACCCGGTGACGGGCTTGCGGTAGCGCGCGACGTGGCGGTCCAGGAAATGCACGGCCAGCGCGGGGATGTCCTCGGGCCGGTCGCGCAGGGGCGGCAGGTGGATTTCCACCGTGTTGAGCCGGTACAACAGGTCGCGCCGGAACCGCCCGGCGGCGACCTCCGCCTGGAGGTCCGCGTTCGTGGCCGAGAGCAGCCGCACGTTGGCCTTCTGCGTGCGCGAGGAGCCCACGCGCTCGAACTCGCCCGTCTCCAGCAGCCGCAAGAGCTTGGCCTGTTGCGCCATGGGGACGTTGGCGATCTCGTCCAGGAACAAGGTGCCGCCGTCGGCCAGCTCGAAGCGGCCCACGCGGTCCGCCCTGGCGTCGGTGAACGCGCCCTTGACGTGCCCGAACAGCTCGCTCTCGAAGATGTTCTCGCTCAGGCCGCCCATGTTGACGCTGACCAGCCCCTTGTCCGCGCGCGAACTCGCCGCGTGCAGCAGCCGCGCGGCGAGCCCCTTGCCCGTGCCGTTCTCGCCCGTGATGAGCACGGGCGCGTCCGCCGGGCCGACGCTGGCGATGGCGTCGAGCACCGGCTTCATCGAAACCGACCCGGCAACGTATTCCTCGCCCTTGCCGCCGCCTTTTCCCCGCCGTACCACGGCGGCGTCATCGCAGTCCCGCCGCAGGAAGCCGTTCTCGGCCTCCAGCCGCGCGTTGCGCCGCCGGATGCCCGCGAGTTCCAACTGCGTGCGGACCGTGGCGAGGACGCGGGCGTTTTCCCAGGGTTTCTGGATGAAGTCGCGCGCGCCGCGCCGCATGGCTTCGACGGCGAGATCGACCGTGGCCCAGGCGGTCATCACGACCACGGGCGGCGCGCCTTCGGTGGCCAGGAGTTGGGCCAGCAGGTCCAATCCTTCCTGGCCGCTGGTGGTGTCGCGCGTGTAGTTGAGGTCGATGAGCGCGAGGTCGAACTCTTCCTTTTGCACGGCGGCCACGGTTTCCGCCGGGCTCGTGACCGGCACGGCCTGGAACCCTTCGCCCTTGAGCAGGAGGCGCAGGGCGTCGCGGATGGCGGCCTGGTCGTCGGCGACGAGGATGCGGCGGAGCGGGCTGGCCATGCCCGCAGGCTGGACCGAAGGGTCCGGGGGGCGCAAGCGAAAACTCGTAAGCAAGGTCCTGCCTCCGCGCCGC
This sequence comes from uncultured Verrucomicrobiota bacterium, assembly GCA_937859745.1. Taxonomy (GTDB): domain Bacteria; phylum Verrucomicrobiota; class Verrucomicrobiia; order Chthoniobacterales; family SZAS-18; genus CAHJWO01. Next base: position 5,347 of record CALMAQ010000193.1, on the reverse strand, counting down.
AGGCGCGCCGTCACAAGGTAGGGCTGGGCGTCCCGTCCGGCCGTCGCTTGGTTGGAGCCTCTGACGCGGCTGCTTGGAAGGTCGATTCGCCCGAGTCCGAGCTGGAGCGCGTCTCGCAAACGGCGAGCAGCAGCCGGGCGGGGCAGGCGGCAAGGAAAGAGACGGGGATTTTCATGGTGGGAGAACCGGCAAGCTCAAAGGCGGGCGATGGACGGCGGTCACACCCGAACGGCCCCAACCGTGGTCGTCGAAAAAACAAGGTGCGCGCACTGGTTTTTTTGATATGAGAAGCCGGGCTGCCCACGTCCACCCACCTGCCCCTCGCATCATGTCCGACCAAGCTTCCACCGATTCCAAGTACTTCCTGTGGACGCGCCAGGCCGGAGGCCTCGTGCGCCTGCCCCGCGGCGTGGAACTCACCCTCGACGGCGGCGGGGACCGCCTGCGCGTGGAAGTCCTGCGCGCGGACGTGCTGCGGCTCCGGATCAGCCGCGGCGGCCGGTTCGACGAACAGCCCACGCTCGCCCTGGTGGACGGCGCGGCCGAATCCCTCGGCGGCGACGCGGCCTTCACCGTGGACGACACCCCCGACGCCGTGCGCGTCGTGACCTCCGCCCTGACGCTGACCGTGGGTAAATCCCCCTTCCACCTCGCCGCCCACCGCGCCGACGGCAGCCCGATCTTCGAGAGCGCCGCCAACGCGGACGGCACCTTCTGCGCCTACGCCACGCTCAACGACGAGTTCCTGCTCGCCCGCCGCTGCCAGCGCGAGGACGCCTTCTACGGCCTGGGCGAGAAGTCGGGCCGCTTCAACCGCGCGGGCAGCGCCTACACGCTGTGGAACACCGACGTGATGAATCCCAACACGCTGGGCGAGGCACGGGCCACCTACCCCAAGGACGATCCCCGCGCCGATCCGACCAGCACGGTGTTCGATCCTTATTACGTCTCCATCCCCTTCTTCTACCATCACCCGCACCTCCGATCCGAGATGGCGGGCTTCTTCGTGGACAACCCGCACCGCGCCCGGTTCGATTTCGTCGCGGACGAGCGGTTCACGATCCGCTTCGGCGGCGGGCAGTACACGGAATACGTCTTCGCCGGGCCGCGGATGCCCGCCATCCTCGCGGCCTATACGGCGCTGACCGGCCGGATGCAGGCCCCGCCGCTGTGGGCCCTGGGCTACCACCAGTGCCGCTGGTTCGCCTACACGCAGGAGACCACCCTCCAGCTTGCCGCCCAGCACCGGGAAAAGGCTTTCCCCTGCGACTGCCTGTGGCTGGACATCGACTACATGCGCGGCTACCGCGTGTTCACCTGGAACCCGGACACGTTCCCCGACCCCCAGGCCATGCTCGCGGCGCTGCGCGAACAGGGCTTCCGCGTCATCACGATCATCGACCCGGGCGTCAAGGACGAGCCGGGCTACCCGGTTTTCGACGAGGCGATGAAGGACGACCTCCTCTGCCGCACGCAGGCGGGTCAGCTCTACGTCGGGCAGGTGTGGCCGGGGCGGACGGCGTTCCCGGACTTCTCGCTGCCCGCCGCGCGCGCGTGGTGGGGGCGGCTCAACGCCGAGCACGTCCAGAGCGGGCTGGCGGGCATCTGGAACGACATGAACGAGCCCGCCACGGGCGACATTCCCTGCGACGCGATGGCCTTCGGCGGCGGCACCCTGCCGCACGCGCGGTTCCACAACCAGTACGGCACGCTGATGGCCATGGGCACGGTCGAGGGCCTGCTCGCCGCCATGCCCGGCCGCCGCACGTTCGTGCTGTCGCGCGCCGGGTCGCCGGGCATCCAGCGTTACGCCGCGAACTGGCTGGGCGACAACTACTCGCGTTGGGACCACCTGTGGATGGGCATTCCCATGGCGCTGGGCTTCGGGGTGAGCGGCCAGCCTTTCCTCGGAGCGGACGTGGGCGGCTTCATGGAGAACACGTCGCCCGAACTGCTCGTGCGCTGGTACCAGTACGGCGCGCTGACGCCCTTCTGCCGCAACCACAACTGCGCCAACCAGAACGACCAGTACCCGTGGGTCTTCGGCGCGGCGGTGGAGGCGATGTGCCGCCACGCGATTGAACTGCGCTACCGGCTGCTGCCCTACCTGTACGCCGCGTTCGTGGAAGCGAGCGAGACGGGCGCGCCCGTGCAGCGTCCGCTGGTTTTCGACTACCAGGACGACCTCGGCGCGCGGCAGGTGGACGACCAGTTCCTGCTCGGGCGCGACCTGCTGGTGGCCCCGATCTACGAGCAGGGCCGGACCGCCCGCCTGGTCTACCTGCCCGCCGGCACGTGGTACGACCAGGACGGCGGCAGCCACGAGGGGCCGGACTGGATCACCGCGCCCGCGCCGCTGGACACGATCCCATTCTACGTGCGCGGCGGCAGCGTCGTGCCGATGTGGCCGGAGGCCCCCCGGTCCACGATGGACCACCGGCCCGCGAGCGTGGAGCTGCACGTCTTCATCCCCGAGGAGGACGGCGAGACGCGCTCGGTTCTGCACGAGGACGACGGCGAAACGTTCGCGTTCCGCGACGGCGCGTTTTTCCGCACGGAGTTCGTCCTGCGGCGCGACGGCGGCGAGGTCCGCCTGGACGCGGCCGTCACCGGCGCGGGTTATCCCGCGTTCGCCCGCCGGGAGTTCGTGCTGGTGTTCCACGGGCTGAACGCCGACGAGGTGACGCTCGACGGCGCGGCGGCCTCGCTCGACGGCGACCGCCTCACGCTGGCCAACGCGGGCGTGGGGTTCTCCGTGCACGCCGGGATGGACAGCGGCGAGGAACTCTGAAGGCGGCAGGAGGCAAGGATGGTGGAGGAAAGAGCGCGCGCCCTGCCAACCTCTGTCATCCTGAGCGGAGCGAGTCCGCGAGCGCAGTCGAAGGACCTTGACTCAGGTACCAGTTTTCACCTGCTGACCGCGCGACAGGGAAGAGCCTTGGCCTTCTGCCAAGGGAGTGAACAGCTTGGCCAGCCTCTGTGGTGGCCCCCTGATGGATGGGACGCGGGTACCTGAGTCAAGGTCCTTCGACTGCGCTCGCGGACTCGCTGCGCTCAGGATGACAGAAGCTTGGCAGGGCGCGCGCTCTTTTCTCCACCATCCTTGCCTCCCGCCTCCTGCTGCCTTCGATCAGTTCCGCAACGGCTTGCCCGTGGCCAGCATGTGCCTGATGCGTTCGTGGGTCTGCGGGCGTCCGCACAACTCGATGAACACGTCGCGCTCCAGTTCCAGCAGGCGCGCTTCCGGCACGCTCCCGGCCGCCGCGCCCGGGCCGCCGCCGGTCAGGATGCGCGCCAGCGCCTCGGACATGCTCACGTCGTATTCCGTCCACTCGCCCGCCGCCTGCCGCTCCCGCGCCAGGTCCATGAGCCGGTCGTAACCGGCCGCGCCGAGCACCGCGATCTCGCGCGGCCCGGGTGCCGTGTACCCCCCGGCCGCCAGCGCGAGCAGCGTGCCCTTCGCGTCGCCCAGGAGCCGCCGCTTGTTCATGGAAATCGCGTCGTCCGCGCGCAGGTAGCCCAGCCGCCGCGCCTCCAGCGCCGACGCGCTGCGCTGGCCCGACGTGATGAGGTCGAACACGGCCTGCAACGGCGCAAACCCGTCGTGGCCGCCCGCCGCCCGCACGTTCGCCCGCGCGAGCATTTCCGTCGTGCCGCCCGCCGAGGGCATCAGGCCCACCTTCAACTCGACCAACCCGGTCGTGAGTTCCGCGTCGGCCTGCACCCGGTCGCTGTAGAGCATGATCTCGCAGCCGCCGCCCAGCGTCATGCCGAACGGCGCGCACACCACCGGGAACGGCGCGGCGCGCAGGCTCGTGGTCATCGCCTGGAAACCCTCGATCATCCCCCGCACCGCGTCCACCTTGCCGCCTTCCGCGTCCGCCAGCAGCGCCGCGAGGTTCGCCCCCGCCGAGAACCACCGCCCCTGGTTGCCGATCACCAACCCGAGAAAGTCCCGGGGCACGATCTCCCGCGCCGCCGCCACGGCCGCGAAGGCGTCCTCGCCCAGCGCGTTGGCCTTGCTGGTGAACTCCAGCAGCAGCGCGCCGTCGCCCAGGTCCAGCAGGTTCGCGCCCGGCCATTGCCGGACGATCCGCTTCCCGTCCCGCTTGAGGTCGGCGAGCACCACGAACCCGCTCTCCGGCGGCGGTTCCGACGCCGCCGCGCCCGGCGCGGCGTGGAACTTGTGCCCGGTGTCCCGCGCCTGCGCGATGACCGGCGGCACTTCCAGCCCCAGCGCCAGCAGGTTTGCGGCGACCTCCTTGGCCCCCAGCGCGTCGATGAGCCGGAACGGCCCCAGTTCCCAGCCGAACCCCCATTCGAGCGCGTGGTCGATGTCCTCCGCCGTGTTGGCGACGACGCCGAACTTCTCCGCCGCGAACCGCAGCGTCTCGTAGATCGTGCGCCGCGTGAACTCACCCGCCGGAGTATCCAGCGACAGCAGCGCGCGCATCCTTTCCGCCGCCGTGGGCAGCCTGGCGACGGCGGCGGGCACGGCGTCCCTGGCGGGCGGGCGTTCCGTGTATTCGAGCGTGCCCGGGTCGAGCGTCAGGATCGTGCTCGTGCCGTCGGCGTTCCGGCGGCGCTGGTAGTAGCCGCGCCCGCTCTTTTCGCCCAGGCGCTGGTCGGCCAGCAGGCGCTCCATGGTCGCGGGCAGGCGGAAGTCGTCGCTCGTGGTCCGGGAAAGATCCTTGGAGATGAGCGCCAGCACGTCCAACCCGACCGTGTCCGCCAGCCGCATCGTGCCGCTGCGGGGGCGGCCCAGCACCGGGCCGGTCAGCGCGTCCACCACGTCGGCGGACAGGTCCATCTCCTCCGCCGTGCGCGCGGCTTGCAGCAGCGAATAGATGCCGATGCGGTTGCCGATGAACCCGGGCACGTCGTTGGCCAGCACGATGCCCTTGCCCAGCACGCGGTCGCCGAACGCGCGCACGGCTTCCAGCACGGCGGGGTCCGTGTGCGGGGTCGGGATGAGTTCGAGCAGGTACAGATACCGCGGCGGGTTATAGAAGTGCGCGCCCAGGAACCGCGCCCGGAAGCTGTCGCCGCGCCCCTGGCTCTGCACGCCCATGGGGATGCCGCTGCTGTTGGAGCTGAAGAGGCAGTCCGGCCGCGCGACGGGCTCGACGGCCGCCCACAGAAGCTGCTTGGCTGCCGGGTCCTCGATGATGGCCTCGACGATCCAGTCCACGTCCGCCAGCCGCGCGAGGTGATCTTGCGTGTTGCCGAGGGTCAGCAGCGCGCTGGTCTGCGCGGGGTCCATGAACGCCGGGGGCCGCGCGCGCAGGGCGCGTTCCAGGCCCGCCCGCACGATGCCGTCGCGCCCGGCGGGATCGCTCGCCCCGGG
>CALMAQ010000192.1 GCA_937859745.1 uncultured Verrucomicrobiota bacterium | reverse complement strand
AAGTTGCGGCGGACGGCCTCATCCTGCTCGGCACGGTGCGCGCGGCTGATCGGCATGGGGGCGGCGGTGGCCACGGGCACGAGGGCGGGAGGCATCATGCGCAATTCGGTGCCGGCGGTCTGCTGCCCTTCGGCCAGGTGGAGCGGCTGGTGGATCTCCGGCCAGGTCTTGTAGCGGGCGACCAACTGGTAATCGCCTGCCGGGAGCGTCGCGTCGAAGGGGGTGTACCCGAGCACCTTGCCCTTCGAAAGCACCTCCACGCCCGCCGGTTTACTGGTCACGCGAACATGGACCGCCGCCTCGCGCAGGGCGGGGTTGAGCGGGAGCGAGGCGGCCTCCGCCGTGTCGGATGTGGGCGCAGCCATCGGCGTGGCAGCCGGAGGTTGGTCGGCCGGTGGAGGCGACGCTTGCGCCACCTGCGGTCGTGCGGAGGGCTCTGCCGTCGGGGGGGGCGACGGCGGAGTTTTCGCCGCCGGTGACGGGAGGCTCGCCGCGCGATGGCTCGAATTACCTGTCACGTTCGTGGAAGCGATCAGCTTGCCGTTCCCTTTGGAGGGTTTGTTCGCCGCGACTTCCCGCGATGGTTGGCGTGCCGGACGGTGTTCGATTCCGCGCAGGAACACGATGGCACCACCCAGCACCAGCACGAACGACAATATGACTCCGCCCACCCAGAGCTTGGATGCCCCGTCGCCGGTTACAAGTACCAGCCGATCCCAGACGGTGCCGCTTCCTTCCTCGGCCCCCGACCAAGCCGCCCCGTCGTTGCCAGGCAGTGCTTCGCCGTCCGCGCCGAACGTGGCCGAGGTCCGCGGAAGCGCGGCAGCCGAACCCTCCTTCGTGGGCACGACCAGCGTGGGGTGGTCGCTACCGTCGACCGAACCCCCGGCGGAACCCGGCCGGGCCGGAAGTGTGGTCCGAATCAGCGGGCCGGCGAGCGGGACTGCGACGATAGCGGGCAAAGCACCGGTGGTGGGCAGCCCGGTTGACCTGCTGCCTGCGGCACGGGCGATGGCCGCGTGGAAATCCGCCGCGCTCGCGTGAGCGGACGCTTGCGTGAGGGCGCGTCGCAGTACGGCGTTCGCTTCCTCGTTCAAGGCGGGCAGGGAAACATACTTCGTCTGCCGTTCGGCGGCGTACACCGGCGACGCCGGCGCGCCGCCCAGCAGTTCGTAGGTCAGTTGGGCCACACCCCGGGTGTACTGGTCGCGCAAGGCGGCACCATTTCTCTCGCAAATTTTCACGGCTGGCACGTTCGCGCCGCCCGGGATCAGCGTGATATCCCCGGCCCAAGTGCTCGCCTCCAAGCCTTTTCGCAGGGTGCCCAGGGGGTTAACCTTCAAAATCCAAGCCGGCCACTGCGCCATCGGCGTTTGCAGCGGTTCGCGCGCGCTGTGTGGATCGTCCTCGATGCCCCCGCGGCCGACGGAAAAGTGGAGGTGTAACTGGTGCAGCGCGAAATCCACGCGCTCCAGGCGGCAGCTTTCCGCGTGGTCAGCCGCCGCGGCGGCCTGCTCCACCAGCCGCAGCCCTTCCCCGGCGGGCAACGCTCCGCCGCGAACCGCCAGAAAATCGAGCACGGTGAAGCCGTGCAGCCACTCCTCCACCAGGAACACCGTGTTTTGCGAGAGGAGCGTGTCCAAGGCGGCGACGCGCGTCAACTGCGGATGGGCCGCCGCTTGCACGAGGCGCACCTCGTCTCCGAGCCGGTCCCGCTCGGCAGCGGTGCCCACCAATTCCGGGTGCAGGATCTTGATCGCCACCAGCGCCTCGTTCGCGGCGCGGTCGCGTGCCAGGAACACCCGGCCGCTGTTGCCCTCGCCGACCAGCCTCAGCAACTCGTACCGGCCCTTGAGGATCATGCCGGTCCGCGGTGTTTCCGCTTCCGCGATGGGCGCGATCCCCACGGGCCGCCCGAGCCGCGGCCGGGACCAGTTCGCTGGCTTGGCCACGAACCGCGGCGGTACCGGCACCAGCCCCGCCGGGGCCTCCCGGAGCACTCCGAGCGACGCTTCGATCTGCCGCCGGAGTTCGACCGCGTCCGCCGGACGCCGCAACGGATCCTTTTCGAGCATCTGTGCCAACAGGGTCCGCACGGTCTCCGGGAATGGCTTGGGGAGCTGGCTCCAGGGCGGGGGCTGCGTGAGGTGCTGCCGGCAGATCGTGGCCAAGGAGCCCAGGAAAGGCGCGCGGCCCGTCAACAGGAACCAGGCGGTGGCACCCAGGCTGTAGATGTCCGAGCGACCGTCCACCGGGCGCTCTTCGAGCTGTTCCGGGCTGGCGAACTGCGGCGTACCCACGAAGCCGCCGAAGGTCAGCGGACGCGCGCCATCGGCGTGCGTGATCGGCTTCGCCAGCCCGAAGTCGATGACCTTGACGAGCGGTTCGTCGTCGTCGTCCTCGTGCGTGACCATAATGTTCGCGGGCTTGAGGTCGCGGTGGACCAGTCCCTGACGCGTGGCCGCGGCCAGCGCGCGCGCGGCCTGGAGGACGATCTTCAACGCCGCCGGGACCGGCAACGGACCCTGCCGCCGCACGAGCGCGTCGAGTGTTTCGCCGTCCACGAACTCCATGGCGTAGAAGTAATGCTCCCCGTCGTTGCCCAGATGGTAGACACTGGCAATGTTGCGGTGCCGCAGCTTCGCCGCCGCCCGAGCCTCCGAGACGAAACGTTCGCGGGCGTGGGGGTGTTCGAGGGTCGCCGCGTTGATGACCTTGAGCGCTACCTCGCAGCACAGGTTCACATCGAAGGCCTTGTACGTGATGCCCATCGACCCGCGCCCGAGTTCCCAGGGCGAGCCGTCGTCCAACCGGAGCACCTTGTAGTGCTGGAAGCTCAACTCGGGGGCAATCATGTCCGGGGAGTCGGTGTGCATGGCCGTTCGGCATCGACTCTACGCTGCCCGGGACCGCGTCGGAAGAACGAAATCCTCTCCGGAGAAAAAAACTGTGTGTACGGAACGCCCAGGTCTTGGCTTTCAACGCGAAGGGGCGTTTTTTGTTCGAAGCCTCGTGAATCGAAGCCTCCGGGCCGCACGCTTTGTGCTACGTTGCTAACCCTTCCATGGAAATCGAAGCCGTTGCCCGCGCCGTCGCCGTTCGCCTGCAATCCGCCGGGCACACGGCGTACTTCGCCGGCGGCTGCGTGCGCGACGCGCTGCGCGGGGTCAGCCCCAAAGATTACGATATCGCCACCAGCGCGCGTCCCGAAGAAGTGCAGTCGCTTTTCCCGCGCACCCTGGCCGTGGGGGCGCACTTCGGGGTCATCGTGGTGCTGCACGGCGGTTTCCAGTTCGAGGTGGCCAGTTTCCGGGCGGACGGCGCGTATCTGGATGGGCGGCACCCGGTCGATGTCACCTTCACGACGCCGCAGGGCGACGCGGAGCGGCGGGATTTCACCGTCAACGGCATGTTCTACGACCCGCAAACCGAGCGGGTCATCGACTACGTCGGCGGCCAGGCAGACCTCCAAACCCGGAAGCTGCGCGCCATCGGTGATCCGGCCGCGCGTTTCCGCGAGGACCGGCTGCGCCTGCTGCGAGCAGTGCGCTTCGCCGCAAACCTCGGTTTCGAGATCGAAGCCGCGACTTGGGAGGCGGTCCGTGCCCAAGCGGATGCCATCGGGGCGGTCAGCGCCGAGCGCATCCGCGAGGAACTCGTCCGCATTTTCACCGCTCCGAGCCGGGTGCGCGGCTTGGACCTGCTCGACACCAGCGGGCTGCTGCGGGCCGTGCTGCCGGAACTCGACGCCTGCCACGGCTGCGAGCAGCCCCCCCAATTCCACCCCGAAGGCGACGTGTACGTCCACACGCGGCTGATGCTCTCCCTGCTGCCGGAAAAGGTCAGCGTGCCGCTCGTGTTCTCCGTGCTGCTGCACGACATCGGCAAGCCGCCTACCGCCCGGGTGGACGAGAACGGCCGCATCCGCTTCAACGGGCACGAACACGTCGGGGCCGAGATGGCGCAACGAGTCATGGAACGCCTGCGCTTCTCGCGCGCCGACACGGACGCCACAGTGGAAGCCGTCCGGCAGCACATGGCGTTCAAGGACGTGCCCAACATGCGCGTGGCCAAGCTCAAGCGGTTCATGGCCCGCCCGGGGTTCGAGGACGAGATGGAACTGCACCGGGTGGACTGCACGGCCAGCCACGGCTTTCTGGACAACCACGCCTTCCTGCGCGCGAAGCAGGAGGAGTTCGCCCACGAACCGCTGATTCCCAAACCGTTTGTCACCGGCCACGATCTGCTCGGGAGGGGGCTGAAGCCAAGTCCGCGTTTTGGCGAAATCCTTGAAGCAGCCATGACCAGGCAGCTCGAAGGAGCTTTCGCTTCCCGCGAGGAGGCGCTGGCCTGGGTGCAGGCAGAGTACCTAAAGCCGCCCGCCGCCTAGTCGAGCCCGGCGGGGGGCGTCCACTGCTTGCCCTTGCGGGTGCCGAAGATGGCGCTGCCCACGCGCACGGCCGTCGCGCCCTCTTCGATGGCGACAAGGTAGTCCCCGCTCATCCCCATCGAAAGCTGCGGCAGCCCGATGCCCGCCTCCCGTTCCAGGCGGTCGCGCAGTTCGCGCAATTGCGCGAAGTACGGACGCGAATGTTCGGCCTCCGGGTGGAACGGGGCGATGGTCATTAATCCCGCGATTTCCAAGCGGTGCAAAGCCATCAGCTTCTCGATCCGGGCCACGAGGCCCTCGGGAGAAAAGCCGTACTTGCTGGCCTCGCCCGCGACGTTGACTTCCAGCAGGACGTTTGGCCGCTGGCTTTCTTCCTGCGCAATGCGGTCGAATTGTTCCGCGGTCTCCCACGAATCCACGCTGTGGAACTGCTCGAAAAGCGGCAGCGCCGCACGGATCTTGTTCTTCTGCAGGTGCCCGATGAAGTGCCAGCGGCCCCGCGCCGGCAGGAGCGGAATCTTAGCCCGCGCCTCCTGCACCCGGCTCTCCCCGAACAAAAATTGCCCGGCTTCCATCGCCTCCTGCAAGGCCTCCGGCGGATGCGTCTTGGACACCGCCACGAGTTGCACCTGGCCGGGGTCACGCCCAGAAACTTTCGCGGCGCGCGCGACATTCACCCGAGCCTCCGCCAGTCGTTCACCAATGGTTGCTGTCATTAGCAGGAATGCCGGTGTTTGACACCGGTATTAGTTTTCCTTATGTTCGCTGCACCCATGCAAATCGAGACGTTTCGGGTGTTTTGCGATTTGGTGGAGACCGCGAGCTTCTCCCGCGCGGCCTCTCTGAATTCGATCACGCAGAGTGCCGTCAGTCAACAGATCCGCTCTCTCGAACAACATTTCCAGGTCAGTCTCATCGAACGCGGAAAAAAGAATTTTTCCGTCACGCAGGAAGGCCGCGCGTTCCTGCAAGCCAGCAAGGAAATCCTCGACACCTTCGAGAACCTCGGACACCGCATCCGTGAGTTGCAGAACGTGGTCGCCGGCGAATTGAAAATTGCCGCCGTCTACAGCATCGGACTGCACGAGCTGCCCCCGTTCCTGAAGAAGTTCCGTGCGCTGTATCCCGACGTGACCGTGAAAGTCGATTACCGCCGCTCGGCGCAGGTTTACACCGAGGTGCTCGAAGGGGACGCCGATCTGGGCCTGGTCGCGTTTCCCGCCAAGCGGACCGGCTTGGTCGTCGAGGACTTCTGGCGCGACAAACTCGTGCTGATCTGTCATCCGGGCCACCCTCTGGCCGAGCGAAAAAGAGTTCGTCTCAAGGACTTGCAGGGAGAAAAGTTCATCTCGTTCGAGCCGGACCTGCCTACCCGCAAGGTGATCGACCGGATGCTGCGCGAACAGGGGGTGGAGATCCAGCACACGATGGAATTTGACAACATCGAGACGGTCAAGCGTGCGGTGGAAATCGAAAACGGCGTCTCCATCGTGCCGCAAACCAGCGTGGCAGACGAAGCGCGCAACGGCAGCCTCGTGCCCGTGGAAGTGGAAAGTTTCGACATGTGGCGGCCCTTGGGCGTCATTTACCGGCGGCACCGGGCGATCTCGCCCGCGCAGAAGCAATTCGTTACCCTGCTCAAGGAGCCCGGGTGGCTGGAAGACCCCGGGGCGATCTGATCTCAGAACTGAGCGCGCAAACGGGGATTGCCAAACCCGGCGCGCTTCGGCATCGTCGGCGTCTTGGCTGCCATGAAGTACATGCTGATCGCCGCCGGTTCACTGGTTGTGCCCGTGGTCCTCGGCCTAGTGGCGATCCTCGCAGCCTCGGCGAAGGTTCACAAGGCCGCCGTGGGCCGGGTTCACGCCAAATCTGCCGACTTGCCGGGCAACGAAGTGGGGCTCGTACTGGGCACGTCGAAGTTCAGCGGCCCGCGCAAGGACCGGAACCCGCATTTCGACCACCGCGTCGCCGCGGCGGCGCACCTTTACCGCTCGGGCAAGGTGCGGCACCTCCTGCTCAGCGGCGACAACGGGACGCGCGGCTACAACGAACCGGCGGATATGCGGGCTGCCCTGCTTGCACTCGGCGTGCCGGACAACGCCATGACGCTGGACGCCGCCGGGTTCCGCACCCTGGATTCGGTGGCGCGCGCCCGGCGGGTGTTCAGCCAGCGGCGGCTAACGGTCATCACGGACGACTTCCACGTGGACCGCGCCCTCTTCCTGTCGGCCCACGAAGGGATCGACGCCGTGGCGTTCCCGAGCCAGGAGGTGGCCATGCGCGATTCCGCCAAGTCCCGGGTGCGCGAGTATCTCGCGGACGTGCGCGCCTGCCTGGATGTCTATGTGCTGCGGACCCGGCCACGCTTTTTGGGCGTGCCCATTGAGCTTCGCATGGCTGGGCGCTGAACCTTCCGACGCTCCCGATGCTCAACTACATCTGGCTAACGCTCGTGTTGTTGTCCGTCGCCATCGGCGGGGCGACCGGCCATCTGGACGACGTGACCAAGGGGGCGCTCAACGGGGCGCGGGCGGCGGTCATGGACGTGGCCCTGCCGCTGGTGGGCACCTGGGCGGTCTTCCTGGGTCTCATGCGACTCGCGGAACGTTCCGGGCTGGTCGGCGTTTTGGCTCGCGCGTTGCGCCCGATCATGCGCTTCCTCTTTCCCGAGGTTCCCGCGGAACATCCGGCCATGGGTGCAATGGTCATGAACATCGCGGCGAACATGCTTGGCCTCGGCAACGCCGCGACCCCCTTCGGCCTGCGCGCGATGGAGTACCTCGAACGGCTCAACCCTCGCCCCGGCGTGGCGACGAACGCCATGTGTACGTTCTTGGCCATCAACACGAGCAGCGTGCAGCTCATCCCGGCGACCGTCATCGGCATCCTGGTGGCGAACCACGCTAATAATCCGACGGCGATCGTCAGCACCAGCCTACTCTGCACGAGTTGCGCCTGCATTGCTGGTGTCACGGCGGCCAAGCTGCTCGAAAAGCTGCCGATGTTTGCCCTGCCTCCCGTCCAGGTGGACGAGGCACGGGAACCAGACCGGCCTCCCGCAAAGGCATTCGTGGAGCCCGGGGCCGAGCCGACGCCTCCGATGGTGCCCGCTGGTCCCTACGTGTTGGCTGCCTTTGGGACGCTGGCCTTGGGGTTGTTCGTCTACACCCTGCGCTATTATCCTGCTGACCTTGGGAACGGGGGAGGGCAGTTTGCGCGCCTGCTCGGCGCAGTGTCCATCGTGTTACTGCCGCTGCTGCTGGCGTTCTTTCCACTCTACGCGGCGTTGAGCCGGATCAAGGTCTACGAGGAATTCGTCGAAGGCGCGAAGGAAGCCTTCCCGGTTGCGGTGCGGATCATTGCGTTCTTGACGATCATGCTCGCAGCCATCGGCATGTTCCGGGGCAGCGGCGGGATGGACGCGCTGACCAAAGGACTGCGCCCCGTGCTCAATCCCATCGGCTTCCCTTCGGATCTGCTCCCCTTGGTGCTCATGCGACCGCTGAGCGGCAGTGGCAGCCAGGGGTTGTTCGTGGATTTGGTCCACCATTTCGGCCCGGACAGCCTCTTGACGCGGACCGCGGCGACGATTTACGGCAGCACGGAGACGACCTTTTTCGTCTTGGCGGTGTACTTCGGAGCCGTCGCGGTCCGCCGTTCGCGTCACGCCGTCGCGGCTGGGTTGATCGCCGACGCGACCGGCGTCGTCGCCTCCATCGTGGTCTGCCGGTGGTCCTTCGGACACGGATAAAAAGAGCCGGGACGATGTTTGCAGGCGATTTGTTCCTTGTCACCCGAGGGGAAGGTAAGCCGTCCCGCTTGGGGAGACCGGGGCTGGACAAGCCGCGATGATCTGTCAAAGTGCCCGCCGACGCCTCTAAAACGAACCATGCCATCTTTCGCCCTTTTTCTCCTGCGCTTCCTGCAACGTCCTTTCCAGGTGGCCTCGATCATGCCGAGTTCGCCCATGATGATCCGCCGGGTCTCGGACAAGATGGATCTTTCGCGCCCCGTGGTCGTCGCGGAGTATGGTCCCGGCGAAGGTTGCCACACCCGCGAAATGCTTAAGCGGGCGCATCCCGAGTCCAAGTTCTTGCTCTTTGAACTCGACCCGGAATTTTGCCGCGACTTGGAGCGCCAATTCGCCGGCGACGCGCGCGTGACGGTCATCCAGGATGACTGTGCCACATTGTCCAAGGAACTCGCCCGCCAGAATCTGACGCACTGCGACTACATCGTTTCGGGCATCCCTTTCAGCACGATGGAAGTCGGCAAGAAGCGCCAGATTTTGCGCGATACCTCCACCGCGCTCAAGCCCGGTGGAGATTTTGTCATCTACCAAGTGACGAACGAATTGCGCCGCCACGCGACGCCTGACATCTTCCCGCGCGCCGACAGCGAATACTTTCTGCAAAACGTGCCGCCGATGTTCATCACGGTGTTCCACAAGGACCCAGCTCCTGCGGCGAAGGAAAGCGGGTCGGCCCGCTCGTCCAACGGCGTGAACGGCCACGCGGGCAAGAGCCACAAGAACCGCTCCCTCGCGGGCAACCGCTCGCGGCGCTAGTCAGGGTTGCCCGACTTCTCCCCCTTTGGTCATGCCGGAAGCCGCTGCCCGCCTCGAAAAAGACAGCATGGGCGAGATGCCCGTGCCCGCTGAAGCCCTCTATGGCGCGAGCACCCAGCGCGCCGTGCTGAATTTCCCGATCAGCGGCCACTGTTTCGGCCGCTCTTTCCTGCGTGCTCTGGGCCTCGTCAAGGCGGCTGCCGGCAAGGCCAACCGGGAGTTGGGCAAACTCCCGGCCGAACAGGCCGACCTCATCGCGCGGGCGGCGGAGGAGCTCATCAATGGGAAATTGGACGCTCATTTCCCCATCGACATCTTCCAGACGGGCTCGGGAACCAGCACGAACATGAACGCCAACGAGGTGTTGGCCAACCGTTCCTCCCAGTTGGCGGGCGAGCCCATCGGCTCGAAAAAGCCTGTCCACCCCAACGACCACGTCAACATGGGGCAGTCAAGTAACGACGTGATCCCGACGACGATCCACGTCGCGGCAGCGGAAACCCTACAGAAAGATCTGCTCCCGGCCCTGCAGGAGCTGTCCGAGGCGTTGAGCGCCAAATCCAAGGAGTTCTGGGAGGTCATCAAGATCGGTCGGACGCACCTGATGGACGCGACGCCCGTCCGGCTGGGCCAGGAGTTCGCGGGCTACGCCCGGCAGGCGGAACGGGGCGGCGAACGCATCCATATCGCCCTTCGCGCGCTGGAGGAGCTTCCGCTCGGAGGCACCGCCGTCGGCACGGGCTTGAACTGCCACCCCGATTTCGCGCGGTTGGCCATCCGGCATCTCAGCGCGCAAACCGGCATCACTTTCCGGGAGGCCGCCGATCACTTCGAGTCCCAGTCTGCAAAGGATGGCCTGGTGGAAGCCAGCGGCGAACTCAAAACCATCGCCGTCAGCCTGTTCAAGGTGGCCAACGACATCCGGTGGCTGAGCAGCGGCCCGCGTTGCGGCTTTGGCGAAATTGGACTGCCCGCGACCCAGCCTGGCAGCTCCATCATGCCCGGCAAGGTCAACCCGGTGATGTGCGAGGCGCTGATGCAGGTGTGCGCGCAGGTGTTCGGCGGCGATGCCACGATCACCTGGGCCGCCGCGGCGGGCAGTTCGTTCGAGTTGAACGTGATGATGCCGGTTATGGCGCACCATTTCCTGGAAAACGTCCGGGTTCTGAGCCACGCGGTGCGCGCCTTCACGGACAAGTGCGTGCGGGGAATTACCGCGAACGAGGCCCGGTGCAACGAACTCGTCGAGTACAGCATGGCGATGGTCACGAGCCTGGCTCCGATCATTGGTTACGACCGCGCGGCGGAGATCGCCAAGGAAAGCGGCAAGACCGGCAAGACGGTGCGCCAGCTTTGCGAGGAGCAGCAGGTGCTGCCTTCGGAGGAACTGAAGGCGGCGCTCGATCCCGTCGAGATGACCAAACCCGGTGGCGAGGGTGCCGCCGGCGGCTAGGGGAGCGACATGGTTTCGGTGCGGGTGGAATCGCCCTGGAGCGACGCGGCCGTCGCCATGATTGACGCGCTTTGCGCCGAACTCAGCCTGCGCTACCACCGCCCTCCCAGCCCGTTCCTGCCCGAAGAGGCAGCCGGTCCGCGCACCGCGCTGGTGGTTGCCTGGCAGGATGGAAGCCCGGTGGGCTGCGGTGCGTTGCGCCAGATCGACGGCGACACCGTGGAGGTGAAAAGGATGTACGTCGCGCCCGGGGCGCGCCGCCGGGGGATCGCCAGGCAGATCCTCGGGGAGTTGGAACGTCTCGCCGCCGGGTTCGGCTACGGAAAAATCATCCTCGAAACCGGCACCTTCCAGCCGGAAGCCATCGCCCTGTACCGGGCAGCGGGATATCTGCCGACCTCGTCCTACGGCCGGTACGTCGGCAACCCCGAAGCGCACTGTTTCACCAAGCCACTCCCCGGCGACACTGGACGCGCGAGCGGCCGGTAGAATCCGGTCGCCACCGCGCCGACGCTTCCGCTATAACGACGGGCGATATGCCCCCCCGCAGGCCCCCGTCCTCGTCCAACGTCAACGTGCTGGATCTGGTGCTCCAGCTCATCACCGCGATTTTAGGCAGCGGTCCCGGCGGCACACGCCGGGCGGCCAGCGTCCGGTTCGGGCTGCTCACGCTCTGCATGGTGCTACTTTCGGGCTGGTTCCTCTTCCAGACTCCCGACCGCAGGCGCGAGGTCGCGCGGACGGTTTCCAACTACCAACAACAGCACAAGCGCATCAAGCTCTCCGAGATTCTTTGGGACATCTGGACGCTCTACGTCCATCGGCCCTTCGTGCCGACGAACGTCAAGCCGGGCGAAGGAATTGTCTTCGCCGGGGAGCCGGAACGGACCACCTTCCCGCACGAACTGCGGACGCTCCACAACCAGGCGTACACGGTGGGTTATTGCGATGATCTCTGCGACCCCGCCTGGGTATGCTACCGCGTGTTCGACCTGGAGAAACGGGTGGTCCCGCCCAAGCGGCCCGAAGGTTTCTTCGTGGACCCGCGCACCGCCGCCCGGGTCGAACCAGGCGACTACACGAGCAGCGGCTACGACCGTGGCCACATGGCCCCCAACTATGCCATCGGCACCCGCTTCGGGGCGCAGGCACAGGAGGAAACTTTCTTCATGTCCAACGTTTGCCCCCAGCGGCACCGCCTCAACGCCGGGCTCTGGAAGGACCTCGAAACGCGCATCGTGGACAACTACACCGGCCGGTACGGGCAGGTGTGGGTCATTGCCGGTCCGGTCTTCGCGCCGGAGGACCGCCTTCAACGGTTGCGCGGCAAGGTGCCGATCCCGCCGTCGTTTTACATGATCGTGGTCCACTCGCACGAGGGGGGCGTGCGCGCGGAGGCGTTCATCATCGACCAGGAAGCCCCCGTGCATGGATCGATCGACGGATACCTCACCAGCGTGGGCGAGATCGAGCACAGGACGGGACTGAACTTTTTTCCGAAACTGGAACGGGACGCGCAAGCGCGGCTCGAAGCGCAGACCAACAGTTCCGCCTGGTAATGGTTCACCTGAGCCAGCCGCCTTGTGCGACAGATAATTTAAGGTTAATTTAAATGCCTATCCATAAGGAAGCATTCGGACCAACCCGACTACCAGCATCGAACTTTCCCATGCAAACCGCGACCGCTCCTACCGCCCTGTCCAACGAGTATTCGGACCGGACCTTCCCGCCTTTCCGCTTGTCCCACCTGCTGCAAACGGTTTTCGCCCCGCCCCGGGGAGAAAAAATTTGCATCCTAATTGACCTCCAAGACCCGCACGGGATGAAGGATTACGCCTTCCTGAGCGATCCGAAGCTGACGATCCAGCGGATTGCCCATGACACGTTTTACAAGGGCTTGCAAGATGGCGTCATGCAGGAACTTGGCATGAGCGGCGGCGAGATGTACGCCTATGCCATCACCGGGGGCAGTAACCTAGACCTGCCGGACCTCGCGGTGGACGCCTCCGGCCGCGAGCTGAGCCTGGAACGCGACATCTATCCGCGCTTCGACCTGATCCTTTGCATCTCCACGTACTCGGCGACCGCGCCGCTGACTGCCTTCGCCAAGCAATTCGGCTTCCGGGGCGCGACCTTGCACGGCGTTAATCCGATCATTCTGGCGTCGGGTTTGTCGGTGAACTACGACGAGGTGAGCAAGCAAGCGGAAAAGCTGCGTCTCGGCGTGACCCGGGCGGAGGCGGTCGAGATTGATTTCGGCCTGGACGGGAAAACCTACACGCTCCGCCTGCTGCTCGGGGGGCAGGAGGCCCAGAAGAGCCATGGACTCTGTCGCGGCGGTCCCGACGTCGCCAACCTTCCGGCGGGGGAAGTGTATTTCGTGCCGACCGGGGCGGAAGGCCAGTTCCCGATGCGCTACGAGGACGGCACTTTGGCTTTGATGACGGTCAAAGCAGGTCGGGTAAACAAGGTGGAGCTGCTGCGCGGGGATGCCGACATCGTCGCCGCCCATCGCGAAAAGCTGCTCTCCGATCCCGCCACAGGAGAGCTCGGCGAACTGGGCTTCGGCACTCAAATGCTGCCCGTTTCCGGACGGGACATCCAGGACGAGAAGATCTTCGGCACCTTCCACATCGCCACGGGGCGCAGCGACCATCTCGGCGGCGGCTTGACGCCTGACCGCTTCAAGAGCAAGAGCAACGCGACTCACGACGACATCCTCTTTTCGCCGACGAAGACCCCGGAGATCATGGGTCGGCAGGTGCGGATGATCCGGGACGGCAAGACGACGGCGCTCATCGAGAACTTCCGTCCGACGGCCTATTTTCGGGATCTGCTCAAGTCCTGATGCCGGTTAACCCGTACGAAACGGACCGGCTGCTCGGCGAATACCTGCTTTTTCACTACGGGCGACCAGAAGAAATCCTGCCGTTTCCGTTCGGACCGCGTGGGGCGCTGGATTTCGCGGTCCGTGCGGTTTCGGAGTGCGTGAACGCGGCCCGGTTGCCGGACCATGCCCGCGGCCTCGACTTGGGCTGCGCCGTGGGGCGTTCGACGTTCGAGCTAGCGCGGCATTGCGCCGACGTTGTCGGCATCGACTTCTCCGCGAGCTTTGTCCGGGCGGCGGAGACCTTGCGCGCCACAGGGCGGCTGGCGTATCGCCGAACGGAGGAAGGCGAACTGGCTGTACCCCTCGTGGCAACCCTCCCTGTGGAAATCGACCGCGGCCGGGTGGCTTTCGAGACCGGAGATGCTTGCGACCTGCGAACAGACCTCGGGACGTTCGACGTGGCGCTGCTCATCAATTTGGTGGACCGGCTCCCGGAGCCAAGACGCTGTTTGTCGAGGCTGCCGGGCCTTCTGAAACCAGGCAGCCAACTGGTCATCGCGTCCCCTTACACCTGGCTGGAGGAATACACGCCGCGCGCGAACTGGCTGGGCGGTTTTCAGCAGCACGGACACGACGTGCGCGGCATCGACGCGCTCCGCGCTTTCCTTGAGCCGGATTTCGAGTTCGTCCGCGCGGTCGAGCTGCCTTTCCTGTTGCGCGAACACGCCCGGAAATACCAATGGAGCGTCAGCCTGGCGGGTGTCTGGAACCGCCGATAGATAGCCCGGACCGATCAGGCGGAAAGCAGCGCGCTCGTTCCGGCGAGCGTCTGCCGCCGCAACTGCCCGCAGGCGGCGGCGATGTCGTGCCCCTTTTCCCGCCGCAGGGTCGCCGATACGCCGCGTGCTCGCAGCAGACCCAAGAAGGCCTGTTGGGTGGCCAGAGGGGGCCGCCGCCACGCGAGGCCCTCGACGGTGTTGTACGGGATGAGGTTGACCTTGGCTTCGAGGTCCGTGGCCATGGCGGCGAGAGCGCGGGCCTGCCCCTCGTGGTCGTTCACGGCGTCGATCAGGATGTACTCGAAGGTCAGCTTCTGCTTTTTGCGCGCGTGGTAGTAGCGGCAGGCATCGAGCAAGGTCGCCAGCGGGTACTTGCGGTTGACGGGCATGATCTGGGTTCGCACCTCGTCGGTCGCGCCGTGCAGCGAGATGGCGAGCCGGATTTGCAGCGGTTGATCCGCCAGCATCCGGATCTGCGGCGCGAGACCACTGGTGGACACCGTCACGTGCCGCGCGCCGAGACCCAAGCCCCACGGAGCGTTGATGTTGTTGATCGCGCGCAGCAGTTGCTCGTAGTTCGCCAGCGGCTCGCCCATGCCCATGAACACGAGGTTGTTGACCTTCTCGCCCGACACCTGTTCCGCGTGCAACACCTGTTCAACGATCTCGCCGCTGAGGAGGTTGCGGCTCCAGCCGTTCAGTCCGCTCGCGCAGAATTTGCACCCGTAGGCGCAGCCGACCTGCGTTGAGACGCAGAGCGTGCGCCGGTCGCTGGCCTCCCCGTAGAGGGCGGGGGAAGCGGGGATCAAAACGCTCTCGATGAGTTGCCCGTCCGCGAGGCGAAACAGGAACTTTTGCGTGGTGTCGTTCGAGCCGAGCCGCCGCACCGTGCCGATGGACCGCAGAGAGAAGCGTGCGTCGAGCGTCGAGCGCAACGCCGCCGGAAGATCGCTCATCGCCTCGAAGGAATCGACCCGTTTGCGGTAGATCCAATCAAGGACCTGTCCCGCGCGGAATGGCTTCTGCCCGAGCGCCGCGAGGGAGCCGGCCAATTCGTCGCGTGTTAGCGACGTGATGGGCTCCCGAGCGTTCGGCGCTGTGTTCCCGGCGACATCCACGCCGCCATCTTACGCGAGGAAGCGGCCGAAGTCGATGCAGCAAGCGAAACGTCAATCCAACAATCCTCAACGACCCTTCCCACATGAAACCGATGGAACCCATGAAGCCGATGAAACCGATGGAATCCATGAAGCCAATAAAGAGCTTCGAGTCAGGCAAGTCCCACCGCTGGTGGCCGGAAAATCTGGGCGACTCGCCGGACACGGCGGGCGGCCAGAACGAAATGCGCTACGCCTACTTTGCCGAAAAAGATCGCCTCGCCATCGATGAGGGCAGCGGCACGGCCACGGTCTACGATACCGAGGGCCACAAGGTGTCCGGCGTCCAGCAGCACCAGAGCGGCAGCTCGAAAAAGATCGTCTTCACCAGCAATCAGGGTGAGATGGACCTGGACGCGCTGCACAAGGTCTAAGCGACGAAGAAGAACGCGAGGCTCAGCAGGAGGTAAATTCCCAGTAGGAGCACGCCCTCGAACCAGGTGGTCTCGCCGTCCTGCGCGATGGCGTTGACCGCGAAGGCCACCGCCGCGATGGAGGCGATTTCGAGAGGGTTCGAGAAAACCAGGTTCATCGGGTGGCCCATCGCGTGAGAGACGAAGACGAGCAGCGGAGCGGTCAGGAGCGCGACTTGGATCGTCGAGCCGACGGTGATGGTCATCACCATGCCCATTCGGTTACGGCGTGCGAAATAAACGGCCGAAACGTACTCGGCGGCGTTCCCGACGACCGCCAGCACGATGATGCCGAGGAAAAACGTGGACACACCCATCCCGCGCGCCGTGGCCGCCAGGGCATCGCTGACGATGTCGGCTTCCAGGGCGATCACCGCCGTCGCGCCGAGCAGCATGCCGACCGAGACGGGCAGGCTCCACGCAGCCTGTTGCTTTTCCCCGTCGCCGTCGATGGCAAAGAGGTCGCGGTGCGTCACCAGGGTGTAGACCAAGTTAGCGAGGTAGATCAGAATCAGCACCCCCGCGACGCCCAGGCTCAGGTGCTCGCTCTTGGCGGTCGCCTCGGCTGCGCTGAGTCGATGCCGCTCCGTGTAATCGAACACGGCGGGCAGAAGCAGCGCGATAACACAGAGGATCAGCATGCTGGAGAGCAGGGCCGCGCGTTCCTTTTTGAACGTTTGCCGCTCTCTGCCGATGCTGCCCGCGATGATCGCCATCCCCAACCCCAGCAGGCTGTTGCCGATGATCGATCCGGTGATCTGCGCTTTGACGACCTCGACTTCCCCGGCGCGCAGGACGAAGATGGCGATGATCAGTTCCGCCGCGTTGCCGAAGGTGACGTTGAGCAAGCCGCCGATGGCCCCACCCGCCGCGTGGGCCACCTGCTCCGTGGCCTGTCGGATGTATTCCGCCAGCGGGATGATGGCTAGGATGCCGACGGCGAACACCCAACCCGCAGGCGCGTGCCCGCCGTAGCGGAGCGCCAGCGACAGTGGGATCAGCAACAGCGAGAGTTTCAGCAGCACGGCGCTGAAGTTGCGCGAAAAACAAACGCGCCGTCAACCATCGAAGGCTAACAGCGCGGTCAGTTTTCCTCGGAAAATGTGGTCAGGCGTGGTCGCGGTCGTGAACCTGAGCCGGAGGGCTCGTCGCCTCAATGGCCGTCAGTGTCTCCAGGATGCGGTAGGTGTGCTTCGCTCCCTTGGGCACCACCCACGAATCGCCGGGATTCAGCAGCAGGGTCTGTCCTTCAAGGTGCAGTTCCGCCCGTCCACTGATAATGAAACCCACAGTCTCATATTCCCGCGCAGTCTCGGGTAGCGGTTCGGAGGGCTCCTCGTCCTTCCAGAGCCGCATGGCCAGTGACTTGCCGCTGGCGAGATATCTTTGGCCGAGCTGCCCCTTGGGCGAAAACTCGGAAGTGACCTTGGTGATGCTGGTGTCGTTCATAGAGCGATGGTTTGTTCGGGAAGCCCGCTGGCCCCCTTGCCACTAAAAACGACCGTCGGGGGTGCCGCGGACGCCACCGCCCCGGTCCTGCCAGCCTGGGCTGCGCTTATTCCAGGCGGCTCAGGCTGGGCAGCGTATAACTTTCTTGGACGTTTTTGTCATCCTCCGGCAACTGGTTGGCATCGACGAAAATCTGCCGTGGAAAATCCTCGAACTCGACCTTCTCGAAGCCGTTCTCCGGCTTTTCCAGGGCTTTCGGCAAATCGTCCAAGCTGTTGATCGGCACGCCGTTGACCTTCGTGACGATGAGGTACTTCAAGTCCTCATAGCCAATGTTGCTCGCTACAGGCAGCACCTGGCTGAGCACCACGACGCGCTTTCTGCCAGTCGGGATCATAGAACTCTGGTAGCGGTCCAGGTACACAAGGCGTTGCGGAGCCTGCTTCTGCCAGTCGCCGCCCCATTCCTTGAGGTATTGCTTGGAGAGTTCCTGGAAGATCAGCCCGTTGATGACGTAGTAGCGCGGCGGATGGTCGATGACGTAAGGTTCACTCACATAATCCGTCCCTGCCTGGTGGCTGAGCGGCAGATCCAGATTCTGCACCTGACCGTCACGCGAGACCTTCAGGGGAATCATCTGACCGGCAAAGGACTTCGTGGAAATCAGGTGGGCGATGGAGATGCGTCCGTAGAGAGGTTCATCATAGTTGCCGTCCTGGTCGATGCTCTGCCCGCCGATTTCCAAGATCACGTCCCCGATCTGCAAACCTGACCGGGCGGCCGGGCCGTCGCGGACGACTTCCGTGACGTACACGCCGCCACCGCTGGGCGGTAGCTTGGCATAGTGACGCAACTGCGGGTCACGGGTCGGGGCGTACTCCATGCCCGCCCGGGGAAAACCCTGGTAGTGCCCGTCGTCGAAGTCCTTCAGAAAATGCGCGATCACCGGCGAGGGGAGCACGTCCACGGCCTGAGTACGGGGATCGTACCGCATCAGGATGCCCGCGAGCTTGCCGTCCTTGAGCACCGGCGTCGTGAAGCTGCCTTCCTTGTACTGCAACGGCAGACTCAGGCGGTAGATGAGAAAGGCTGTGTTCTCCAATTGATACCGGGAGACCTCGATGGTGGTGATGGGCCCCGGCGTGGCGACCAACGCATCGTTGCTTTCGAGTTGGAGAACGTTCACGCGGTCTCCGACCGAGGCGTCCAGCGTGAGTTCCGCAGTTTTGAGCCCGGCGAGAAAGTCCTGCGCCGAAGGCTGGAGCAACGCCAGATTTGCCTCGTAGTCCACGCAAACCACCTTGGCGGAGGTCTTCTCGCCGCTGTCGGCCCGTTCCAGTTCCACATAGTTGTGGTTGGCCACAAGCTGCGCGGTCACTAGGACGCGGTTGCCCGAAAGCACTGCCCCGAGCCCGTGAAAAGCGCGCGGACTTTTCTTGGCCCACGGACGGAAGAAGTCGAAGTCCTGGTTCGTGGAGTTCACCCGGACGACAGAGAAATCCGACTTCTGGAGCGGCTTTGCGCCGGTGGCCGCCATCATTCGCGGACATGTCGCCAAGAGGAGCAAAGAAGCGAGGAACGATACGATTTTGATCATGCGAGCGGAGGGAAGAAAACGGGTGGGAAAGGCGAGGGCTTCGCAGCTTGCGCCGTGGGCACTAGCGGGCGGCGGTGTCGGTCCTGGCAGCCGCAGGACCAGTCTGGGTGATCGCCACGTCGCCTTCCCCGTTGGGCGGGGTTGCTGGCGTAGGGGCCAAGTTCTGCTCGCTGGTGACGCCGTAGGCCGTCTGGATGCGCTGGCGGGCCGCCTCCACCTTCGTCCGCTCGAGCACGATGGGCCTACCCTCGCCGATGCAGCGGATCACGTAGTAGTCCGCAGGCTCGGCGAAAGCGGCGGCAAGATCATCGAGACGCTTGATCGCGTGGCCGTTGACCTCGCTGACGATGGCGTTCTTGAAGTTCTCGACGTAGGTATTGATCGGATCGGGCAGCACCTGGCTGAGGATCACCACCTCTGGGTGTTGCAGGAAGATGTCCCGCTCCACGAACGAATCGTAGAAATAACGCACGCGCAGGTCGTCGATGCCGTAGGCCTCCAGGAAGTCGCGGCAGAGCGGCTGGAACAACAACCCGCCGAAGAGCACGAACCGGGGACGCGCATCATACTGGTTGGACTGGATCAGGAACGGCCACGCGGGCTTGAGCCGCGCCGTAACGTTCATTTGCTGGTGGTCGCGGAGGATCTGCATGTCGAGCGGATCGTTCTTGAACTTGCGCTCCACCGCTTCGGCCATCTCCACCCGCTCGCCGTCGATTTCAATGAATCCGTCGCTGGCCACGGGCAACCCATCCATGGAGAGCACGACATCGCCGACCTTGAGCACGCCGTCGCAGGAACCGCCCGGCATCACGGACCCGATGAGCACCCCGCGATCATCGTCCGGCAGCCCGAGCGCATGGCGCTCGGCGACGTTCTGGAGGTGGAAGGGCGTGACGGCCAGATCCACGTATTTGTCGTAATGACCATCCGAGATGTCCTGCAGGAAGTGTTGGAGCACGGGCGTGGCGATCATGTAGCCGACGTTCTGCGCCACGTCGCCGCTGTACCCCTGGAAGGCCACCCCGACGACCTTGCCGGCCTGCAACACCGGTCCGCCGCTGTTGCCAGGGTTGATCGCCGCGTCGATCTGGCAGGCTAGGTGGCTGTCCACCGCCGAGTGCGTGTAGGTCTGGAAGTCGATGCGCGAGACGATGCCCTGCGTGACGGAAAGCCGCTCGCCGCCGATGGGATAGCCGTAGACGGACACGCTGGACTCCAGCTTGGGGATGCCGCCGATTTCCAGTGCCCGCAGGCCGTGGTAAAAAGCCGGGTCACGCACTTCCAGGAGCGCGAGGTCGCAATCGTGCCCCACGAAGCGCACGGTCGCAGGGTATTTTTTCGGGTCATTCTCGCGTTCAACGGTCACGAACCGGGAGTTGCTGATGACGTGCGCGTTGGTGATGATTCGTTGGCCACCGATGTAGAAGCCCGCCCCGACTCCACGCGCGATGTTCCCGGGGTTCCAGGGCACCTTGTAATCAGGGTCCTGCGAGGTGGTGGTGATGCGGACGACGCTTTTGCGTACATCCGCGATCTCCGCCGTGGCCGGGGCGGTGGGGAGCAAGAGCATGACGCCGAGTACGGCGCACGCCAGCGAAAGAAAGCGGGTCATAGGGAAACTCAAGCAGAGAACGGGAGACCGGCAGCGCCGGAGCGAAACAATGGTGGAAAGGGCCGGGGCTGTAAAATGGTTTGTCCGCTGGAAGGATGGCAGGCGTCGTGAGCAGCAATAGACGCGCCAGCCGCCTCAAACGTTGAAGCGAAATTCTACCACGTCGCCGTCGTGGACGACGTATTCCTTGCCTTCGATGCGCAACTTACCCGCCTCCCGCGCCTTGCCGAAGGTGCCCAGGCGCACCAATTCGTCGAAGTGGACGATTTCCGCCGCGATGAAGCCGCGCTCGAAGTCCGAGTGGATCACGCCCGCCGCCGCCGGGGCCTTGTCTCCGGCGTGGATCGTCCAGGCGCGGGTTTCCTTCTCGCCGGTGGTCAGGTAGGTCCGCAGTCCGAGTAGGTGATAGACGGCGCGGATCAGCGTAGCGACGCCGCTGCCGTCCGCACTGACTCCAAGTCCGGCCAAGTACTCGGCGGCTTCCTCGTCGGACAGGTCCACCAGCTCGCTTTCGATTTGCGCGCTGATGACGACGGCCTCGGTATCCAGGTGTGCTTTGACGTAATCGCGCACCGCTTGGATATGGTGGGCAGCCGTGCTGGACGAGGAGTGCAGTTCTTTTTCCGCCACGCCCGTCGTCAGCGCCGCCAGGTCGCTCTCCGCGACGTTGCACGCGAAGATCGTCGGCTTGCCGGAAAGCAGGAAGAACCCGTGCATCAGCGCTTTCTCGGCGTCGGACACCTCCAGCGTCAGAGCCGGGCGGCTCGCGTCAAGGTGGGGGATCAATCGCGCGAGCAGCGCGTTCTCTGCCTGCGCCGCCTTGTCGCCCGCGCGCGCGGACTTGGTGTTGCGGTCCTGGCGCTTCTGCGCGCTGGCGAGGTCGGCGAGGATCAGTTCGGTGTTGATGACCTCGATGTCTCGCACGGGATCAACCGAACCGCTGACGTGGTGAATGTCGGCGTCCTCGAAGCAGCGGACCACCTGCACGATGGCGTCCACCTCCCGGATGTGGGAGAGGAACTGGTTGCCCAATCCTTCCCCGCCGCTCGCGCCGCGCACGAGGCCCGCGATGTCCACGAACTCGATGGCCGCCGGGATGATCTTCTGCGAATGGCTGAGCTTGCTAAGAGCTTGCAGCCGGGAATCGGGCACCGTGACAATGCCGACGTTCGGATCGATGGTGCAGAAAGGATAGTTAGCCGCCTGCGCCTTGCGGGTGCGGGTGACGGCGTTGAAGAGGGTGGACTTGCCCACGTTGGGGAGCCCGACGATTCCGGCGCTTAGCATAGAGGGTGGCGGCAATGTAACGGCAATTTGCCCGATGAACAGAGCCCCTTTCGCTGCTACATCGTTCCCATGCAACCCCTGGCTTCCCTGCGCGAGGTCCGCACCTTGCTGGACGACTACCTCCAAATCCGGCGGATCGGTGACTACGCCAACGCTCTTAACGGCCTCCAACTGGAGAACCATGGCGGCGTCTCCAAGGTCGGTGCGGCGGTGGACGCCAGCGGCGCGACGATCTCACGGGCGGTTGGCGAGAGCGTGGACCTCTTGCTGGTCCACCACGGGATGTTCTGGAGCGGATCGCAGCCGCTGACGGGGGGGAACTACCGGCAGTGGAAGCGGGCAATGGACGCCGGTCTGGCCATCTACAGCGCCCATCTACCGCTGGACGTACATCCCGAGGTAGGTAACAACGCGCTGCTCTGCCGGGCACTGGGGATGGAAGCAACGACACCTTTCTTCGAGACGAAAGGCACGCTGGTGGGCCTGCGGGGCAGCCTGCCCGGCGACCGGAGCGAAATCGCCGCGCGGCTGGCAACCGTGGTCCGCGGTCCGGTGCGGGTTTGTCCCGGAGGGCCAGAACAGGTGGGC
>CALMAQ010000191.1 GCA_937859745.1 uncultured Verrucomicrobiota bacterium | reverse complement strand
ATTACTACGTCATCGCCTACATCAACTGCTCGGCGGGCGTGAAGGCGCTCAGCGACGTGATCGTCACCAGCGGCAATGCGATCAAGATCGTCGAGAGCGCCCCGGCGGACCGCAACATCCTCTTCGTGCCCGACCAGAACCTGGGCGGCTGGGTGATGGAAAAGACCGGCCGCAAGATGGACCTGTGGCAGGGCAACTGTTACGTCCACGTCGAGTTCACCCGCCAGAGCATCGAGCGCATCCGCGACCAGTACCCGGACGCCCCCGTGGTGGCGCACCCGGAATGCACGTTCGCCGTGCGCCTGCTGGCGGACGAGGTCTGCTCGACGGAAAAGATGATCGGCTACTGCCGCGACAGCGATGCCGATGCGTTCATCATCGTGACGGAGGCCGGGATGCTCCACCGCTTGCGGAAGGAAGTGCCCAACAAGCTCTTCATCCCCGGCCCGACGGACCACTGCGCCTGCGCGGACTGCCGGTTCATGAAGATGAACACGCTCGAAAAGCTCCACGACGCGCTGCTCAACCTGAGCCCCGAGATCACGATGCCGGAGGAGATTCGCGTGCGGGCCGAGAAGCCGATCCTGCGGATGCTTGAGCTGAGCCGCTAGAGCAGTTCCATCCACCGCGTGACTACGCGGGTGCATCGTTTCCGGGGCATCGGTGGAGAGGCAAAAGCATCCTGCCGACGAGGATGCCTCAAGGCATGTTCGTCAACATTGCAATCGCCCGTGGTCATCCCCGTGATCCCGTCCGAAAATTACCGTGCTGATGTGACGGTGCCTTGTTCTGGCAGGTGAGATGCGGCTGAAGTGGTGCCAAACCGTGCAGGCGTTGCGTCTCATCAACCCGTCAATCTTCACACAAAGTACCATGCGCTTCTTGCTCAAGGTGAGGCACCTGCCTTGACTAGGTTCTGTCTGACGGAAGCAGGACGGCTAGCCAGCCTACTCGCCCTAAAATGACGCCGCGCCTTTGGCGCTCCGGAAGCAGGATGGCGAGCTTACCTCCCGCAAGATAACGCCGCGCCTTTGGTGCGCCGACGGAAGGACGACCGCTCGGGGCGGGCGTCTTCCTGCTTCCGTCGGACAGAACCTGGCACCCCCTTCTAACATTTCCTGTTGTTTTCCAAAACAAGCCACGTACACTCCTGTTGCAAAGCAATAGGAAGCGTACCCTATGAAGCCAAAGCAAGATGTTCAGCAAGGCACCCTCTCGCTGATGGTCCTGAAAACACTCGACGTGCTCGGGCCGCTGCACGGCTACGGCGTCGCCCGGCGCATCGAGCAGATCAGCGGCGACCTGCTCTCCGTCAACCAGGGCACACTCTACCCCGTCCTGCTCAAGCTGGAGCAGGAAGGAGCCATCACTTCCGAGTGGGGGCCCTCGGAGAACAACCGCCGGGCGCGCTTCTACCGGCTGACGGCGGCGGGCCGCAAACTCCTGGGCGCGGAGAAACGCACCTGGGAGCAAACGGCCGCCATCATCGCCCGCTTTCTGACCGTCAAGGCGGAGGACTTGGCATGACGTTCTTGAACCGCCTGGGCAGACGATTGCTCAACTTCGTCCGCCGCCATCACGGCGGCGAGCGGCTGCGCGAGGAGATCGAAGCCCATCTCGCCGCCCAGACGGAGGAAAACATCCGGGCGGGCATGGCTCCCGCCGAGGCCGCCCGCCAGGCGCGCCTGGAATTCGGCGCGGTCGAAGCGGTGCGCGCCGATTACCACGCCGAAGCGGGCCTGCCGTTCCTGGAAGATCTCTGGCGGGATGGCCGCTACGCGCTGCGAGTGCTCGGGAAGTCGCCCGCGTTCACCCTCGTCGCCGTCCTCAGCCTGATGCTGGCCATCGGGGCGAACGTCGTCGTCTTTGGCGTGGTCAACGCCGTGCTGCTGCACGGGCTGGCGGTCAACGATCCGTCGAGCCTCTACCAGGTTCGCCAGCAGGCCTGGGCGAAGGGGCGGCTCATCACCACCTCGTACCCGGCGCTGCGTGATTTCCAGGAGCGCAACACCGCTTTCCGCAGGTTGGCAGGCTACTTCGGGTACTCCAGCGCGAGGTTGACCTGGCAGCACGCGGTCCGAAACGTGGCGGGCGTCGAAACCACCGGCAACTACTTCGACCTGCTCGGGGTCCGCCCACAGGTGGGCAGGTTCTACCACGCGGCGGATGAGCACGGTCCAAACTCGGCTCCATATGTCGTGCTGAGCGACCGGTTGTGGCGGAGCGAGTTCCAGGCCGACCCGGAGGCGGTCGGCAGGACGGTGCAACTCAACAAGGCGTCTTTTGTCGTGGTCGGCGTCGCCCCGGCCTCGTTCCACGGCACCGAGCAATTCGTCTGGCCGGACTACTGGATTCCCATGGTCAACGCCGCAGCGGTGGAGGGTTGGGACTACCTGACCGACCGGGCCACCAACGCGGCCACGGTGATCGGGCGGCTCAAACCGGGCGTGACACCCCAACAAGCCACGGAGGACCTGAACGCGGTGGCGGCCCAACTCGCCAGGGAACACCCACTCACCGACAAGGGGCTCTCGCTGCGGTTGATCCATCCGGGCCTCCAGGGAGACAACGGCGACGTCATCCGCGGGTTCCTCTACGGCGTGAGCGCGCTGGTGGGGCTGGTGCTGGCGGCAGCTTGTGCCAACCTGGCCAGCCTGTTCGCCGCGCGCGCGGCGGACCGCCGCCGGGAACTGGCGATCCGGGCGGCCCTGGGCGCGGGCCGGAGCAGGCTCCTGCGGCAACTCCTGACGGAAGCCCTGATGGTGTCGCTGCTGGGCGGCGCGGCGGGGTTGTCCCTGGCTGGTCTGCTGCTGGGAATGCTCAACCGCTGGCAGTCGCCCTACGGGCACCTGGCGGTGGGCGTGGACGGGCGGGTGTATCTGACCGCCCTGGCCTTGTCGTTGGTCAGCGCGCTGCTCTCCGGCCTGGCTTCGGTCCGGCAGGTCTGGGGGAGCAACCCCGCCCAAGCCATGAAGAGCGGGGCGGTGGATGCAGCGACGCCGCGAGGGTTCGGTCCGCGCGACGTGCTCCTGGGCGGGCAGATTGCCATCTGCACGTTGCTGGTCACGGCCTCGCTGGTCGCCGTGCGCGGCATGGTGCGCCTGCTGCACACGCCGCTGGGCTTCCAGCCGCAGGGCGCGCTGCTGGCCGAGGTGGACCTGAGCCCGGCCGAATGGGGGGGCGCGGCGCTTCTGACCAAAGAGCAGGCGCTGTTGGAAGCGGCGAGAAACCTTCCCGGGGCCGTGGCAGCGGGAGCGGTCAGCCGCGTGCCCATGACCGGCGGCCTGCACGGGACGCCCCTCTTCCCTCCGGGCACGACGGACTTCGCGCTCGACAACGCCGTGCTCTCGCCCTACGTGTTCGCGATCTCGCCGGGCTACCTGGAGGCGGCGGGCACGCGGCTGCTGGCAGGCCGCAGCGTGTCCGACCACGACACGGCCCAAACTCCCGCCGTGGCCGTGGTGAATACCACCCTCGCCCGCAAGCTGTGGGGGCAAGCGCCCGCCCTCGGGCAACGCTTCGTCGTGTCGGGCCGCCTGACCGAAGTGGTGGGCGTGGCGGAAGACGGCAAGTACCACGATCTGGTGGAAGCAAACCAGCCGGCGGCGTACCTGCCATGGTCGCAAAACGAGGCGAGCAGCCTGGTCTTCGTGGTGCGCTCCCCACGAGCGCAGAACGAGATGGCGAAGGCGTTGGAACACGCGCTGGCCGGGTTGATGCCGGACACCGCCATCACGGTGCAAAGTTGGCCCGATGCCCTCGGCCCCGAGTTGTTCCCGGCGTGGGCGGCCACCGTCGCCCTGGGCACGCTGGGCCTGCTGGCCGCGATGCTGGCGTTGACGGGCCTCTTCGGGATGGCGGCCTACAACGTGAGCCGCCGAATGCAGGAGTTCGGCATCCGCGTGGCCCTCGGCGCACCCAAGAGACGGGTGCTGAGCACGGCGGTGGCCCGGCCGCTGACGCTGCTCGGCGTGGGGGCGTCGGCCGGACTGCTGGCCAGCGTTTTCACCGACCCACTCCTTGGACGGATGGTGTACCAAGCGAACTCACAGGACCCCTCCGTCGTGGCAGGCGTGGTGTTGACGATGCTGTTGTTGGGCGTCGCCGCGTTCATCGTCCCTGCCGCAAGGGCTTTGGCCGTCGATCCGGCCAGCCTTTTGCGTGAGGGTTGAGGAGATGACCCCACTTAGTACAAGCGTTGCCAAGAAGCCGTCTTGGGTGATCCATCAAACCCTGGGCGGTGGATGACAGCCACCGGGATCGACTCTCCGCCCCACCCATTTTCCACTGGCGGGCCGTTGAACAGCGTTTAACTTGTCCCCCCGGCCGTTTCGCGGGACCCGGGGCGGACCACGCCCCGGCACCCCAACCAAGCGCCACCGCAAGACCATGGAAAACACACCCGAAGACCAGAAGTCCTCCGACCAGACCCTGACCACCCGCCAGGGGCATCCCATCACCAACAACCAGTCGTCCCGGACCGTGGGCAGCCGCGGCCCGGCGACGCTGGAAAACTACCAGTTCCTCGAAAAGATCACCCACTTCGACCGCGAGCGCACGCCCGAGCGCGTCGTCCACGCGCGCGGCTTCGTGGCCTACGGCGAGTTCGAGGCCACCGGGATGATCGGCGACGAACCGGCCAGCCGGTACACCCGCGCCAAGCTCTTCCAGGAAGCGGGCAAGAAGACGCCGATGGTCATCCGGTTCTCGACCGTCATCGGCGGGCGCGATTCGTCCGAGGTGGCGCGCGACCCGCGCGGGTTCGCCGTCAAGTTCTACACCGAGGACGGCAACTGGGACCTCGTGGGCAACAACCTGCCCGTGTTCTTCATCCGCGACGCCATCAAGTTCCCGGATGTCATCCACTCGCTCAAGCCCGACCCGGTGACGTTCCGCCAGGAAGCGAACCGCATCTTCGACTTCATGAGCCAGACACCCGAAGCCCAGCACATGCTGACCTTCCTGTTCAGCCCGCGCGGCATCCCGCGCTCCTACCGGCACCAGGAAGGCTACGGGGTCAACACCTACAAGATGGTCAACGCCGAGGGGCAGACCGTCATCGTGAAGTACCACTTCCACCCGAAGTGCGGCGTGCACAGCTTCACGGACGAGGAAGCGGGCAAGGTGCAGGCGAAGGACCTGGGCAGCGCGTCCAAGGACCTCTTTGATGCCATCAAGCAGGGCGACTTCCCGCAGTGGGACATGTTCGTGCAGATCATGAGCGACGACGAGCACCCCGAACTGGACTGGGACCCGCTCGACGACACGAAGATCTGGCCCGAGGACCAGTTCCCGCTCCGCAAGGTGGGCACCATGACGCTCAACCGCAACGTGGAGAACTTCTTCGCCGAGAACGAGCAGATCGCCATGGGCACGGGCGTGCTCGTGGACGGCCTGGACTTCTCGGACGACAAGATGCTCGTGGGCCGGACGTTCTCGTACTCGGACACGCAGCGCCACCGCGTCGGCACGAACTACCTGCAACTGCCCGTCAACTCGCCCAAGGGCGTGACGCACCCGGTCGCCACCAACCAGCGCGACGGCCAGATGGCCTACAAGGTGGACGTGGCCCCGGGGCAGAACCCGCACGTCAACTACGAGCCGTCGATCCACGGGGGGTTGCAGGAGTCCAAGGCGGACGCGCCGATCCACCAGCCGGAAATCCACGGCAAGCTGACGCGCAGCGTCATCGACCGGCGCAACGACTACGCGCAGGCGCGCGCCCGCTACGTGACCATGAACGACTGGGAGCGCGACGACCTCGTGCTGAACATGGGTAATTTGCTGGGCGACTGCGAGCGCGACGTGCAGGAGCGCATGCTGTGGCACTTCTTCCTCGTGCACGACGACTACGGCTACCGGGTCGGCCAGGCGCTGGGCATGAACGCCAAGGACGTGCTCCGGCTCAAGCCGCTGGCCAAGCAGGTCTTGACGGACGAGGACCAGAAACGCCTGGAAAACCTCGGCTCGAACGGCGACCACATGGACAAGAGCAAGTACGGCAAGCACACCGGCAGCGTGGAGGTCCACCAGGCGAGGGCCGAGGACCTCTTGATGATGGCCAAGCAGCCCGACCCGCGTTATCCGGCGGCGAAGTAAAGCGTCGGCGAGTGAGTATGGATGCCTTGTCCCGGGTTAGCCCGGGGCAGGGCATTTGTTTTAGGTAGGGCTGGGCACCGCGCCGCGCCAATCGCCGCCGCATGGTCCCCCGCCCTGGTACTCGGCGACGCTGGAAACGACCTCGCCCTTCATGTTGAGCACGGGATGATAGAACTTGGCGAGCGTCTGGCTGGCATCGTCGGCGTAGTGGCCGATGAACGTCCGGCGGCTGCGGTCCTTGGTCCGGTTGGGGCCGGAACCGTGGATCAGGTTCCCGCCGAAGAACATCGTCTGCCCCAGGCGCACTGCCACCGGGGTGGGTTTGGTCTCGCGCGGAAACGTCTTGATGTGGTGCGCGCCGTACTCGAGCCAGTGGTCGGCGTATTCCTCGCCCCCGCAGATGAGATCATCACGGTGCGAACCGGGGACGACGTAGAGGCAGCCGTTTTCCATGGTGGCGTCGTCGATGGCCGTCCAGGCGGCGATGCAGGTGTTCGGCCGGGCCATCAGGTACATGTTGTCCTGGTGCATGTTCTGGCCGCGAGCCCCCGGCGGCTTGAAGTAGTACATCGATTGCGCGACGAACGCGGGGCGGCCGAGCAGGACTTCGAGCACCTCGCTCACGCGCGGGTTGATGAGCTATTCCAGCACCTTCTGGCTGTAGCGGTGCGGGTGCAGGGCGCGCACCTGGCGCTTGGTCATGTCGATCTCCTCGAACTTGAAGCCCACGTCGAACACGTTCATGCCGTTGTGCTTGTAGGCCTCGAAGAGATCTTCGATCTCCTGGATTTCCTGCTCGGTCCAGAGACCATCGACGACGCAGTAGCCTTGCGAGTCGAATTGCTCCTTGTGGTCGGCGGCGAGGGTGTCCTGGGCGGTCTGGGGTTTCATGGTGGAAAGGAAGTGCGGTGGTGGAACGTTCCCGGAGCTTAGGGCAGGCCGGAGGGCAGGGGGAATCGTTTTTCCTGTCCTCGGCATGTCATCTCCTGCTGTTTTTCAGGCGCGCTGCCTGATTCGACGCGCCGCGTCGTCACGCCACACTCCACGGTCGAACTGTTCATTGCGGGCGAGTTCCGCAAGGGGCCGGCTACACCGACTGGCGTCCGGCGGGCACGCCGGACCGGCTGCTCATCTGCACGCTGGCGGGCGGCAGGCGCATCGCGGCGGCCGATGGACAGGAATGGGTATTGGCCCCGGGCGGGATCTTCTGTGTGCTTGACGAACCTGCGGCCAGGCCTAGATACTTTCATCCGCATGGCTTCAGGCAAGCATCCCCCGGCATCCGCGCCCGCGCGCTCTTCCTCCGCCGTGGAGGACTACCTGGAGCAAATCCTCGAACTCATCAACACCAAGGGCTATGCGCGCGTCGTGGACATCGCGGCGGGCCTGGGCATCAGCCAGGCCAGCGTCACCAACATGGTCCAGCGGCTCGACGCCGAGGGGTTGCTCAAGTACGAGCGTTACCGGGGGCTCGCGCTGACCACCGCGGGCGAAACGCTCGCGCGCAACATCACCCACCGCCACCAACTGCTGACGGATTTCCTCAAGGCGCTCGGGCTGCCCGAGGACGTGATCCATCACGACGTGGAAGGCATGGAGCACCACATCAGCCCGCCCACCCTGCGCGCCATCGAAGCCCTGACGGACCTGCTCTCCAGCCATCCCGAACTCGCCGCGGTCGTGCGCGCCGCCACGGCACCCACCCGCCGCCGGACGCCGGATGATGACCCGGGGCAGGACGAACTGCCGGGGATCGATCCCGCCCTTTGAATCCCGTGATCGTCAAGGTAATCACCGCCGACGAACTCACCGCGCGACGCGACGGGCTCGACGCGGACGGCCGCCGGCTGGTGTTCACCAACGGCTGCTTCGACCTGCTGCACGTCGGGCACGTCCGCTACCTGCAAGGGGCGCGGGCGCTGGGCGACGCGCTGGCCGTGGGACTCAACGCCGACGGGTCCGTGCGCGCGCTCAAGGGGGCGGGCCGGCCGCTCAACCCGGCGGAGGATCGCGCGGAGGTGCTGGCGGCGCTGGCCTGCGTGGATTTCGTCACGGTCTTCGGCGAGCCGCGCGCGACGCGCCTGCTCGCGCGGGTCCGGCCGCACGTCTACGCCAAGGGCGGCGACTACACCCTGGAAACCCTGCACCCGGAGGAGCGCGCCGCCTTGCAGGCGGCGGGCGCGCGGATCGAGTTCGTCCCCATGGTGCCGGGCCGCTCGACGACGCGGCTGGTCGAGGCGATGCGCGGCAACCCGGCGGAGGGAAGGTAGCCGATGGGAGGACCGCTGACCCTCGGCGTGCTCGGCTCGGGCAAGGGGAGCAACTTCGCGGCCATCGCGGACGCCATCGCCGCCGGGACGCTCGACGCCCGCGTGGGCGTGGTGATCTCCGACGTGCCGGACGCGGGCATCCTGAAGTTAGCCGAGCGCCACGGCGTCCCGGCGATGTACCTGCCGCCGGGCCGGTTCAAGACCAGGCTGGAGCCGGAACGCGAAGCGGAACTTGCCGAAGTGCTGCGGTCGTACCGTGTCGGGTTGGTCGTCCTGGCCGGGTACATGCGGCTGCTCAAGGAGGGGCTGGTCGGCGCGTTCCCGGGGCGGATCGTCAACATCCATCCCTCGCTGCTGCCGAAGTTCCCGGGGCTGGCAGCGTGGCGGCAGGCACTGGAGGCCGGGGAGAAGGAAACGGGCTGCACGGTCCACCGGGTCGATCTCGGCATGGACACGGGGCCGATCCTCGCGCAAGCGCGCGTGCCGATCCTGCCCGGCGACACGGCCGAAACCCTGCACGCGCGCATCCAGGCGGCGGAACACGCGCTCTACCCGCAAGTCGTGCGGCGGTTCGCGGCGGGCGAAACCCCTTGAATTGGCTCGCGCACATCGTCCTCGCCGGGCCGGACCCGGCGGACCAACTCGGCGGCGTGGCGGCGGACCTCGTGACGGCGGCCGAGG
>CALMAQ010000190.1 GCA_937859745.1 uncultured Verrucomicrobiota bacterium | reverse complement strand
GGCCCACATGATGATCAGGGGATGCCAGAGATGGTTGGCCACCGCCGCCAAGGTCCCGATGGCCACGAGAGCGTAGGCGATCCAGATTGACGGGATGAAGAAGTAGAGCACCACGTTCGGGTAGATAGTCACGAACGAGATGAACACCCCGAAGAGCACCATGTTGCCGCCGTTGATCCACTGGGCGTCGCCCGCGTCCGCGTTGGGCAGGAAGTGCAGCGCCAGCATCACCAGCGGCGCCACCAGCGTCAGGCCCGCGTAGAGCGTGGCGAACATCGTGCGGCCGAAGTATCGCTCCACCTCGCGCCCCAGGAAGAACAGGGCAAACAGGTTGAACACGAACCCGAGGGTCGGCTCGTGGGCGAACACGTATGTCACCACCCGCCAGACCTGCCCGTGCAGCACCGCTGTCGGGCTGAACTCGGCCCACAGCACGGGGTTGATCACGTCGAACCCACGCAGCAGGCAGCAGACGACCAGGCTCAACAGGTGGAGCGCCACCAGCAGCGTGGTCACATGGACGGGTCGTCCCCGCACCCAGAACAAGGGCTGGTAATCGTCGGAGCGTTCAAATCCCATCATGGTGGCTGGTCATCGTAAGGGAGCGTCCACCAATTCTCAAGATGAACCTGTCGCCGGCGCACGTCTTTTTTTGCAACCCGGGTTTCCCGGGTGCGGCGGCTTTCGTCAGCCTTCCCGCGAGGCCAGCGGCGCGGCGATGCTCTCCAGGGATTGCCCCTCGGCCTTGACGCCGATGAGCAATTCCACACCCGCCGCCCCGATCATCAGCGCCGAGCCGAGCAGGTAGCCGCCGAACAGGTACACGCGCGAATTCTGGCCGATCAGGTAGCCGAAGAGCGTCGGCGCGGCCGCCCCGCCCGCCAGCGTGCCCACGGCGTAGAAGATGGCGATGGCCAGCGCGCGGATCTCCAGGGGGAAGATCTCGCTGACGGTCAGGTAAGCCGCGCTGGACGCCGAGGAGGCGACGAAGAAAATGATCGTCCAGGCCAGCGTCTGCGTCGTGGCCGTGAGCATCCCCGCGTTGAACATCCAGCCCGTGATGGCCAGCAGCACGCCCGAAAGCGCGTAGGTGCCCGCGATCATCGGCTTGCGGCCCACGGTGTCGAAGAGGCGGCCGAGGACGACGGGGCCGAAGGCATTGCCCAGCGCGAAGACGAACACGTACCAACTGCCCTTATCCCCCGGGATGTGGTAATACTTTTCGAGTACCTGCGTGAAGGTGAAGAAGATCGCGTTGTAGAAGAACGCCTGCGCCACCATGAGCGAGAGGCCCAGCAGCGAACTCCTGCGGTGGTCGTGGAAGATCGCCCGGCCAATCTCGCTCCAGGGCGTGTGGTCGCGCTCCTTGAGCCGCGTTTTCTTGCCCTCCAGCGGCGGGAGATGTTCCGGGTGGCCGTCAGTCGATTTGCTTTCCACGTCGGCGACGATCTTCCCGGCCTCCTCCAACCGGCCGTGGGTCATCAGCCAGCGCGGGCTTTCGGGCACCCAGTGCCGGAAGAACAGCACCACCAGTCCCAGCAGCGCGCCGATGCCGAACGCACACCGCCAGCCCAGCCACACCGGCAGGTAGCGCGGGTTGAGCAGGATCACCGTCGCGCCCGCGCCCAGCGCCGCGCCCAGCCAGTAGGTCGAGTTGATGATGAGGTCCACCCGCCCGCGCAGCCGCGCCGGGATCAGTTCGTCCACGGCGGAGTTGATCGCCGCGTATTCCCCGCCGATGCCCGCGCCGGTCAGGAAGCGGAACAGGGCGTAGCTGGCGAAGTTCCAGGAGAACGCCGTCGCGGCCGTGAAACTCAGGTACACGAGCAGCGTCACGTAGAACAGCCGTTTGCGGCCCAGCCGGTCGGTGCCGTAGCCGAACACCAGCGCGCCCAGCACGGCCCCGACGAGGTAGCACGACGCGCTTTCCCCCACCTGGGCGTCGGTGAGCGCCAGGGTATGCGGGTTCTTGAGCATCACACCGAGCGCCCCCGCCAGCGTGACCTCCAGGCCGTCGAGGATCCAGGTGACGCCCAGGGCGCTGACCACCAGCCAGTGCCAGCGGCTCCACGGTAGCCGGTCCATGCGGGCGGGCACGTCGGTTTCGATCCACTGACCGTCTTTGACCGGGGGATTGTCAGTCACGGCGTCAACAAACCGCGCCTCGCCAGCGAGTCAACCGTCGTCGTGGGCAGACGGAAATCCGCCGCGAACGATAACCCGGGGAATTACCCCGGGGATACCCTGGAACTACCGGGAGTCCGGCACGCCCTGACCGTGCCCGTGGCGCTTGACGTGCAATTGCGCCAGGGACCGCGCCAGCATGGCCTCCGCTTCTGCCTGGGCCTCGGTGCCGATGCTTTTGTCCTGCAACGTCGCTTTCGCGCGATCGATGGCGGCCTGCGCGGCCGACTCGTCCACGTCCGCCGCCGTCATGGCCATGTCCGTGAGGATCGACACCCGGTCCGGCAACACTTCGGCGAAGCCGCCGCCCGTGGCCAGGAACGACTCCTGGCCGCCACGCTGGATTTTCAGTGCGCCGGGCTTGAGCTGCGTGATCAGCGGGATGTGCTGGGGCAAAATGCCGTACTCACCGTCCGCACCGGGGATCGTCACCATGTCAACTTCCTCCGAGTACGTTTTCTCGGTCGGAGTGACGACTTCCAGGCGCAGGGTAGGCATGACTTTGGGAGGGAGAGACCTGGCGGCCGTTACTTGTTGTCGGTCTTGATCGAGTCGATGGCACCCTTCATGTAGAAGTTCGCCTCGGCCACGTCGTCGTGCTTGCCGTCGAGGATTTCCTTGAAGCCCTGCACCGTGTCTTTGAGCGAGACGTACACACCCGGGATGCCGGTGAAGATTTCGCCGACCGCGAACGGCTGGCTGAGGAAACGCTGGATCTTGCGGGCGCGCGCCACGAGTTGCTTGTCCTCGGCGCTGAGTTCGTCCAGTCCGAGAATGGCGATGATGTCCTGCAGGTCCTTGTAGCGCTGCAAAATTTTCTGCACGCCACGGGCGACCGCGTAGTGCTCCTCGCCGACCACGTCCGGCGCGAGCGCCTTGGAGGTGGACGCCAGCGGATCGACCGCCGGATAGATGCCCAACTCGGCGATGGAACGCTCCAGCACGATGGTGGAATCCAGGTGTGCGAACGTGTTTGCGGGGGCGGGGTCGGTCAGATCGTCCGCCGGGACGTACACGGCCTGGAAACTCGTCACCGACCCCTTGGTCGTGGACGTGATGCGCTCCTGCAAGTCGCCCATCTCGGCGCTAAGCGTCGGCTGGTAGCCGACCGCCGAAGGCGTGCGGCCCAGCAGCGCGCTCACCTCCGCGCCTGCCTGGCTGAAGCGGAAGATGTTGTCGATGAAGAGCAGCACGTCCTGGCTCTTCTCGTCGCGGAAGTATTCCGCCATCGAGAGGGCCGAGAGCGCCACGCGCAGGCGCGCGCCGGGAGGCTCGTTCATCTGACCATAAACCAGCGCCACCTTGGACTCGGAGAGGTTGTTGACGTTGATGACGCCCGACTCGCTCATCTCGTGGTAAAGATCGTTGCCCTCGCGGGTGCGTTCGCCCACCCCGGCGAACACGGAGTAGCCGCCGTGGCCCTTGGCGATGTTGTTGATCAACTCCATGATGACGACCGTCTTGCCGACGCCCGCGCCCCCGAATGCGCCCACCTTGCCGCCCTTGGTGAAGGGACAGATGAGATCGATGACCTTGATGCCCGTTTCGAGCACCTGCGCCTGCGTGTCCTGGTCGATCAGCGGGGGGGCCTTGCGGTGGATCGAATAACGCTTGGTCGCGTTGACGGGCCCGCGGTCGTCCACCGGGTCGCCGGTGACGTTGAACACGCGGCCGAGCACTTCCTCGCCCACCGGGACGGAGATCGGCTCGCCCAGGTTGGTGACGTTCATGCCGCGCTTGAGGCCTTCGGTCGAACTCATGGCAATGGCGCGCACGAGGCCGTCACCCAGGTGTTGCTGCACCTCGAGCGTCAACTTGACCGGCCTGCCCATCACATCGAAGTCGATCTGGAGGGCATCGTAAATTTTGGGCAGCACGCCCGACTCGGAAAAGTCGGCGTCGATGACGGGTCCGATGACCTGGATGATCGTGCCGGTGGATTGCTGGGTGGCAGTTTCCATAAAAAAGGGGTTTTCGGGAATTTCTGGCGGAAAATATCGGCGCGATTACCCGACGGCCATTTGTGCCGTGGTGATTTCGAGCAATTCGGTGGTGATGGCAGCCTGACGGACCTTGTTGTATTCCAACGTGAGATCCTTGATGAGGGTCTTGGCGTTGTCGGTGGCGTTCTTCATCGCCACCATGCGCGCGCTGTGTTCGCTGGCGCGGGCGTTGAGGATCATCTGGTACACCTGGAAATGGACATACTCGGGCAGGATGGCGTCGAGCACCGACCGGTCGTCGGGCACGAACAGGTAGCCGTAGCCGTTCTCCGGGTCGGCGGACGTGCCCTTAAGGTTTTTGCGGTCCTCCGCCAGCTCGGCCGCGCCCTCGGGGAGGGTGTCCGTGCTGATCGGCAACAAGGTCTGGAGCGTAGGCTTCTGGGTCAGGGTGTTGACGAACCGGGTATAGGCCACCGTGACCTTGTCGGCCTCGCCGCTCAGGAACTTGTCCAACGCAAAGCGCGAGATCTGGCGCACTTCCGCCAGCGTGGGCAGTTCCTTGACCTCGAACTCCGCCAGCATCGCGCGGCGCGTCCGGGCGAGGTACTGGGCGGCCTTGCGACCGCTGGAGATGAAGTCCGTGCGGCCCTTTTCCAGGCGGCTCGTCTCGCGGAACAGATTTGTGTTCAGCGCGCCGCATAATCCCTTGTTCGTGCTGACCAGAATGACCAACTCTTTCTTTACCGGACGTTGCTGTAGCAACGGGTGGCTGTCCTGGTCCACGCGCTCGCGCAACGACACGAGCACCCGGTTGAGCAGGGTCGCGTAGTCGCGCCCGGCGCGCGCGGCAGCCTGGGCCTTCGGCATCTTCGAGGCCGAGACCATCTGCAAAGCACGGGTGATCTGCTGCGTGTTCTTGACCGACTTGATGCGTCGGCGAATTTCTCGGGTATTGGCCACGGGGAGAAACGGTTGCGATGATCAGCGGAACGTCTGCTTGAACTCGTCCACCGCTGCCTTGAGCATCGGCTCCACGTCCTTATCGATCGCCTTCTTGTCGCGGAGAGTCTGGAGCACATCCGCCTTGCGCGTGTTCAAGAACTCCTGGAGCCGGTTCTGAAACGCCTTGATCTTCTCGACGGGCACATCGTCCATGTACTTGTTCTGCATGGCCCAGAGCACGGCCACCATCTCTTCGACGGGAATCGGGCTGTATTGCCCCTGCTTGAACAATTCGACAATGCGCGAACCACGGTCAAGTTTCGCCTTGGTGTCCGCATCAAGGTCGCTGCCGAACTGCGCGAAAGCCGCCAGTTCACGGAACTGCGCCAGGTCGAGTTTGATGCGTCCAGCCACCTGTTTGATCGCCTTGATCTGCGCGGCGGAACCCACGCGGCTGACCGACAGACCGACCGAGATGGCCGGACGGATGCCCTGGTAGAACAAGTCCGTTTCCAAGTAGATCTGACCATCCGTGATGGAGATCACGTTGGTAGGGATGTACGCCGACACGTCGCCCGCCTGGGTCTCGATGATTGGCAGAGCCGTCAGCGAACCGCCACCCGCCTCCGGGTTCACGCGGGCCGAACGCTCCAGCAGGCGCGAGTGGAGGTAAAACACGTCGCCCGGATACGCCTCACGGCCCGAGGGGCGCTTGAGCACCAGCGACACCTGACGATAGGCCACGGCGTGCTTGGAAAGGTCGTCATAGATGATCATTGCATCCATGCCGTTGTCCATGTACCACTCGCCCATCGCTGCACCGGCGAATGGGGCGAGGTACTGGTTGGCGGCGGTCTCGGAAGCAGGCGCGGACACGATGGTCGTGTACGGCATCGCCCCGGCCTTTTCCAAAATGGCGATGGCGCGGGCCACGTTCGCGTTCTTCTGCCCGATGGCCACGTAGATGGAGTAGATCGGGCGGAAATCTCTGTTGCCCGCTTTTTCGGAAGTGATGTTAATCTTCGCCTGGGAGATGATGGCGTCGAGGGCGACGGCCGTCTTGCCGGTGGCGCGGTCGCCGATGATCAACTCACGCTGGCCGCGGCCGATGGGAATCATTGCGTCCACGGCCATGATGCCCGTTTGCAAAGGCTGGCTGACGCTCTGGCGTTTCATGACGCCCGGGGCAATCTTCTCCACAGGGTACCGCGTCTCGGATTTCACCGGCCCCTTGCCGTCGATGGGCTGTCCCACCGCGTTCACCACCCGGCCCAGCAGGCCCTTGCCCACAGGGACGGAAAGCAGGCGGCCCGTCGTCTTGACCTCCGAGCCCTGCACGATGTCCTCGTACTCACCGAGCAAAATCGCGCCGACCTCGGTTTCCTCCAAGTTGAGCGCGAGACCGAGCACACCGTTGGGGAACTCGAGTTCTTCGTTGAGCATCACGTCGCTGAGCCCTTCGATGCGCGCCACGCCGTCGCCCACCTCGCGCACGACGCCAACGTTGCTCTTGGTCGTGGTGGTCTTGAGGCTGGCGATCTGGGTTTCGAGGTCCTGTAGAATCGTGCTCATGGCTAAAAATCTTGGCTGGAAAATGAGGTCTGAAGAGGGGGCTTACAACTGTTCCTGCAAAAGGGCTAGGCGTTGCCGGACGCTGCCGTCCAGCACGTCGCTGCCGATCTTGATCCGCATCCCGCCGATGAGTTCCGGGCTGACCTTGAACTCGGTCGTCAGGTCGTCACCGTACTTTTGTTTGAGGCTCGACACCACCGAGGATGCGGTCTGTTCACTCAATGGCGTCGCGCTCTCGATGGTGGCGTGGTGCTTGGCCATCTCCAGGCGCAGCACGCGCTGGAAGGCCTCCAGCGCGCCGAGGTAGTGGCGGGGCTTCTCTGTAATCAGCGACTGCACCAGGGAAGACACCTTCGCCCGGTCGATCCGGTTGTTGGTCAGGCTGAGGCGAAACAGTTGGCGGGAAAGTTTACGAGCTTCCTTGGTGATTTTCATGGCGGTAGGGGATGGAGCGACGGAACGAAAAAGCGGGATCAGACGAGTTCGCGGGTGGTTTCCTCGCTCAGGCGGGCCTGGTCGTCGGCGGTCAGCACCTTGCCGGTGACGCGCGACGTGGTGTCGATCACCAGGCGGCCCAGCTCACGCTTGACCTCGCTGAGCACGCGGTCGTGCTCCAGCGTGGTGGCCTCCCGGGCCCGGGCGATGATGCGCTCAGCCTCGGTGACGGCTTCCTGCGAGCGGCGTTGCGCTAGGGCGTCGCTGCTGCTGCGCGCCTCGTTGATCATCGTCTGTGCCTGGGCGTTGGCTTTGTCGAGCATCTCGCGGTATTTGACCTCGGACTCGGCGAGCTGCGCCTTGATCTTCTCGGCGTTGGCCTGGCCTTCCGCGATGCGCCGACGGCGTTCTTCCAGCACGTCGATGATAGGGCCGAAAGCGTATTTCTTGAGCACATAGAGCACAATCAGGAAAGCGGCGACCTGCGCGAGAAAAGCGGCCCAGCTGATGCCGAAAGTCTGAGCAAGGCCTTCTTCGGCGGCGAGGAACGTGGGGACGGAAAGGATCATGACTCTCGGACGGGGTAGGGTTTGGCGGCGCGGGTTGAGCGGGGAAACGGCGTGCGCCGAAGCTGCCGCGGCGTCCAACACCCGGCAGCCTCGCGCAAAATTGTCTTCAGCGGTAGAGGAAGAACGCGATCAGGGCGTAAATGGCGATTGCTTCCGCGAGAGCCATGCCGATGATGCTGATCGTGAGAATGTTGCCGAACGCGCCGGGATTGCGGCCCACCGCCTCGGCGGCCTTCGCGCCGACCATGCCGACGCCGATGCCGCTGCCCAGACCAGCCACGCCCAGGGCGAACGTCGGCCCGAGGAACTTTTGTGCGTCGGTGGCGACAGGAGCGACGGCGGTGGCCTGCGCGACCATGTACGGGAGAATGTCCATCATCATATACGGGGTATTTTTCTAGTGGCTATGCTGCGGTTGTTGTGGTATTTCCGCCGTCCACGCTCTTTGGATGGTCCCGGCGAAAAAATCGATGGGAAATCAGTGGGCGACCGGGACGGCGGCGATTGTGGCGGGATGATCGTCGTGCGCGGCGTGTTCACTGCCGTGGCCCTCTTCGTGAGAGGTGGTCAGTTTGATGTAAACCGCGCAGAGGAGGGTGAACACCAGCGCCTGCACGACGCCGACGAGCAATTCCAGAAAGTAGAACGGCACCGGGATCAGGAAGCTCATCAGCGCCGCGATGGGCGCGGGCAGGCCCATGGTCGCGCCGAGCCCGGACATGGTGTGCATGAGGTTTTCCCCGGCGTAAACGTTGCC
Organism: uncultured Verrucomicrobiota bacterium; assembly: GCA_937859745.1. Lineage (GTDB taxonomy): Bacteria > Verrucomicrobiota > Verrucomicrobiia > Chthoniobacterales > SZAS-18 > CAHJWO01. The sequence continues at coordinate 8,026 of CALMAQ010000190.1, read as the reverse complement.
GAACAATCGCAGAGAGAGCGAGACCGGGCGGAAGGCAATGGAAAGCACCTCGATGAGACCGACGAAGATGAAGAGCAGGACGAGCGGATACTTGAGGAATCCCTTGATATCACCCTTGGAGCCGAAGATGTGGCTGAAGAAGCCGCCGACGCCCAGTTCCTGGAAACTCCAAATCAGCCAGAATACGGAGAACACCAGTGCCATGCCGAGCGTGAGGTTGAGGTCCGCGCTCGCCGGGCGGAGCAGCGGATCCTCCAGGGCCGGACGGAAAAACGGTTCGTGGACTTCGTGGAGCGAGAGGAGTAGACCCCGGCTTGGACCCCATCCCCAAGTCCCTACCCCGGGCAGCAGGCCGAACCAGTTCGCCGCCAGAATGTAAACGAACAACGTCGCCAGCAGTGGGAACGCCTTGGCGACCATGTGGCGTCCGACAATGCCTTCGAGCATGTCGTAGAGCGACTCGATGATCATCTCGAAGACGTTCTGGCTGCCGCGATTGGGCACCAATTCCATGTTCTTCGTCGCCCGGCGCGCGAACCACAACACGAGGGCAGCAACGATCACCGCCACGACAAGCGAGTTGCTTAGCGCGTGACCAAACACGGGAAGCGTCAGTGTTTCCGCGTTCAGCGGGATACTTTCTTGTGCCAGGAGATTCAACATGACAACGAATGGTGGGGAAAGCGCGTGCAGTAGGGACACGACTCCCTTTTTTCGGGCGTGGACGCGATGCGTTTTCCGCCGAGGGGCTTGCGGGTCCTAAGTTACGCTTGGGGAAAGCGTGGAAAAACGAATCGGAACGTATGAAAGAACCGGATGCCCCTTCTGGCAAGTCGTATTTGTGAAAAATTTCACAAGCCCTCCCGAACCACGACGAAATCCCTCCGCATGTCGTTCCAATATCCTATTTTACGCAGTTTCCGGCCGAACTTTCCAACGTCTTATCGGGCGACAATCTCCGGTTCTAGCCAAGGGAATGGACCCGACGCGGTTTGCTCATGTCTCGTGTGCCGGTCGGTGGCATCGCCTTCGTGTTCACCGAAGCCCTCCGTCTCCAAGCGGGGCCAGGAAACGTTCTGGCGGCGCGCCCGCAGCCCCGCAGGCAGACCTGGAATGTTCCCGGGGCCAGGCGTAGGCTCGCGGACCGTGACCACGACCCAACCCTCGTTCCACAGCGACTACCGCTGGCACCATGAACTCAAGCAACTCTTCGTGCGGGGCCTGGAACGCTACCGCACCGGCGAGATCGACCCGCTCAAGCATTTCAACGACCAGGAACGCGCGGTCCTCGGCTCGTCGGGCCTCACCGCGCAGGAATTCTTCGACTTCGTCGATGACCACGTCCGCTACGACGGCGACCCCGACTGGGAGACGGTCCTGCTCGTTAACGCCGTCCGCCGCGACTACTTCCTGAGCGAGCAGCACGGGCAGTTTACGGGGCATCTGGTGTCGATGGACGAACTGCCCGCCAAGGACGACAAATCGGTTGGCGGCATTCCGTGGCTGGCGCGCGTCATCCAGAAGGCCGAGGCGAAGCTGCGCGGCGAGATGCCCCCCGACCTGATGTACAACTGCGCGGGCGACCGCAACTTCTTCCGCGAGCACCATCTGCATCCCGCCGACTTCCTACGGCGCGTCTGGGCGGCACGGGGCGACGCGGCACCCGTGCTCGCCTACGTGCAGGGCGAATGAAGCCATCGGCTCACTGGTGCGGCTTGCTGCCGTGCGTCCGCTTGGGCTTGGGGGATGGAGAAGGTTCGTCGTCGCCGGAACCGGAGTCCTGACTGGCCGGGGTCGGCGTGGCATGCGCGGCGGCGGTCTGGCGGCTGGCGGCGTCCGTGAGGTCGGTCATGCCGGGGATCGGACCGTAGCCGCTGAAATCCGGCGAATGGTCGGGCGCGGCAGCCGTGGCGGCGTCGGCGGCGTCACCGTTGCGCGCGGCGGGCATCTTGAAGTCGAACACGCTGACTCCGTTGCGGCGCTGGCCGTCGTAGGGCCGTCCGTCGCTCGCGCCGAACATGAGGCGGTGCCCGTCCTTTTTACGGCGGCCCAGGTAGATCATGGCGTGGGTCACGGGCGGGTCGCGGTCCACGTTGTACGTCCCGGTCCAGAATAGGAGGTCGCCCGGGCGCATTTCCCGCAGTTCGACGTTGTCCTGCTTCTTGCTGAGCACGGCGTAGAAGTGCGACTTCTCCCGCACCCAGGTGTACTGCTCGCTGGCCTGCCGCGGCACGTCGTCGAACCCCCGCTGTTTGAGCAGGTAGTAGATGGTGCCGGAGCAATCCATGCCGCCGGCGGCCGGGTCGGCGGAACCGTAGGCGTAGGTCAGGTTGCGCTTGGCGAGTTCCAGCGCGGCCTGGAGGAGTTGCCGGACTGGCTCGGGCTGGGCATCGAAGTTCTCGATTTCGGCGGGGTCGATGGAAGACGTGGCCGCCGGGGCCGGGGCGTGAATGGAAGCGGTGGCGTTGGTTTTGGACGGAGCGGCCTCGTCGGCGGTGGAGGGTTTGCCGTCCTGTTTTGCGGGCGATCCGGCTTCCTGTTTGGCGTCGCCTACGGCTGCGGGCGTTGGTGAATCGGCGGCGGGTTTCTTCTGGCGGTCCTCCGAACGGCGGTGCTTTGGTGAGGGCGTCGGCGTCGGCGTCGGGGTGGCCTCGGGGTCTTCCACCGGAGCTTTTTTGTGGTGGCTCGATTGGGCGGAAACGACGGACGGTTCTCCAAGCAAAAGGGCTCCCGCCAGCAGCGCGCCGCCGGTCAGGATAAGAGGACGCGGAAACTTCATGACACCCTGAGAATCGTCCCCCACCCTTTGCCCGGCCCCGCGGTGCCTCCGGCCACGGGCCGGCAGCCGTTTCTTCCCGTGTGCCGACCGACGACCCGCCACCGCCCGCCGTCCCGGCGCGGGACAGGGGCGCGGGGTGGCGGGCCACGGCGGGGGTGCTCGTCCGCAACTTCTACCTTGCGCTCCAGGTAGACCCCGAACTCGGCCCGGTCTTCGCCCGGCACGTTGCCGACTGGCCCCGGCACTACGAGACACTGACGGATTTCTGGTCGTTGCAGACGGGTGGCCCGCCCGTGTACCGCGGTCGCCTGCTCCAGGCGCACGCGCCGCTAGGCCTGCGCTCCGAATCCTTCGATCGCTGGCTGGCGCAGTGGCGGCAGAGCTGCCGCCTGCACTTCGCCGAGGCGGAGGCCGCCGAGATGATCGCGCTGGCGGAACGCTTGGGCTCGCGGATGCGGGAAACGCTCACCTCTGCGGACCCTCTTCCGCGTCTGGCTCCTCCGTGACTTCCCCGGCCCCGGGCTCCGCCGCGGGCGCTTCAGCGGGCACGGGCACGTCGAACGTGTTGAGCAGGGCCGACACCGTCATGTAGTTGCCCGCCAGGACGATCATGTCCACCAAGCCTTTTTCCCCGACTGCCGCCAGTACCCGGTCATACATCCTTTGACTGATCTTGTGCTCCGCCACGAGCATGTGCGTGAACTCGTGCGCGACGGTTTCCTCTTCGGAAAGACCTTCCGGCACATGTCCGGCGACAATCGCGCTGATCGTTTCCTCGTCCAGCCCGACGGTCCGCGCGACGGCAGCGTGGGCGTACAACTCGTAGGCGGCCTTCCACACGGAGCCCACCGTCAGAATCACGATCTCGCGGATGCGGGGGGTGAGCACGCTGTGCTTTTGTTCGGCACCCGTGACGGCGAGCGTGGCTTCCCCGATCGCCGGGCTGTAGAGCATGACGTTGAAGGGCCCGAGCAGTTCGCCTTCCGGCGTTGCGGCCCGGAAGCCAGACTCCTCGGCCCAAGGCACCAGTTTGCCGACGATCTGGTCGTAGAGGGGCCGCTGGTCCGGCCGGAGAGTCTTGGGCGACAGCAGGCGGAGCCGTCCGCCCGGGGATGCGTGCTGGTTGCTCATACAGCGGTTGATTCGCTTCCTCCGAGCGGCGAGGTCGCTTCCAACGTTGCGAGTGACATCGGGTCGGGAGTTGTATTATCCTGCGTGCCAACATGAAACCGGTCCCTGCCGCCGCCCTGTCTCTTTTTCTCCTCGCTGCCGCGCCCGCGATGGGCAACGCATCTCATTCCACCTCTGCCGTCCCAGGCCACGTCGTGGGCAAGCTCAAGGAGCCGGACGACAACGACAAGAAGGATTCCACCAAGCCGCCCTTCAAGGGGATGACCAAGGCGCAGGCGCGGCACTTCTACGGCGAGCCGGACTCCGTCGGCCACCGGGACGGCGAGGAACTGTGGACCTACGTGCTCAACCGTGGCGAGTCCATCGGGCGGTCTTTTCTCCCCTTTGGGAACGTCAAGCTGCGCTACCGCTTGTTGACCTTCCGGGGCGACAAGGTCGTCGATTTCCGCTGGGACGCCCCCGGCAAGGAGTAGAGCGACAGCTCAGACGCCCGCCGCCAGTTCCTTGAGCAGGTGCCGGTTGAGCACGCTGCCCGCGTGGAAGTTCTCCAGCGGGAAATTCTCGTTGGGCGAATGCGCGCGGCAATCCGGCAGCGCCAGACCGAGCAACAGGGTTTCCACCCCGAGCACGTCCTTGAACGTCTGCACGATGGGGATGCTCCCTCCTTCGCGGATCAAGGCCGGTTCCGCGCCCGGGAACGTCGCACGCAATGCCCGCTGCGCGGCCTCGCCCGCCTTGGAATGCGGGTCGGCGACGTAGGGGTTGCCGCTGTGCCCGAGGTAGAAAGACATTTCCACCCCCGGCGGCAGGTGCTTGCGAAGGTGGGCGACGGCCAGTTGCAGGATGTGCGTCGGGTCTTGGTCGGGCACGAGCCGGAAGGTCAGTTTCACCATCGCCTTGGACGGGATGATCGTCTTGCTCCCCTCCCCCTGGTAGCCGGAGGCGATCCCGTTGACCTCCGCCGTGGGCCGGGCGTAGCAACGCTCCAGCGCGAGATAGCCTTTTTCGCCAAAGAGTTCCGGCGAGCCGGTCAGCTTGAGCAGTTCGTCGTCGGTAATAGGTAGCTTCTTCCAGGCCTTGCGCTCCCAATCTTCCACGGGGCGGACCTCGTCGTAGAACCCGTCGATGGCCACCTTGCCGTCGGCGTCGTGCAGCGTGGCGACGAGCCGGGCAAGCGCCGTGGCGGGATTCGCGACTGCGCCGCCGTAGATGCCGCTGTGCAAGTCCACGCTGGGGCCGGTCAGCCGCACTTCCAGCGCCGCGATACCGCGCAGGCCGTAGGTGAACGTCGGTTTGCCCTTGCCCACCATGCCCGTGTCCGACACGGCCACGAGGTCGCACTTCAACTCATCCTTGTGCTGTTCCAGGAAGTCCTTGAGGTTCGGGCTGCCGATCTCCTCCTCGCCTTCGATCAGGAAGATCAGGTTGACGGGCAATTCGCCGTCCTCGGCAATCGCTTGCTGCACGCCGATGATGTGGGCCAGGATCTGCCCCTTGTTGTCGGTCGAGCCGCGCGCGTAGAGCACGCCGTCCTCGATGCGCGGCTCGAAGGGCGGCGTCTTCCAGAGGTCGAGCGGGTCGGCGGGCTGCACGTCGTAGTGCCCGTAGATCATGACCGTGGGCCGTCCCGGTTTGTGCTCGTTGCGCGCGACGACGACGGGGTGTCCGGCGGTCGGGTGCTTCTCGGCTTGCAGGCCGATGCCGTTGAGCTTAGTGACGAGCCAGTCCGCGCAGTTCGCGGTGTCCTCGTTGTGCGCCGGGTCGGTGGAGATGCTCGGGAATTCGAGAAACTGGATCAGGTCGGCGGTGGCGTGGTCGTGCTCGGGCGTGGTGGTGGTGCTCATGGCGAAAGGAAATCTAGGGCCGGGGCGGCGGGGCGCAACGCGCTTTCCCCCGTGCCGACACCCTCCACTTCGCGCCCCAGGCCCCGTTCACGTTGCACTTTTTCGCTTCTCACCCGAGGATTCCTGCGGTTGACTTGGCCGTTCCCGTTGCGTCCTCCATGTATCTGCGCCGTCTCGAAATCCTGGGCTTCAAGTCGTTCGCCCAGAAAACCGAGCTGAGTTTCCCGCGCGGCGTGGCGGCGGTCGTCGGGCCCAACGGCTGCGGCAAGAGCAATGTCCTCGACGCGATCCGCTGGGCGCTGGGCGAGCAGTCCGCCAAGGCGCTGCGCGGCGGCGAGATGGCCGACGTGATCTTCAACGGCGCGGATTCCCGCCAGCCGCTGGGCATGGCGGAGGTGACGCTGACGTTTGCGGACTGCGAGACGCAGCTCGGCACGGCTTACAACGAGGTGGCCATCACCCGCCGGGTGTACCGCGACGGGCGGGGCGAATACCTCCTCAACAAGACGGCCTGCCGCCTGCGCGACATCCACGAACTGTTCATGGACACGGGCGTCGGGCGTTCGTCCTATTCCATCATGGAGCAGGGCAAGATCGACCTGATCCTGTCCTCCCGGCCCGAGGACCGCCGCGCCGTGTTCGAGGAAGCCGCGGGCATCACCAAGTACAAGTCCCAGCGCAAGGAAGCCGCCCGCAAGCTCGAACAGACCGAGGGCAACCTCACGCGCCTGACCGACGTGATTGCCGAGGTGCGGCGGCAGCTCAGTTCCTTACAGCGCCAGGCCGCCAAGGCGCGCCGCCACCGCGCGCTGAGCGCCGACCTGCGGCTGCTCGACACGCACCTCGCGCACGAACTCCACACCCGGCTGGAACACGACCTCAACGCCGCTCGGGAAGACCTTTCGCGGCTCCGCAGCGCGCAGGCGCACGCCGAGGACGAGTTGAACGCGGGCGAGCGCCGTCTCACGGAGGCCCGCACGGAACTGGAGGATCTGGCCGCCCGGTTCCAGGAGGCGCGGACAACGGCCCAGGAACGCCGCGACCGGCTCCGGAGCGCCGAGAACCGCCAGGAGTTCACCCGCGAGCGCGCCGCCGAGAGCCGCACCCTGCGCGAACGTTACGCGGGCGAGGTGGCCGGGGCGGAAGAACGCCTGCGCGACCAGGAAGAAATGCTTCAGGCCGCCGAGGAGGAAACCCGGCAGATCGAAACGCTGCTGCGCGCCGAACAGGAACGCCAGCGCGAGCAGGAGTCCCTGGTGCGCGATGCCCGCGCCAAGCGGACGACGGCGGAAGGAGCCTTCCAGCGCGCCCAACGGGCCGTGGCCGAAAGCGAGCGGCGCCTGGGGCAGCAACGGGCGGAACTCGCCAGCCTGATCCAGCAGGCGCAGACAGACGACGTACGCCGGGAACTGCTCGGCGGCGAATTGGCCCGGCTGGAACCCGCCCGGGCGGCGGTGACCGAGCGCCTGGCGGCAGCCCGCCTCGCCGTCGCGGCGGGCCAGTCGGGGCTGGATGCGCGCCGCCAGGACTTGCGCGCCGCCGAGACGAGCGTCGCCGCCGAACAAAAGGCACTCGCCGTGGCGGAGCAAGCCTTGGCCGCCGCGCAGAAAACCCAGTCGGGCCGCACGAGCCGGCTGGAGGTGCTGCGCGGGCTCAACGACGCTGGGGCGGGGTTCTCAGCGGGAACGCAGGCCGTGCTGCGCGGCCTGGACCGGCCGGAACTCTTCAAGCCCGCCATGGTCGGCGTGCTCGGCGCGTCGCTGGACGTGGAAGCGCGCCTCATCCCGGCTGTGGAGGCCATCCTGGGCCGCCATCTCCAGACGATCCTGCTGCGCGACGAGGAAGCCGCCGCCGAACTACTCGTCCGCTTGGCCACCGGCAAGGAGGCGGGCCGCGCCACGCTCGTCAACGTCGGGACGCTCTCCCCCGCGCCAGACGGCGCGGAGCCTTTGCCCACCCTGCCGCCCGGCGCGCTGGCCTGGGCGCGGGACGTGGTGAAAACCCCGGCCGTGGCGGCCTCGCTGGTGGCGCGTCTGCTGGACGGTGGGGTCATCGTCGAAACGCTCGGCGCGGCGCGGACGCTCCGGCGCGAGCGGCCGGACCTCAGCGTTGCCACGTTGGGTGGCGAACTGCTGGATCGGGATGGCTTCCTCGAAGGCGGGCGGGCGAGCGGGGAAGCGGCGCAACAGGGCGTCCTACAGCGGCGCACGCAGATCCGCGCGCTCGAAGCGGAAGTGGCGGCGCTCAGGGGGTCGGAGACGCCGGCGACGGG
>CALMAQ010000189.1 GCA_937859745.1 uncultured Verrucomicrobiota bacterium | reverse complement strand
CCTCCACCAGGTCCTTCGGCTGCGCTCGCGGACTCGCTGCGCTCAGGATGACAGAAGCTTGGCAGGGCGCGCGCGTTCTCCTGCTCTGCCATCTGCCATCCGTCATCGGCGCGCAGCGCCTTCCGCCGTTACTTCAACAGGCGTCGCGTGATCGCCGGTCCGCTGCCGCTGTGCCGGTCGGCCAGCGCGGCCATGATGCCTCCGGCCACGGCCACCAGCGCCGTCGTGGCGAACGCCGCCAGACCCACGGTCACGATGCGCTGCTCGTTGCACTCCTCGCGCGCCTCGCGCACCAGGTCCAGGATGGCGAAACGGATCTCGCGCGCCTCCTCGGGCGTGATGTCCGGGCGGTCCAGCCGCGTCTTGAGCACGCTCATGGCCGTCTCGATGGTGTTCTGCACCTTGTGCGACAGGCCGGATTGATCCAGCGAAAACGCCTTCAATCCTTCCATGAGGACCATCAGCGACGGGTTGAGCATCCCGATGTAGCCGCGGAACGTCGGCTCATCGAGCACCCGGCGGGTAAAGTAGGCGGACAGGACGACCTTGAGGGTCGCCGCCGTGGCGTTGAGAGGGTCGGGGATGCCGAGGGCCTGGACCTTGCGGAGGATGATTTCGTTGCTCATGCGCGTGCTCCCTTTTTCCTGCCGGGGGAGAGTCTATGGGCAAAGCGGTGCCAAGTCCAGTGATAGGGGCACGGTTCGGGTTCTCGTTTGAGCGCCGCCGCTTGACTTTCGCGGGCGGCGTCTGATCTTTGGCGGCCACGGCAAAATGGAAGCTCCTCTTCGCCAACCACCGCACCGCCGCTGGTTCACGGGCGCCGCGCTGGTTCTTTGCCTGTCGTGGCTGCTGTTGACGGGCAACGGCCAGTGCCCGGTTTACGGGGTTTGTCCCGGGGCCGAGTCCGCACAAGGGCCGGCCGCCCCGGCCTGCTGTCCGCACTGCGTCGCGCCGGTGGCTGGCGTGCAAGCGCCGGTGCCCGCTCCTGGGCCGAGCCAGCCCCTGCTTTGCTGCGAGGCATTCCGCGCGTATTTGCCGATCGACCCGGGTGGTTTCGAGGCAAGGTGGCTCGGGATGCCTGCGGATGGCTTCCACGCTGCCGGCGAATGTGCCGTGTTCTCCCTGGCAGGCGTCCGCCGGTCGGACGCCTGCCTTTTTCTCCCGCCATGCTCGGGGCCGCCGCCCGGGACGTTTCTGCGTCTCATGGTCCGGCGCTGCTACCCGAACCATGCCCCTCCTTCCTTGGTTGCTCTCTTGAGCTAACCACGGCGCGTTTTGCCGGAGCGGTCTCGTGACGAGGCCGCTGCTCTCTTCCGGCGCGCGCTGCCTTGCCCTTCATCTCATCCGGAACGCATCCGGAGGGTGAGCGGCGTCACTTTCCCGGTTTGTGGAGCGATGTGCTCCGCGAACCGCTGGAACCAGGAAAGGAGGTGAACAATACATGAAAAAATCAATCATCCTCGCGGCGTTCATGGCCGTGTTGGGCTTGGCAGGCGCGTTGCGCGCCGGGCAACCGTCCGGCCAAGCAGCCCCGGCGGCTTGCTGCGACGGCGGCGCTTGCTGTGGCGGCGGCGCGTGCTGCGCGGCCCGGAAACTCGGGTGGCGGTCCATGGACGGGGGCGCGCCCGCCAGGGGGGGGGCCGCCGAGCCGGGCGGGCAGGGTAAAGTTCCCGCCCCCATACGGCCGGTTGGCCGCCGGGGGACGCTAGGAAGGGGTAGGACAACCAGAAACACCCCAGCCTTATGCCCGACGACAGAAACATCCAGCACGACAAGAAAGTCATCAACGACAAGAAGCACAAAGGCGAGGACCTGACCCAGGGGGCCGCGCACACCCCGCAGCCCGGCAAGAAGACCGCGCACGAAAAACCCCACGGTGCGCACAAGGAGACCGAGGCCGAGAAGTCCGGCGGCAGCATCGCCGAGACGGAGCATGACCTCACCGACGCCGCCTCGCCGACCACGCCCCGCGTGACGAGCAAGGGCTGAGAGTTCCGGGCAGCCGCGCTGCGCGGCTGCATGAATCAGCGCACCCTCATCCCGGCCTTGTCGTCCCAATGGAGCGGCCTGGCCTGCTTGGGCAGGGGAGATTCCTTGGCCGGGTCCACGCTGACGCCGAACTTCCACTCGGGCGGGCAGATGGCGACGTAGCGCGCGTAGCCGCCCGTGCCGCCGCCGAGTTTAGGATAGCCGATCTCCACCAGCGCGCCCGTCTCGGGCACCTGGTCGAGGTTGCAGATGCCCTCGCCCTGCGTGTACCCGTTGCGGAGCAGCCACGCCTCGCCTTCCAGGTCGGGCGTGGTGTCGGTGTCGAGCGCCTCGTGGCCGTGGAAGAGGATGTGGCGCTGGAGGTGCAGGAACTTGAGCGCGTCCAGCTTCACGCCGGGGAACTTCTCCTCGGTGGCCAGTTTCGGGTCGGGCCAGCGTTTGGACCAGTCCGAGCGGATGAACACCACGCTGCCCTCGGGGATGGGGCCGTGCTCGCGCTCCCAGCTTTCGATGTCGGCCACGGTCATCTGGTAGCCGGGGTCCTTTTGCACCTTGTCCACGATGGAAATGACCACCAGCGGACGCACGGCGAAGGTAGGCGGCAGCTCGTCGATGGCGGGGTAGTCCGGGTTCCAGTGCGCGGGCGGGTCCAGCTGCGTGCCCAACTGGTCGGTGGAAAGCGTGTAGGCGCTGGCCTCGAAGTTGTCGGCCTGGTACTCGTAGGGCTTGCCCGTCTTGGGGTTGACCGTGCGCCCGAACTTCGACGGCGCGAACCCGGCCCAGACCGGGATCGACGGCGTGATGGTGTGGGTGAGGTCCACGTACTTGGCGGGCTTGAGGTAGCGCGTGTACACGTCCCAGAGGCTGTGCGGCGCGTTGGGCGGGTCCTGCGCGCGGAGGGCGGGCGCGGCGAGCAGCAGCGCGCCGCCGCACAGGGCGAAAAGTCGGCGGGGAACGGGGCTCATGATTCGTTGGGGTAGCTGTAACGCAGCGGGATGCCGGTGAGCACATCGCGCGCGGGCACGATGAAGAGGCGGTGGGTGTAGGGGCACATCACCTCGTCGCCCGGGGCGAAACGCCGCACGTCCACCAGGCCCTCCTCGGGGGCGTAGGGACTGTGGATGAAACCGCGGCTGGCCTGGTTGAAGTGCAGCGAGGGGTCCTCGTCGGGGGCCGAGAACTTGTTGTAGTCCTCGCGGATTCCCTCGCAGCCGCCGAGCAGCAGGCAAGCCGCCGCCAGCACCAGGAGTGCGTGGCGCGGGGAAGATCGTGTCGTCGGGCCGGGGAGTTTCATAGGAAAGGAACGGTCTGTGTGGCGGTTGCCCGCCCCCGATACCAGCGCAATGCCGCCGGGATCGTCCACAGCAAAATCGCGGGCAGGAAAATGAGCGAGTTTTGCAGGAAAACATCGTCCGGGTCGCCGTGCCACCAATTAAAATACAGCACGGGCGCGGTCCCGGCGATCCAATACAGCGCCCAGGCCTCCGGCAGCAGCGGCAGGAACAGGACCAGCCAGGTGCAGTACCAGTCGATGGCGGGCGAGAGCACGGCCACGAACAGCGCCGCCAGGAACGCCCCCCGGCGCACGGCGCTGCGGCGGTCCGCGTCGCGCCCCCACAAGGCCCAGGCTCCCGCGAGCGCGAACGCCAGCGCCGCCAGCGGGACGAACACGGGGTACGCCGTCAGACCGACCTTGTGCAGCAGGCCCGTGGGCAGCAGGGTCAGGAAATAGAACCGCTCACCGCTCTGGAGCCCCTCCTCGGAGGTGTACATCGGCAGGAAGCCCAGCGCGCCCTTGAAGCTGTAGGTGAAGATGTAGGGCAGGTAGCCCGCGGCGACCGCCGCGGCGCAGGCCAGCGGCATCCGCCAGCCCCAGCGGAACCGCCGGTAGAGCGCGGGAAAGAGGAGGATGGGGAAGAGCTTCATCAGGGTCGCGGCCCCGAGCGCCACGCCCGTCCGCAGTTCCCGGCCGCGCCGGTGCTCCCACAACGCCCACGCGCAGCACGCCAGCATCAGCGCGTCCTGGTGGCCGCCGCCCGAGAACTCGTTCACGCACAGCGGGTTCCAGGCGTAGAGCAGCGCCCACTGCGCGGGGAACCCGTACAGGGCCAGCAGCCGGACCAGGAACCAGACCGCGACGGCCTCCGCCAGCACCATCGTCAGGCGCATCCAGGTGATGCTCTCGCTGATCCGCGTCGTGAGCAGGAACACCATCTGCGCGCCGGGCGGGTAGACGGTCTTGGCGTAGACGGCGCGGTTGATGTGGGGGTAGATCTGCCCGTCGCGCAGGAAGAAGAGGTGGTGGTCGCCCGGGACGTAGCGGTAGGGGTTGATCCCGTGCGCCTGCACGCGGCCGTCCCAGACGTAGCGGTACAGGTCGGTGGAAAGATAGGTGTCCGTGGTCAGCGGGGCGGCGCGGAACAGCAGGCCGAAGCCCAGCGCCAGCCAGAGCGTCGAGCGCGCGGGCGGCGCCTTGACGACCAGGAACGCCGCGAGCCAGTAGAGGGCCGACGTCACGGCCGACCCGGCCAGGTACGTGGCCATGCGCTTGAGGTTCTGGTCGCACGCGCCCTTGAAGAAGAGCAGCGTCAGCAGCCCGCCCAGGAACAGCAGCGCCAGGTTGACTCGCGCCGGGGTCAGCCGCCAGCGCGGCGGCCCGGCCGTCGCGGCGGCCAGGGGCGGGGGCGGGGC
>CALMAQ010000188.1 GCA_937859745.1 uncultured Verrucomicrobiota bacterium | reverse complement strand
CCGGCTGGTCTGCTCGCCTGAACGAACCACCGAGCCAGCGTTTTCACACAACCTCTTCTGTTTTTTGAGACTCTCACGATCTTCCTGTGGAGGGCGGGACGCGCTTTTCACTTTTGTACGGGATGTGCGTCGTCGGCGTGTGCTATGAGATAGATGGTATTGCCCGAGACGGCCATGCCAACCGGATTGACCAATCCTTTGATGAGGGGGGTGCTGATGACTGCACCTGTCAGTGCGTTGTACTTGCCAACAGTCCCCGCTTCGTTGTTCAGCATGTAAATGTTGCCGCCGCCCACAGCCATGCATGTTACTTGGTGCAGCCCACGGATAAACGAAGCGTTGATGGGTTTACCCGTCGTGGCTTCGTATTTTCCCAGTATTCCTTTGTCATTGGTGACGACGTAGAGAAGATCGTCCGCGTACACCAAGCTCCCAGGACAATCCAACTTGCCGAGCAGTGAGTGGTCAATGACCGCGCCGGTGGCAGCGTCATACTCGGCGACAGCTCCGGTGCAAACTTCCATATGGTTGATCTCTGCTCCGGCGTTTGGGTAGTATTTATGTACCACGCCGCGCCACACATCTGAGACGTAGAGTTTGTCGGATGAAGCCGCGATCCCAGCCAGTTTCAAGTTCGCGTTCTGTCTGCCTGCTGCCGAGAAGGAGTTGTCGATGAAAGCATCGTTGATGAGCGCGCCTGAATCTAATCTGTATGCAGCTACTTTGCTGATGCCGTCGTTGTTAATAAAGAGGCTGGTGCCAGAGAGCACCAAGCCCTGCGGGTTGATGAGTCCGCTGCTGATAAAGGCGGGATTGATGGCTGCACCCGTTTTTGCGTCGTACTTGCCTACCGAACCAAAATCATATCGTCCGGGTGGTAGTTTGTTCCCAGCGGCTTGGACGACGTAGAGAGTGTCGCCTGAAACCGCGATGCTTGATGGAAAGGTTAAGCCACTGATGAAAGCATCGTTGATGCGCGCGCCTGTCGTTGCATCGTAGGTTGCCACGACGTTGGGGCGTGGTGGCACAGGTTTAAGGTGCCTGCTCCAACGCACCTCATCGACAATGACGAGAACCAACCATGCAACCACCAAGAGGAGTGGCACCAGGATGATCCAACCGAGCGTTTTGATCCAGAAGCGTGTCCGCTTCCACTTGGGAACGGTAGCAGGAGAAGAGAGTGGTTCAGTCGGCACAAACTTCTTTTACTCCGATGCCTTGGTTGTTGAAATCCCTTTTGCAAGTGGCTCACGAAGTTGGAAGCAATCTCCATTTGCGCTCGGTGCTTTGAAGTCTCACAAAACACTGGGTTTTCGGGGTAGATCGTCCTAAGCGACACACCATCGGCACTGCCAAGGAATTTGCCGTCTCAAAAACTCGTCTCGCAAATCACCGTCTCAAACTCAGCTAGCGAGACGAGTTCGTGAGACACAACGATAACGCCATTTGCGAAGATTTCGCCAGACGCGAGACTTCACCCGATCAAACAAGCATTGCCGGTGCCGGAACCGGTGGCTTCTCGGACAGGTGTCAGGATGCGTTCGCATTGGGTCGCGCCTTTGGCGCTCTCGAAAGCGATACGGCCGCAAATGACTCTGCGAACTGCCCGGCAAGCATCGGCCCGGTGCGGCTCATGACCGTCGGACCCCGTCAAAACGCAACACGGGCCGCCCGCCCGGAAAATTTCCGGCTGAGCGGCCCGTGTCGTGAAAGGCCACGGCCGGGCCGGTGGCCCGGCCCCGCCTGGAGGATGCGCCTTTAGTAGCTCACGTACTGGACCGGTCCGCCCGTGGTGTTGAACTCGGCGAACTGGCGCGGGCTGTTGGTGCCCGTGAAGTAGTACAGCCAGTTGTTGAGCTTGTAGCTGTACACGTACGGCCAGACCTTCGAGCTGGTGTAGAACTCGCCGATGCTCGCGTCCGGGTTGTTGTTGGTGCCGAAGTCGTAGGCGAAAATCCCGTCCTGCCCATCGTTCGCGTCCGACAGGAACTCGTAGGTGTTCCAGCCGTAGAAGAAGATGTAGCGGTTGTCGGCGAGGTAGCTGTACTCTCCGAAGGGCGTGCTGTTATCGGGGAACGACAGGTAGTAGGTGCTGTTGGCCACGTTTCCGAGCGGCACCTCGCTGTAGGTGAACGGGGTGCGCGCGAGCTGCGTGGCGGCGAGGTTCTGCAACGTGACGGCGTCCGTCGCGCTGATGCCGATGGAGGAGGCCGCGATCTCCGTCGCGCCGAGGGTCCGGGGGTCCACGCCGGTGATCTTGCTGAAGAGCATCAGGGCGTTGAGGTAATAGCCGCGGTCGCTGGCGTGGTAGTAGTCGTAGCCCCACAGGTTGATGATCGTGGCCGGGTTGTAACCGGTGTAGGGGTCCACGACGGCCAGGCCGTCGTTCCACGCGCGCTGCCAGGCATCGCCGCAGGGCACGACGCCCGCGAAGTTGGCGAGGTCGTTCGCGTAGGCCGCGTAGTAGCCGTCGTGGAGTTCCTCGCCCATGATGAAAATGGACTCCCCGAAGTAGGGCGTGCCCGTGGGATAGGTGAGGTTCGCCCGCGCCCAGGTTTCGTAGAGGTACACCTGGGCGGCGGGGTTGCCGCCGTGGACCAACTGTTCGAGCGCTTGGGCGTTGGCGATGAACGTCGGCCGGTTGCCGGTGGTGTCGCTCGGGGTGGGGCTGGCCGCCTGGATGGTCGGCTCGGTGCTGAGCCCTTGCAGGACGACCACGTCCCAGGCGTTTGCCCGGCCGATGATCGCCGATTTGTTGGCGAGATGGTAGCCGAAGGACCGGCCGGGGGCGGTTTCCTCGTGCACGTCGAAGTTGAGGCCTGCTTCGATGCTGAACTCCTTGAAAATGGCGGGCACCCCGCCGTAGCCGGTGCCGTTCTCGTCCGTGATGGACGCGCTCATGTAATACTTGGATTCGGAGTACTCGCCGAAGGTGAAGCTGTTGCCGACGAAGAGGATGCGCGTCTGCGCTTCGAGCGTCTGGGCGTTGGCCAGCGTTCCAGCGACGACGGCACCGGCCAAGGCCAGCGGCAACCGCCGCAAGCAGCGGTCGAGCAGCCGCGTTCCGGCGAGCGGTCGCGGGGTATGAATACAGGTGAGGAGGGATGGGATCATAGGATCAGGGGGCTGCGAGGGGTTGAATGACGCCCGGAAGGGTCGGCGGAACTGCTAACGCTACCTGGGGGGCAATGCGCTTAATGCAAGCAAAACGGACGGCGGAGTTCAAGAGCGCGTTTGTCTTTTTTTGCACCACGTCGCGCGGGTCAGGGTCGCCCCGGAGCGCCACGTCTCATCCGGCCGATCGCCTCCGTTGCAAAATCATAGGCCGTCAGATGGCGGGAAGCGCATGGTGCCGGGCATCTCGCGCCGCTTGTTGATCCTCCTGGCAAGGATGACTGGAGCGCTGATTTTGCTGTGGGCAGGCTCGCGGGGAACAGGTGCAGCGGACCCGTCTCCCTGCCGAGGGCGGCGCAACGAGCTTTCCTGCCGGCTCCGGTGTCCCCGGTAGAACCTTGGCAAGCCACCGCGCGCCGGCTCCCGGCGCGGCGGGATCATTCATCCACCCGGCCGCCGCTCCGGCCCGGCCCGCACAGGCCGCGCTTCCTGGCCGCCGCCGCGAACGCCCAGCACTCCGCCGCCGCCGCGCCCCAGGCGCGGTCGCGCGAGGCCGCCAGCGCCTGCGACACGT
>CALMAQ010000187.1 GCA_937859745.1 uncultured Verrucomicrobiota bacterium | reverse complement strand
TGCCGGGCGGCAGGTAGAACCGGATGGGCAGCGGCGGCGGATATGCCGCCGTCCCCCCCCTGCCCCGTCAACCTAAACTTCCCTCCCTTATGAATCCCTCCTCGGTTCAACTCTCCACCCCCGAAGGTGTCGAGGTCCGCGGCCCCGTCACGGCTGCCCAGGCCGAAATTCTCACCCCGCAGGCGATGACCTTCGTCGCCGATCTCCACCGGCAGTTCGGCCACCAGCGCGATGCCCTCCTCGCCCGCCGCCGAGAGCGCCAGGCGGCGCTAGACCGCGGCGAACGGCCCGGCTTCCTGCCGGAAACCCAGAGCATCCGCGACGGCGATTGGACCGTCGCGCCCACGCCCGCCGACATCCAGGACCGCCGCGTGGAAATCACCGGACCGACGGACCGCAAGATGGTCATCAACGCGATGAACTCCGGCGCGCGCGTGTTCATGACCGACTTCGAGGATGCCAACGCGCCGACCTGGGCCAACATGCTCGACGGGCAGATCAACCTGCGCGACGCCATTCGGCGCACCATCTCGTTCGCCAACCCGGACGGCAGGCAGTACACGCTCAAGGAGAAGACGGCCGCCCTCTTCGTCCGCCCGCGCGGCTGGCACCTGCTGGAGAAACATTTCGTCGTGGACGGCCAGCCCGTGTCCGGCGGACTGTTCGATTTCGGCCTCTACTTCTTCCACAACGCCAAGGAACTGCTCGCGCGCGGCTCGGGCCCCTATTTCTACCTGCCCAAGATGGAGTCGCACCGGGAGGCGCGGCTGTGGAACGACGCCTTCGTCCTCGCGCAGAACGAACTGGGGCTCCCGCAGGGGACGATCAAGGCCACGGTGCTGATCGAGACCATCCTGGCCGCGTTCGAGATGGACGAGATCCTCTACGAGCTGCGGGAACATTCCGCCGGGCTCAACTGCGGGCGCTGGGACTACATCTTCTCGTGCATCAAGAAGTTCGCCAAGGACGCCGACTTCCTGCTGGCCGACCGCTCGCAGATCACGATGACGACGCACTTCATGCGCTCGTATTCGCTGCTGTGCATCAAGACCTGCCACCGCCGCGGCGCGTTCGCGATGGGCGGCATGGCGGCACAGATCCCGGTCAAGAACGACCCGAAGGCGAACGACGAGGCCTTCGCCAAAGTGCGCGCGGACAAGGAGCGCGAGGCGACGGACGGCCACGACGGCACCTGGGTGGCGCATCCCGGCATGGTGCAGTTGGCCACCGAGGCGTTCGATGCCATCATGGCGACGCCCAACCAGATCGCTTCCGGCAAGCAGCAGGACACGCAGATCAGCGCCGAGGATTTGCTGGACTTCGGCCCGCGTGCGCCGATCACGGAGGCGGGTGTCCGCACGAACGTGAGTGTCGGCGTGCAGTACCTCGAAGCCTGGCTGCGCGGCAGCGGGGCGGTGCCGATCTTCAACCTGATGGAAGATGCCGCGACGGCGGAGATCTCGCGCGCCCAACTTTGGCAGTGGATTCGCTCCGCGCAGGGCAAGCTGGACGACGGCCGCAAGGTAGACGTGCCGATGTTCCGCCAGGTGCTCCAGGAGGAGTTGGAGAAAGTGAAAGGCAGCGTCGGGGCCGAGCGTTACGGCAAGGGACGTTTCACGGAAGCGAGCGAGTTGTTCGACAAGATCACGACGGACGAGCAATTCGTCGAGTTTCTGACGCTCCCTGGCTACGACCGGTTGAACTGATCCAAAACGAGGTAGGATCGGGCCTCTGGCCCGGCCGTAGCTTGAGACGGACCGCTACGCGGCCACCCGATAAGAAGGGATCACGTAAGGCCCCTCCGGGATTACGGCCACGTCTCGGCTGCCTGTCTCCGCGAGGACGGCCGCGATGGCCGCCGACCAGTCATCGTGGCACGTCACCGCCGTCAGGCGACGTTGGGCTTCGTTCAGGCCCGGGGCGTAAAGATGCACCCGGTAGTCGCGCAACGCTTCGATGAGCTTGACCGTCTGCCATTCGTCCGTATTGGCGAAATCCCGGCTGCGCGCCGCCCGCAGGAAACCGTTGATGCCCTCGTCCACCAGCAGCGCCTGCGCCTGACGGAACGCCTCGGAACCGAAACCGCCCGCGCACTCGGCGGCGATCAGGAGGCTGCCGCCCTTTTCCAGCAAACCCAGGGGCGCGATCATGCCCTTGACCGTCTGGTAATAGGACTGGTCGAGCGGGTAGCCCGCCGCGCAGGTGATGACGCAGCGGAAATCCTGCGTCAGCGGAATCTCGGCGTACTGTCGCATGAACGCCACCGTTTCGCGGTGACTGGCCACGATCTCGCCGAAGTTGACGAAAGCCAGGTGACGCTCGGGGTCCAGGCAGGTGTTGACAGCGTAGGCAGCCCCGATCATCCCCATGATTTCGAGCTGATCCCCGTGCAGGGGGTTGCCGTCAAGGTTGCAGTTGCGCGCCGCCCTGTCCTCCATGAAACGCGTGTGGTGGAACGTGCGGATGGTCGAGGCATGCGCCACGCCAGGGGCGATCACCTTGCGCCCGCCGGAATATCCCGCCATGAAGTGAGGCTCCACCAGGCCGGTGGCAATCTTGAGTTCCGCGTCCACGAACCGGCGGTCGAGCTTCACGCGCGTTCTCCGGCTGGTGACACCCACCTCCACATGGGCGGCGTCATCCTCGGCATCATGGTTCTCTACGCGCACGGTTCGCTGCACCCAGTCGCTGCCCACGAGTTCGCGGAGTTGGTCGCCGACGTTCGGACCGTGCAATCCGGTCGCCACCAGCACGGTGATGCGCTCGGCGGGAATCCCCGACGCCAGCAGCGTCCGGATGAGCGGCGGCAGGATCAGCCCGTTGGGCACGGGCCGCGTGATGTCGCAGATGAGGATGCAGGCGGAGCGCGCCCCTTGGGCTAGTGCGGCCAGCGGCCGGCTGTCCACGGGCGAGGCAAACGCCGCCGTCACCATCACCGCCGGGTCGGGCATGACCGGCATCCGCGGCTTCTCGATCACCGTTGCCTGGCAATCGTCCGGCAGGATCACCGGCAGCGTGCCACGACCGAAGAGGACCGAAGAAAATGGATTCATAGAACGTTTGCTCCGTCAAAAGGGGGGAAGCTGGCCGGGTGCCACAATAAAGGATGCCCCGGCAGGCCGTTCGTCAAGCGCCGGGCGTCACCGTTTTTCCAGCAGCCGGATCAGGCCGATGAAGTCGTCCTCTTTCCACCCGGCTTCGATCCCGCGGTCGTAGGAAGCTTTCAGGTGTTCGGTCTGTCCCAGGGAGAGGGAAAATTCGGCGGCGGTTTCCAGGGCGAGCCGGAGATCCTTGCCCATGTGCTTGAGCGAGAACTGCGGGCTGTAATCCGCCTGCCGCAGCTTAGGCTGCTTGAGGTCCGCCAGGGGGGAGTGCGCCACGTTGCGGGCCAGGGCCTCGAAGTACACGTCGTCGCTCACGCCTGCGGCCCGGCACAGGCTCAGGCTCTCGCAGAGCGTCTGGGCGATGCCCGCGATGTTCATGTTCATGGCCAGCTTCAGCGAGGACGCCGTGCCGAGCGGGCCGATGTGCAGGATCGCGCCGGAGATCGGTTCCAGGATGGGGCGCGCCCTGGCGATGAGGTCCGGCTCGCCGCCGACGTAGTACACGGTCTTGCGGTCCTGCGCGGCGAGCTTGCTGCCCGTGAACGGCGCTTCCAGGAACGCCGCGCCGGTCTTCTCCACCTGACCGGCGAACTGCAACGTCCAGTGGGCGGAAATCGTGCTGCACTGGATGAGGGTCTGGCCGGTGTGGAGCCTGGGCAGGATGCCGTCGAGCACGGATTGCACGGCGGGCGGGTCCGCCACGACCAGGAAGATGACCTCTGCGTCCTCGACGGCTTCCGTCAGGGAGGCGCAGAAGTGCGGAAAGTCTTTGGGCGTGCGGTTCCAGCAACGCACCTGATGGCCGTCGGCGATCAGGTTGGTGGCCCAGGCGCTGCCGATGATACCGAGACCGAGAACGGCGATTTTCATGAGAGATGGATAGAGGATGTTGCGCTGCTGAATCGCGGATACAATGGTCCGTGCGCGGAAAGTTGAAATGACCACCACCCGAAAATTCACGGTCGATTGGTTCATGGTTGGAATGGTGGCCGCCGTCGGCTTGGCGGCGTTGCTGCCGGGACCAGGGGCGCACGGAGGGATGCTGCACCCCGAACTGCTCACCAAACTGGGCGTGGCGCTGTTGTTCTTCCTGCACGGGGTCAGCATCTCGTTCGACGCGATGCGGGCGGGTACGCTGCGCTGGCCGATCCACCTGGTGGTGCAGGGATGCACGTTCCTGTTTTTCCCGTTGCTGGGCATCGCGCTGCTGTTCGTGGCGGGCAGGTGGCTGCCGCCGGACTTGCACATCGGCTTTTTCTTCCTGTGCGCGCTGCCCTCGACGGTTTCCTCCTCGGTGGCGATGACCGCCGCCGCACGCGGCAACGTGCCCGTGGCGGTCTTCAACGCGACGCTGTCCAGCCTGATCGGCGTTTTCCTGACGCCGCTGTGGCTCGGCTGGCTGCTCAGCACTTCCGGCGCGGCCAACGCCATGCCGATGGGCAGCGTGATCGTGGATTTGTTGCTGTGGCTGGTGCTGCCGCTGACCCTGGGTCAACTCAGCCGCCCGCTGCTGGGCGAGTGGGCCCGGCGCAACAAGGCGCTGGTCAGCAAGGTAGACCGCGGCACGATCCTGCTGCTGGTTTACACGTCGTTCTGCGAGTCCTTCGTGACCGGCGTGTGGTCCCACAGCGGCTTTCTGCCCGTGATGACCACCCTCATCGGAGTCACTTTGATTTTTTTCATTGTGCTGCTCGGCACGCAGGCCGTCAGCAATGCCTGCGGCTTCAGCCCGGCGGACCGGGCGGCGGCGGTGTTCTGCGGTTCCAAAAAGACGCTGGCGTCCGGCGTGCCGATGGCGCAGCTTATCTTCAGCGGCCACGCGGGCATCAGCCTGATCTTGTTGCCCATCATGATTTACCACCCGCTGCAACTGCTCGTCTGCGGCGTGCTGGCGGGCCGCTGGGCACAGCAGGCCGAGGCCGCCGGGCCAGCCGTCTGAGGCCGGGATGCCGCCCCCGGGGCCCAAGGCGATCCACCTCATATCGGCGCAGAGCCGATGGTTGCCAGTCACGCTGGACGCTGTAGCACCCGCTGGAGCGCCGTCTCCAAGGCGGGACCAATCGACAGGCTTGGTGAGATGTTCCTGGACGCCTGCCTCCAAACTGCTGACAACCGCTTCCGCTTCCCCGTGGCCGCTCAGGATGATGCTTAGCGCGAAGTGAATGGTCTGCAGGTCGCGGATCAGGTCCAGGCCGCTGCTATCCGGCAACCCCAGGTCGCTGACGATCACATCGACCGGCTCGCTCTGGTAGAGGGCCGTGGCCTCCGCAGCCGTGGCCGCGTGGAAGACCCGGTAGCCCCGGCGGCGCATCAACGCGTTGAGTACCCGGGCACTGTCCTGATGATCCTCGGACGGATCAACCGAAAAGTTTCCTCCGACCGAGTTCGACGTGCTGCCGGGCCAGCAGCCGGTCGGCGGTGGCTTTGTAAACGGCGGCGTGGAGGGCGCGGTGCAGTGCCTCGGGCTGGAGGCGGTTCTTCATCTGGTAATCCTGCGCGCCAGCCTTCATGGCGTCCACCGCCACCATCTCGCTGCCGGTGCCGGTGAGCATGACCGTTGGGAACACCAGCTTGCCACCCAGCGCCTGCAATCCATCCAGGAACTCCAGCCCGGCATGGATCAGCGCAGGGTGAAATGGAAAGTCGTTCCTTGGCCAAGCTCCGACTCGACCCACACGCGCCCGCCGTGCCGCTCGACCACGTTCTTGACGATAGCCAGTCCCACGCCGCTTCCGCCGTACTGGTCGCGCGGGTAGTGGCTAACAGCTAACTGCCAAAGACGGGATCATCGGTGAGGATGCACGATGGCAAAAACATCTTCCCTGGCCATGCAAGCCGCCCCGCGCTGCACGGCGTGCGGCAGCGAGTGAATCGTGAAAAACGGCAAGGATATCTGCGGCCACCAACAGTTCCGCTGCCGAGCCTGTGGAGCGAGCCGAGTGTTACAGCCCAAGCGCCGCGCCACGGCGACCTCGACCGAGGCTTCAAGCTGACGATGCGCTCCGCCCGTAGCAGCACGCAGCGCCGCCAGGATGTCAATGGGCAGGATGGAGCGATCCATGGGATGTGCAGAAGGCTAAAGATTGTCGCGACCTTTTGATGGAGTAAAACACCTCCACATGGCGACAGCACCCGTGGCCTGCGAGAGGTGCAAAGGCGACCACGGACGTCGGACCTGCGTGCCGGCCCGCTTCCATCCGCACCTTCGGGCAAGTCTTGCCGGTGAGCTTCTTCGCACCGCCAACTGCCTGCGTTGGCGCATGAGAATTTTCGTGCTGCGGACTCACCGGCAAGATCACCCCCTCGAACGTTCCATCGGCCAACGTCAGGTGTGCAGCGCCTGGTCTTTTTGAACAGGCAGTCAATCAATCGCTGCGGTGTGACGATAATACAGAGCGTGCAAGCGAGACGGAGACATTCCACAAACGAAAAGTAAGAGAAAAAAAGCATTGGTAAACGTTGTCCGCCAACGTCCTTGCTGGAAATGCTTGCGCGTGGAAGATCGGATTGCTGGTTCCAGCAAGGCAATCCTTTGATGACGCCGCAGCCGACAGGAAAAATCCACGTCTTCCATTAACGGGAAGTCAGCGAACCCACCAAGTGCCTCGAATACCGTTCGCCGTACGAAGATGGATTGATCGCCGAAAAGCGGACCAAAGCGGCGGCAGCGGAGTGCTTCCCAGGGTTCGAGCCAACGGAGGTGCGGGTGGCGCTCATCGAACTGGCGTCGGAATGCACCGCCGCCGAGCGTCGAATCAGCCGCCATCGCAATTTGCAAGCTGTGCAGATGCGTTGCGGCCAACTCCGTATCCGCGTGGTGAAACAGCAGGATATCGCCCGTCGTCGTGCGGGCCGCCTCGTTCATCTGGTTCCCCCGGCCGTGACGGGTACAGTGGATCGTGCGCAACCCGGGCAATCCGTCTTGTGTCGCCATCTCCTTATCGGCGGTTGCCACGATGATTTCGCAGACGCCCGGGTACTCCAGCCAGCGTGTTGCAAGGGAAGGCGGCACGGCGTCACCCCGCCAGCATGGCACGATGATACTGATCGTGGCTTCCGCCTTGTCGGATGGCTCCGGAGGACCTGCGGTCACACGTGGACCGGTTACCGCCGAGACAACCATCGAGGTGAAGCGCGCTACCATACCGACAAGGTTGCCGTCGCAGAGAGGGCTTGGCGGATCACCCGTCGCAAGGTCCTACCGTGTTTCCAGGATTGACTCGGGTCGATCCGCCGACGCCGGGCTTGTCGCTTGCGCCTCGCGAGCCAAGAGCGGGTCTTGCAAACGCTCTTCGTAAACATCGCCCCAGCGTTGCTGGTTCATGGCGCACATGGGAACAGCTTCCCATTCTCCGCTTTGCCGGTTCTTGACCGCACCCTTAAACACGCAGGAATCCAGCCGGGATTGGATCGTCCGGTTGTTTGGCGCGTCCGCGACTTGGACGGCGTCCATGAAGTTGTGGATGCCGAAGCCGACCGTGTGCGCTTTCCCCGCCGCAAGCGCGCCGATGAACTCGGCGGGGATTCTTCCCGTGAGCAGAAGCCAGGAAAGATGCGCGAGCAGTCGAACGATGAGCAGCGGATTTTGGAACAAAATCCCGAGCAACCGGAAGGGCGTTGTACGCGCGTCGTCAGACACGAAGGAAACGCCGCCCACCCTGGCGAGCAACTCCTCGTAAAGCTGTTTCGTGCGCGCATCCTGCGGCGGAAACACGATGAAACGCCCTGACCGCCGCGAAACGAGCAACGGCGTCCACGAGTTGCAGTCGGGGTGGCCAAAAATAGAAAATTCCCGTTCCAGCGGCAGCCCCGTGCCCTCGCAGAGTTTTTGCCAAGCGGCGGTGGGAGTCGCCGGGGTTGCAGAAAAATAAGTACGCCCGGTGTCGGCTTCCGGCTGGAAGGAAAAGAGCCGCCAAAGGTAGGTGCGTTCGGGTCTTTCCAAGGCCCAGCGGACGATCTCCGGCACGAACTCCACGTTGCGACCCGTCACGGTGCAATTATGGGCGAACTCCAACGGCAGCCCGGTTTTTGCGCGCAGGTCCAGGCCGAGTTTCGTGAAAGCCTCGCGGACCGGGTGCAGATCGGCCTCGCTCTTGACCCGGCCAATGGGATAACCATGCCGCCCGGCCTGGGTCATGTCGATGTGGACGGCCACCTGTCGCAAGCCACCTTCGACCATAAGCTTTTCCAGAAATTCCGGATGCTCAATGAGCGTTTGCCCATGGGTCATGAGCATCGGGACGAGGCCCGTCTTGATCGCGTAACGGACGATCTCGACGAGTTCGTCCTGCCGCCCGCTGCGCCAGTAGGCGTCGGCCACGTCGCCGCCGGTGAGTTGCAAGCCGCCGCCCGGCCCCTGGAACCGACGGTTGGCGTCGATCTGCTCCTTCATCTGAGCCAGCGAAGGCATCGGCACCTGATTGGCGTTCTTGGGCAGGTAGCAATGCGTGCAATGAAACGAGCAATAGCTCGCGCCCGTCGTGAATCCGCAGTGGGTCAGGTGCCGCCCACTGATCTGGTTGGGTGTCTTCAGCTCGGGCGGCAACAACGCCCAGCGGCTACGCAGCAACTCGGCCTTCTCGCCCGCGATAGGATGCCGGAACGCCTGCCAGCGGGCACGCCACTTGCCGGGATGCGTCGGCAGGCCAATGCAAGGATCGATGGGAGCGACCGGAAGGGCCGCCGGGGAAGCGAGGTCAGTCGGCGGCATTGAGGCTCCAGTTGTAATCCTGAAAAGAAAGTTTGGTGTCGCCCCGCAACGGTGGCTGGCGGTACTTGTCGATGAAGGCGACCACCCCCCCCGAAGCCTGAAAGTCACCGGCATACCAGTCGAAGATTTTCGAGACCTCGACCTTCTTGCCTCCGTCGCTCACCTCGATCCCGCGCGGGTTGTCGTTGAGAAAGGCAGTCGCCGCCCGGTCCATCTCCACTTTAAGGGTTTCGGCCGCGAATGCCTTGTCGAGCAGCGGCGGGCAGCTCGCGCTCGCGCAGTTAAGCACGAAATGCATCCTCGGCTCGCCGAAGCCGTGGATGATGTCTTTTTCCAGATGGTTGAAGCTCATCTTGTCGCCCGCCACCGTGATGCGATCCTGTGTGAAAAAGCCAAAGAGCGGGGCGATGTCGCGGATCGTCTTGATGGGATACCGGTCGAGCACTCCTGCCAGGATGTTGGCGTTGTAAGCGTTGATGTAGAAAGCGAGTTTTTCGTCTTTGCCGCCGGTGGGTTTTTCTTTGGCGATGGCATCGACTACTTTCGCAAGCGAGGCCCGGTCGGCGGCATTGTCATGCCACACGGCGTATTTCACCCCGCTCGGCGTCACGTATTTTGCCAGCAGGCGATTGTAATCCTCGGTCCAGGCATCCTCCGCGCGGGAAACCGAAACCAAAGCAAGGCTAAGCAGCAGAGCAAGCAGGCTTTTTCTCATGGTGGCTTGGCGGCAGGTGCTACCGGTGGTACTATGGGTCTCCCGACGAGGGAAGCCAATCGATTTCCTGGCATCCGAGCGGATTCCATCGGCAGATGCCCCAATCTCATGCACACGACCATCAATCCGGAGTCCGCCGTCAAAGAACGTTACGCCAGCGGCGCACAGGCCCGTGAGGCTGCCTTGTGCTGCCCGGTCGAATACGACCCGCAGTATCTGAGGGTCATCCCCCAAGAGGTGATCGAGCGCGATTACGGCTGTGGCGATCCGAGCCAATACCTGTGCTCCGGTGAGACCGTCCTGGACTTGGGCAGCGGCACGGGAAAAATCTGCTTCATTGCAGCGCAGGTCGTGGGCGCGCAGGGCAAGGTCATCGGAGTGGACATGACCGATGAGATGCTCGACGTGGCCCGGCGCAACGCGCCGGTGGTCGCGGAGCGGATCGGCTACGGTAACGTGGAATTCCGCAAAGGGCGCATCCAGGACCTCGGTCTTGACCTGGAACGCTTCGACTCCGTCCTGCGCGAGCGACCCATCACCGACGCCGCCTCGTTCCTCAAGGCGGATGAACTCGCCGCCGAACTGCGGCTCAAACACCCGCTCGTCGCGGATGAATCCGTGGACGTGGTGGTGAGCAATTGCGTGCTCAACCTCGTGGATTCCCGATCCAAGCCACGGCTTTTCGAGGAGATTTTCCGTGTGCTCCGAGTCGGTGGTCGCGCGGTGATTTCCGACATCGTCAGCGACGAAGCCAGCCCGGCGCACCTGCAAGACGACCCGGAACTCTGGAGCGGCTGCATCTCGGGAGCGTTGACCGAAGACGGCTTCCTTGAAGCGTTCGAGCAGGCGGGATTCTATGGGATTCAAGTTCTCAAGCGCGACGTGGACCCTTGGCAAACGGTCGAGGGAATCGAGTTCCGCTCGGTGACTATCGAGGCGTTCAAGGGCAAGCAGGGGCCGTGTTTGGAACGCAATCAGGCGGTCGTGTACAAGGGGCCTTTCAAGGAGGTGCTCGACGATGACGGCCACCGGATGGAGCGCGGACGCCGGTACGCGGTGTGCGACAAGACCTACAATCTGTACCGCAAGGCGCCGTACACGGAACAATTCGACTTCGTCGAACCTCGTGAGACGGTTCCGCTGGAGCAAGCGAAACCATTCGACCGACCGCGCGCTGCTGCCCTGCGCCACCCGAAAGAGACGAAGGGCCAGGATTACACTGTAACCACCGGGGCCAGTAATTGCTGCGATGCCGACAGTTGCTGTTGAACAGCCGCGTTAAACGGAGAACGATTGCTCCGGTGCCAGCAGCAGTTGCCGGCTCAACGCCAGCAAATCCGTCTTGCGCGCAAGGCCGGCTTTGAGAGTCGGGATCTGCGCCACGCCGATCAATCGGCGCATAATCTCGACCCCGGCGTACTGCCGGACCAACGCAGAAGAAAAACCGCCGCCCGCCGCGTGGTAGAGAGATAAGATGCTCTCCACGCGGTCGGTAGGTTCACCGGCCAGCAACAGATGTGCGGCCAGAACACCCAGGTCCAACTCCGCGTCACCGCAAAAGCAGAATTCTGGGTCGATGATCCTTACACCCGCTGCGGTTCGCAGAAAGCTGCCGGGGAAAAAATCACCGTGCAACAAATTTTCGCCCTCTCCGTGCAGATACCGCTCGCCCAACGCAGCCACCGCTTGCCCATAAGCGGCATCAGCCTTCAGCGAAGCAGCGACCGCGGTCAGGCCCGGTGTCCCCGTGTGAGCGTCGAGATCGAGGCCATTCGGCTCGCGTAGCGGCAATGCAAACATGTGCTCGTGATTGAGCACCCGCATTTCGTGGTTCGTGAATCGTTTGCGATCCTCGCCCCGTTCCGGTGCCAGTCGGTGCAGGGCGGCGAGATAATTCACCAAGGCGGAGAGAATGGTATCGGACAGCGCGATCTGACGCGCGTAGAGCGGGAAGAAATCGCTCGCCGGGCCGAGGTCTTCGAGGGCCAGGGTGTGCGCCTGCTCGTCCGCCCACAGCAGCCGGGGCATCCGGCTTGCCACCGCCTCTGTTGCAGAGATGAGGTGATAAAAACGTGCTTCGATCAATGCCCGGTCGAACGGTGCGGAAATCTGCGGATATTTCTCCAGCCAGGGACGCGACTGCTTGAGGATAAAACTGCCCGACGAGGTGCGGATCCGCACCGTGCAGTTCATGTTGCCCTCGCCCGCTTTTTCCACGCTGATCAAGGCTTCGAGCGGACCCAGCCTTCCTCCGTCCGTGAGATACACGTTCAGCGTGGGGACATCGGTTACATCGAGAAAATAGACGCCGGGATGGAGGGCAAGGAAATCGGCTTTACGAATCATCAGCGCAATTCGCTAGACCTTCTGCACCCGGCAAGCGAAACACTTGAATGCCTGCTGACCGGACAAATTATCGAAGTACCGGTCGTCCAACAACGTGTTGACCGACTCATAAAACGGCGTGCCGAGTTCCTCGGCCATCTTCTGCGCCGGCCCGAAGGAGATCGGCACGAAGATCGTGTCCTCGCGGATGCCATCCCACAACAGCGCGGTCGCTTTGATTGATCCGCGCGGGCTCCTCACCGTCACTTCGTCGCCGTTGGCAATGCCGGCGCGCCCGGCAGCTTTCGGGTGAATCTGCACCAGCCGGACACCGTTCATCTGCTTGCCGGTGTAGGTCCATTGCGTCAACGAGTGGAAATGCACCACGCTCGGACGACCTGCTATCCCCATCAGCGGGAACTCAGCGGACTGCCCGCCGCTCCTTGCCACGCCCAGACGAACCTTGGGTGTAAGGGACTGCGGATTGACCGGATTTTCGACCAGTTCATCGGTGTACTCGACCGTCGGCAAACCGCCTGTGACCTCCGGATGGGTATAGAATACCGGCAGCGCGCCATGCCCCACCCGCGCTAGTTTCGTGTCGATTTCAGGTGTGAATATCTCCACCTTGCCGCTGGGCGTGAGGAACCGTTTCCCCTTGTGTGCCGGGTTTAACGCAGTGACGGCGGCCTCCCAAGAGGGCCCTTCCAGGTAAAGAGTGCTGACGCCGGGATGCTCCTGCGTTGGGCACGGCCAGCGTAATGGTTCGGTGCGCGCGGCCATGCGTTCCTGGGTCATGCCACCCATGCCGGGAGTGTTCTCCAAGAACACATTCCAGAGTTTTTTGTAGTCGCGCCACTCCGAGCGCAGGTTGTCGGTCCAGTATTCGGGCGGGTTCACCTGATCGTGCCGGGCCATCGCCGCGGCGAGGTCGATCCAGATTTCCCAGTCAGGCCGGGATTCCCCCACTCGCGCGACGGCCTGATGCTGCCACCGGATCGCCCGGTCGTCTCGGCGCATGTAAACCGTCTCCATCTCGAAGCCGCTGCACACCGGCAGGATGATGTCGGCATAGTACGCCGTCTCCTCCATGAACAGCCCGGTGTACACGAGAAAATCGAGTTTGCGGTAGGCTTCCTTGACCTTGTTCGCGTTCGCCGACGCCAATGCCGGGTTGCCTTCCATGATCACCGCCTTGAGCGGGTAGGGCCTGCCGTGGAGAATTGCCTCCGCGAACCAATCCGGACCAACCGGTAAAGCGGCGTTCTTTTTCGGCGTGGCGGCGGGTTGATCAACGACTTCCGGGTGCTCGGTTTCCGGCAGCGCGGGCGCGGGCTTGGCCGTTGCCACCGGGCCGACGGCCGGCAGCTTCAGGTCGCCCGGCCAGGTGTTGTGCATGAAGTTGCACCCACCGCCGTTGACGCCAACGTTGCCCGTGATCGCCGCCAAAAACGCGAGCGTGCGGTAGGTGTCGAAAGCGCCGATCTGGTGCGAAATTCCGGCGTTGCAGAAGATGGCAGCGGGCTTGGCCGTCGCATAATCCTCGGCCAGTTGACGGATGGTCGCCGCTGGCAAGCCGGTGACACCCGCCGCCCAGTCAGGGGTGTAACCTTTTTCCGTGACGTGCCGCCGCAATTCCTCGAACCCGAGCACCCATTTTTCGACGAATGCCGCGTCGTACAATCCCCGGTCAATGATGTGATGGAGCATCGCCAGCACCAGCGCAAGGTCGGTGGCGGGCTTCGGCGCGATCCAGGCATCGGCCTGCGCGCCGGTGGGCGTCAGGCGCGGGTCGACCACGACGAGCTTCGCGCCGGTTGCGGCCCGCGAACGCAGCAGGTAGGAAAAGGTGACCGGGTGCGTTTCGGCCTGATTGGTGCCGAAAAACAGGAAAAATCTGGCCGAGCCAAGGTCTTCCTTGCCGGTGGATTCATCCTTGCCGTAGCCGTTGGTGAAATTGCCGAGGCCGAAGGTCCAGGCCAGCGCGTTGCCGCCCGCGTCGTTGCACACCGGGCCTACGTCTGTGTCGTTGGGACTGCCGAGCAAGGTGAAGAATCGGCCCGCCAACGAGCCAACGCCCCGCGCTAGCCGGCCGCTGGTCTTGTTGGCAACCGTGTGAGCCTCGCCTGCATCTCGCAGGGAAAGCAACTTCCTGGCAACCATGTCGAGGGCCTCGTCCCACGAACACGGCTCGAAACGCGAGTCCGGCGAACCTTTTTCACCGTCCAGCCGCTTGAGCGGCGTCTTCAACCGGAAACGGTTGTAGACGAGTTGGGTCATGAGTTGTTCACCCTTGACGCACAGGCCCCCGGCCTGGACGGGATCAGCGGTTTCACCGGTCACATCAATGATCCGGCCATCCTTGAGGTGGACTTTCAGACGGCAGAGCGAATTGCAGAACTGACAGGCACTGTCCACCACCCGGTCGGCCTGGAGCGCGCTCGAAGCCTTCGTGAAATCAAACTGCTGGCTCGCCGCGTCGCCCGTCGCCGGGTAGTTGCCTTCGTTGGCCGCGGGGGCAGAGGCGGGAGCCAGCCCAAGGGTGCCGAGCGCACCCGCGCCCAGCAGCGATTCGCGCAGGAACTTGCGGCGGGAAACCCCGCTGCCGGAGAGATCATCGGGAGAAGCCATGCTTGAGGATTAAAAATTTTGACCGTCCAGTGTCAAAGCTTCTCCGCCCAAACCGGCACCTTGGATTCCCGCTTTGCGAAATTGATGCTATGCGTTTTCATCGGCAGCGCACCACGCTTCGATGCGTTCACGAATGGAATCACGCACCTGCCGCGTGCCGGCCAGTTTTTCCTCGGGGGTGCCGGTGAAGCTCGACGGGTCCGCGAAAGGCCAATGGAGCCGCCGGGCTGGTCCCGGAAAGGCCGGGCAATGTTCCGCGCTGGTCTCGTCGCAAACGGTCACGACGCAGTCGAAATACGGGCCGCGCTCGATCATCGACGCAACGGATTTCGTCGGTCATCCGGCGAGATCGATCCCCGCTTCGCGCATCACCTCGACGACCACGGGGTTGAGCTTGCCCGGTTCGATCCCTGCGCTTTCCGCCTCGTAGCGGTCGCCACCCATTCCGTTGAGGAACGCTTCGGCCATCTGGCTGCGCGCGCTGTTGTGGACGCAGACGAACAGGACTTTCTGCTTTGCCATGGCCGGGTTAGTGCAATTTGCTGACCATGAAATAAATCGTTCCCGCGATCAACGCGGCGCAGGGCAGCGTGACGATCCACGACAGCACGATGCCCATGACCGTCTTGACGTTTGCCTGCCCCGTCGTCACGCCGATGCCGAACAGCGCGCCCACCGAAACGTGGGTCGTCGAGACCGGCAACCCATACGTGCTCGCCAGGATGACGAGGATCCCCGTCGTCAGGTTGGACGTGAAACCCTGCCCCGGATTGAGCGACGTGATCTTGTGGCTCATCGTCTCCGCCACACGGCGTGCCCCGAGCAGCCCGCCGAAGGCGATGGCCGCCGCCACAATGCCGATCTCCGACGCGGGCGTGAGCCATTTTACCAGCAGCAGGAGTGCCGCCATTTTCGGCGTGTCGTTGAGGCCACGCGCGAAGGAGACCACGCCCGCGCTCAGGAAATGGCCCGTGTCGACGAGCGTTTGCGCGTCCACGCCGGCAACCGCGCCGCCGTAGCGTTCCTGGCAACTGGTGATGGTTTCACCCTCTACCGCCAACAGCGGCGCGGTCATCGTGCGCATGGCCAGCATCCCGTCCGCGGCAGGCATCGGCGAAACGCGCGTTTCCTGGCCGATGCACACGCACCATTCCTTCGGGATGCGCAGCAGGTAGCGCACGGAGTGAAAGATCACGTACAGGAACGCACCCAGCGCGACGGCGATGACCGGACTGAGCAGCAGCGGTATCACAAAGCTTTTCCCGAGCGCGCTGAGGTCCACCCCGCCGAAACCCACCGCTGCCCATCCACCACCGATCAGCGCACCCAGCAAACCGTGGGTCGTGGAAATGGGAAAACCCAGCCGCGTGGCGAGGATGACGGTCAGCCCCGCGCCGAGCGTCACCGCCAAAAGAAAATACTCCGATCCGACGAGTGAGTCTGGCACCAACCCCTTGCCGGAAAATTTCTTCAGCAGTGCCTGCGCGAGAAGGATTGAGGTGATCGACCCGGCGAAGGTCGTCGCGGTTGCCCACGAGATCGACACCTTGTAACCCGCCGTGCCGCTGCCGTAGATGGAGGCGACACCCTTGAAGTTGTCGTTCGCACCGTTGGAAAACGCCAGGAAACACGTGGCAAGGAGAAGCAGGATGAAGATCATGGCGTTTCTGATGTAGTGAACTTGTCCGCTGGCGACCAGTGAATTGTGACGATTCTGTTGCAATCCGGTGAAATCGCGCCGCTGGATGCATCGGGCGTCGTCCTCCTTGCCAGAAACCTCCCCGGGTCGTAGCTTGAGCAATGGCTCTCAACCGGTTCGACACCACCTTGGCCGGTCACAACGCCCCGTTGCGGCGGACACGCACGAGAGTCCTCCAGGTTAACGTCGGCAAGCTTTGCAACCTGACGTGCGCCCATTGCCACGTCAACGCGGGCCCCAAGCGCAAGGAGATCATGACGCGCGAGACCGCCGACCGCATCCTCGGCTGGCTCGAACACACCGACATCCCTGTGGTCGATCTGACCGGCGGCGCGCCCGAGATGATCCCCGACTTCCGCTACTTCGTCGAACGTCTCACGTCCATGACTCCGCGCCGCCATGTCATGGACCGCTGCAACCTGACGATCCTGCTCGAACCCGCCTTCGACGGCATGGCCGAGTTCCTGGCCGAGCGCCGCGTGGAGATCGTGGCGTCGATGCCGTGTTATTCGGTGGCGAACGTGGACGCCCAGCGCGGCGACGGCGTGTTCGACGCGAGCATCAAGGCGCTCCAACTGCTCAACCGCCTCGGCTACGGACGCGACGAGGCGTTGCCGCTGAACCTTGTTTACAATCCGCAGGGCATTTCCCTGCCCGGTCCGCAGGCGGAACTGGAAGAGGACTACAAGCGCGAACTCAGGGCGCATTTCGGCATCGTGTTCAACCGTCTCTACACGATCACCAACGTTCCCGTGAGCCGGTTCGCCTCCTACCTGCGCCACAGCAACCAGCTCGGGCAGTACATGGATTTGCTGGTGGAATCGTTCAATCCGGCGGCGGTCGAGGGGCTGATGTGCCGGGACACGATCAACGTGAGTTGGACGGGCGAGGTGTTCGACTGCGACTTCAACCAGATGCTCAAGATGCAATGGCGCGATGGGCAGGGCGGACGTGGTCTGTCGCTGTGGGATCTTGACCCCGCGCTGGTGGAGAACCGGGAGATCCTCACCGGCGACCATTGCTACGCCTGCACCGCCGGAGCCGGGAGCAGTTGCGGCGGTGCGCTTGTCAACCCGTAGCGCCTAGCAGCCGCGCAAGGATCACCTCGCGTGCTTCGGAGAGTGGTTCGGAGCAAAAAGTCACCGCCCTCTCGCCCGATGTTGGCGGTTCGCGGCTCGCCATCAGATGAATCTGCCGGGGTGTTGGCACTTGGTCATGATGGGTCGCCGGAGAAATCTGCGCGTAACGTTTCTCGCTTGCCAGCAGGTACGGGTGCGTCGCGGCCAGGATGGCGAAACAATCGAAGATCGCCGCGCCCGGCACGGCGAAGCAGAAGCACCAGAGATTCATCCAGAGGCGGGCTTTCGTGGCGAGGTAACAGCCGGGATCGCCGCCCTCGCGGCCGAGGCGGGTGAGTTCGCGCGGGGTGAGGAGGAGTTGGAGGGCGCATTCCACAGACACGAGCGTCAACGGCGAGCCGACGGCCAGGAGGATCGCCGCGGCGGCGTTGTCCTTGTGAAAATTGCCGTCGGTGAATTCGTAGGGGTTCCAGCGTCCGGCGCGAAAGCGGACGCCGGGGGTGCGCCCGCCGACGAAGATGACGCGCTCGATGCGGCGCGCGGCCTCGGGGTGGAGCGTGAGGAACGTGGCGAGGTTGGTCAGCGGCGCGAGGGCGAGGTAGGTGAGCGGGCGTTCGGCGAGCGCGGCGCGGAGGGCTTCGGTGGCGGCGGTGGGTTTTCCCAGATCGTGGGCGGAGGCAGCTCCGGGGAAGACGTGGGTGTCGTTGATCCCGGCGGGACCGCCGAAACGCGCGGCCATTTCGCGGGTGATGCGCGTGGTCGTGGCAAGACCGGCGTTGCCGTAGGTCGTGCTGATTCCCCGGAGGTGAAGTTCGGGGCTGTGGAATGCCTGGATCAACGCGAAGCCGTCGTCGGCTTCGTGAAGTGGCACGCCGATGGACGGGTCGGTGTCGATCCAGACGTCCATCGGGCTATTTGCCTCGGTCGTGTTCCTTCATGAGCACGGGCGAGGCGGGCAGGCAGTCGAGGAGGATTTCCTTGCCGTCGTTGCCGCCGTAGCGTCCGAACGAAAGCACGCCCGTGGGGCATTCCTGCACGCAGGCCGAACAACGCACGCATTGCGGGTCGGCCATCGGCTCGCCTTTGTTGGCAAAGCTCATGATGTCGATGCCCTGATGACAGACACTCGTACAGACGTTGCACGAGATGCATTTCTTTTTGTCCGCGAAGATGCGGAACCGCGTAAACCGCGCGTAGATGTGCATCAGCGCCGCCAGCGGGCAGGCGAACCGGCACCACGTCCGCCCGCTGAACGAGAAGTACAATCCGATTCCCAGCACGCCGCTCAGGAACAGATCGACGCCCCATTGGTAATTGAAATACGGGATCGTCTCGAAACCGCGCTTGAACCACGCGGACGGCAGCGACTGCGGACCCATCACCCAGCCCGCGACGCGCAGGCCCAGAAGCGCGAAAGCGAACGCGAGGACGACCTGCCCGAGCATGTTCAGGCGGTTCCAGCCGGAGCCGTGGGGCATCTTGCGGCGCTGGGCGTCGCCGAGGGTTTCAGCCAGCGCGCCGCAAGTGCAGAGCCAGCCGCAATAGGCTCCCTTGCCCCAGCGCCAGACGATGAATGGGATAATCATGAACGTCTGCACGAAGGAGATGCCCAGCCAGGCGTAGTTGGGTTGTTCCGTGAACACGTTGTAGATGAGCAGCGGCCACGCGAGCAGGAAGCCGATGGCGCGCCAGTACGCGCGTTCGTGGCCGCGCATGCCGTCGTAGCTCTCGAAAAGGTGATCGGCCAGCCCGCGCAACGGATGTCCAGGCCCGAACCAACCGTTGCGGCCCATCCACGGCAAGAGGAGGTCCGGCAGCAGGAAGAGGGGCACGACCTGGATCGCCATCAGCGTGATCGTCTGCCACTTCACGTAAGGCGTCCGTCGGCGGCGGATACGACGGATTCCGAAGATGACCACGACGACAGAATAGAGGAACCCGTAGTACCACGATGCGTCACCCAGCCCCAGTTTGATCGTGTGGAGGAGATTTCCTTCGCGGTTGGACCACTCCGCAAGCCTTCCCCCGGAGCGTTCCAACACGCCCGGCAGGTTGAGCGGGAACCAATGGCGTTCCCCGGCAATCTGCTGGAGCGATTTTCCGCCGAACGTCAGTTCCTGCGGGTGCCCGCCCTTCCAATGGTAGAAGGCGAAGCAAAACAAGACGAACGCCACGCACCCGAGCACGCGCCACCACGTCCATTCGTTGCGGATCGGCAGCCCCGAGCGGCGGAAAAACTCCAACGGCGCATCCCGGCCAATCATCGTGAACACGGCGTCGTTGTCCATCGTGCGCCCGCCGTTTTCGTCCTTGAGCGTGACGCTGGCCGCTTCGATGCGAACCACCTCGCTGCCCAGCGCGAGCGCGAGCGCGCCGCCTTTCTTGCCATTTTGCGTGGCCGTCGTCGCGGCGGTGCCTGCCTTGTTGGATTGCGGCGGCTCCACCTGCCCCCCTGCGTCGGGTTCGCACCCCAGCTTCTTGAGCTTCTCGACGTTCTCACTCTTGGGTCGGTTGAACTCTTTCTTGCGGTAGCTCAACGTCACGCGTGCACCTGCTCCACCCAACGCAATTGCGGTTTCCAATGCCGAGTCGCCGCCGCCGACCACCAGAACGTTCTTCCCGGCAAAGTCAGCGGGATCGTGCAGCCGGTTGGCCACTTTGTCGGAGTCTTCGCCCGGCACGCCGAGACGCCGAAAATCGCCGCTTCGGCCAATAGCGACAATCACCCGGCGCGCCTTCGCATCGGGTAGTGGATTGTCACCGGCAAAGTGGACCGTCACCCCATCACGATTCGACTCGACCCGGTCCGCGCGCGCGTTCGTCACCTCGATCCCTGCGTCTTTGCGTTGCCGCTCTAATTCTTCGACCAATGCCTCCTTGATATCGGCGTGGAACTGCATCTCCCCCGACGGGATCATGTCGGTAGGATAAGTGTAGATCGGCTTGGCCTTCGGAAAATTGACGATGGTCGTGAACGGCTCTGCCGCTTCGAACACCTGAAACTTCAACCCGGCTTTCTTCGCTTCCAACGCCGCCGAAATCCCCGAAACGCCGCCGCCGAGGATGGCAAGGTCAAGCGTATCTTTGTTGCCGCCGCCCGATTTTTTGAAGTCTGGTTCACGCAGAATCGCCCTCACCGCCCGCGCCCCGGTGTCGGCGGAAAATTTTAGCAGCGGGATGCCGCTCAGATCGCCGACGATCCGCACGCCCGGCAATTTTGTTTCGCCGTCGGGACCAACCTCCGGCAGATGCTCCACCGTGCCCGCCGGCCAGCGCGTGTGCAGCCAATGCGTGTAGCCGGTGATCGGAAGGAAAACTTTGGCGAGCACGGAGGGGATCGGCATAAAACAGTAAGCCTTGCGGGAGGACGTCAGCGCACGTCGGCGGGTTCGGAAATGCGGCCGGGCAAATTCTCATCCCGAGCGGGAACCGAGGTGCGCTCCTGGATATACGCCAGGGGACGACAACTCGCGCGCCAGCCAGCCCGCGCAATTTGCCAGCCGATGGAAAGGGTACGCCACCAGTTGACTTTGGACACCTTTTGCTGTCCGGCCAAGCGGGGGCGTTCGCTCACGGGGACCTCCGTCATCACGGTCCCAAGTTGCGCGGCGACTACCTGTGCCTCAATGGTCCAGCCGAAGGTCCATTCGCGCAAGCAAAGACGATGGAACAAGGCGCGCTCGATCAGCCGCAACGGACCAATGTCGTGGAACCAACGGCGCGTCAGCCATCCGCACCATGCGCCCAGCAAACGGTTGGCGAGCAGGTGAGACCAACCCATGACGGCGATGTTTCCACGTTGCCGAAACCGGGTACGGCAACCGAGCACGAAGTCGCTGCCGCGCTCGTAGGCAGCCAAGAGCCGGGCTAGGTCCAACGGATCATTGGCACCGTCGGCGGCGAAAAAAATGTAGGCGTCGGGGATGATTCCGATTTCTCCCAGTCGGTCGATTACCGCCTGACACCCGAAGCCGTAGCCCTGCGCGGGCGTTTCGGCCACCACCGGACGCAACGGATGCTGGCGGGCAAGAGCAGCGGTGCGGTCCGCCCCGACGGGAGAGCCGTTGACACCCACGGCGACGATCCATTCCCGCCCGGAATCGAGTTTGTCGCGCAGTTCATCGAGCACCGGCCCGATGGTTTCCTCCTCATGGCACGCGGGCAAAATCAGGGCGATTCGACGCACCGACGACGAAGGGAGTGATCGTCGAGCATGGCGGTGCGGCATGGCGTTAACTTGTCGTTGCGGAGCCGTCGGAATTCAATGGCTTTGACTCCCCTTTGCCAGCGCCGTCGTTGAGCCGCCGGACAATTTTCCTCCACGTCAGTGCCAGCAACGGCGGCAACAGGATGGCAAGTCGCAGCCAGAGCGGCTCTTGCCATGCCTTGCCGCTCGCATGGTTCACCTCCCAGAGCAGGAAGTACCCAAACGTGCTGATGGAAAACACGAACCACGCCCGCGCGTCCGCACCGCGCCACGCCGCCAACGGAAGCACCCAGACCACGTACCAAGCGTGGACCACTGGACTCAGTAGAAGTGCCGCACTCCACACCCAGAACAGTCCGCGTCGCCAGTCGTTCCGGAACCAGCACGCCAGAGCGAGACACACCACCAGAGCGCAACCGCCGTAGAAACCATTACTTCCCGAGGGGTTCGGCCACACCATGGCCTCCACGAGCCACCAGACCGGATCGTTGACGCGGAAGCCATTGCCGAATTGTCGCAGGGGTGCAAATACCGGTGTGGCGGGATAGCCGTACGCGAGCGCCGAGACAGCGAGCGGCCCGATGGTCAAGGCAAGCAATCCTGTCACCCGGTGCCAAGAATGAACGGCAAATGCCCAGACCGGCACCAATGCCAATGGGGCGATCTTCAAGGCGACGGCTAGTCCAAGTAGCCCCGCACTCGCCCAATAAAGATTAGAAGCGCCGGGCGGATCGCTGCCACCGCTGAAAGGCATGCGTGCGCGCAGGCATTCGTCCAGCGTACAAACCGCTCCCAGCAACGCCAGGATCATCAGGCTGTCGAAGTGCGCCGCACCGGCAAACGCATAGACCGCCAACGGATTCCAAGCGTACCAGACCGCGTGATCGGCGGTTGCGCCTGACCGGGTGAGCAACCGCCGCAAGACGGCGATGCCGACAAGATCCGCCAGCGCGAAGATCACCTTGTAGCTCCACACCGCGTTGCCCGATGCGGCGATGCCCGCAAAAACTGTCTCGGTCAACGGCGGATAAATCGCGGCATAGTCCCGGTGGTTTATCTTCAGCCAAGTGGCGTCCCGGAAGCGGAGCAGCATCGGTGAATCCGGACTGGCTTGGTACGGGTTGAATCCGTGGA
Source organism: uncultured Verrucomicrobiota bacterium (assembly GCA_937859745.1). Classification (GTDB taxonomy): domain Bacteria; phylum Verrucomicrobiota; class Verrucomicrobiia; order Chthoniobacterales; family SZAS-18; genus CAHJWO01. Next base: position 18,269 of record CALMAQ010000187.1, on the reverse strand, counting down.
GCTGGATCATGCCCTCCCAGCGATATCGCCACAGATCATCGCCAGGCACGACCGGCAGCATCACGAGTCGCAAAACCACAGTGGTCGACCAAAAAATCCAAGCACTTTGTTTTCCCGGAAAGATCACTCGGGTGAGTTGTCGCCCGCCTGCCCAATAAAAGATGCCAGCCAACACGCCTGATGCGGCAAATTTCACCGCCTCACCAGCTTGCACGAAGTCGCCATGCCTCGACATCAAATGGATGGACCATCCTTCCGCAGCGCAGATTGTAACCAACCCGGTAAGTAAATGGTTGCGAGCCACGCGCGCGACATCGTGCTGGCCACCCAGCGCATCTTGGTTTCGATCAGTTTCACCGCTCACGCAGTCACTCTATCACCACGGCCAAGAGATTTGCGGCACGGTTAGGAAATTTTGGGCAATGATTGGTTGAGGGTTGCCGTCTGCTTGGTTTGGAGGTGGTAAGGGGGGGGGATGAAGAGGTGGATAGCACCCAAGTGGTTTCCGGCGTGCTTGGAAAAGGAGAGTGCCTTTCTGACTAAGCGGCTCACCCGCGGGCACCGGGTGCAAAGCCAGCGTTCGACGTGACAGGTCTCGCCCTCTGCTTTTGCACAACAGCGATGCGCGCGCGCTGGAAAAGCGGCCTGGCAGGCCCGCCAAAGATCGCCGCGCGTGGCACAACGCCGGCAGGCAGGCGGCCGGCCGGCCCGCCAAGTCCGCCGCGCCGTGTTCACTGCGGCCGCCCAAGCTCCAGGCCACGCACGAGCTGGCGGGTCCGGCGGCAAGGGGCGATCCCCAGCCAGAGAGTTTGCGCCTTGTTCTGCACGGAGCTCCAGAGTTCATCCCACTCCGGCACGTCACCTTTTTCGCTGGGCAGCCGCGTGTCCTTGAACGCGGGCAGAGCTGGCGTTTCTTTCCCCCCAGCCACTTCATGACCGTCGTGTAGCAAGCCCCGAAGGTGCGGTGCGTGCCCCGCCGGCTCATCCGGTCCTGGTAGGCGCTGGGCACCTGTGCCTTGAGGGCCGGGCTGTGGCGTGGTCCTTGGGGAGCCAGGGTGAACGTGCGCTGCCAGTCCTTGCCCCTGGCCCGCTGCGCCCCGCACCCCGTGTGCCCGTTCTTGTCGAGCCGTTCGCCCGCGCCAGTGCGGGCACGCCTGGATCAGGCGTGGTCGAAAGCCTCCACAATCATCGCACCAACCACCCACTGACAACCCCGCGCTAATCACTACCCGCGATGGCACCGCCCGTCGACGAGCCGACGAAGTGCACGGGGGCCAAGTCCAAGGTGCCTGACGAGGGAAGCCAAGTGGGCGGCGAGTTGTCCGGTCGTGTAACCCTCCTGCGCACGGGTGCTCCGCCCCGTGCCCCGCTGGTCGGGGAGGATGAGGCGATACTTTTCGGCGAACCGTTCGATCTGCGGTCCCCGGCTTCGCCCCATGCCGCCGAGGCCCGAGATGAGCAGGACGGGAGGATGTGCCGGCTCGCCGATGATTTCGTGGTAGAGCGAAACGCACCCAGTGTTCAGCGTCGCCATGTCGCACTCTTTGGTTGCAAGCGGGGATGTATTTAGATTATCATATCGTTAGATTATCTAATTAAATGTCCAAGGCAATCCCACGTATGGAGACTTACGTCCCCTTGATCCAGAGGTTCGTATCCAGCGCCTTTCTCTTCCACGCCACCGTTGCCGAGCAACTGGACCTGCACGCCTCGGACCTGAAGGCCCTTCAACTCCTCGGCGCTGGACCGCTGTCGCCGGGTGAGATCGGGGAGAAGATCGGTCTGACCGGAGCGGCGGTGACGGCCTTGATCGACCGCCTCGAACAGGCGGGCTACGTTGCGCGGGAGCGTGGCAGCCAGGATCGCCGCCGGGTCACCATCCGTGCCGTTCCAGAAAAGCTTCGGGAGATCGCACGCTTATACGCGCCGCACTATCGGCGCATGTCGAAACTGCTGGCAAAATACAGCGAAGAGGAATTTCGCGCGATCACTGATTACCTGGCACATGCCTCGGTGTTGCTCGCCGCAGATGACCGTGTTTAGGAGACTGGAATTGTTTTCCACCGATACCAGGACGGACCCGCGTGCCGAAGCTACTTGCTGGTGGCGGAGGGCCAGCGTAGGTTTGTTCGTAGGCAAGGCGCGGTGCTCGACTAATTGACTTTCCATGAAACAGCAACGCCAGTACACCACACCAACCCACGGTGCAGAGAACCCCTCTGGCTCGCAGTTGGACCGGCGGACCTTCCTGCGGCTGGGGGTCGTGGGCACCGTCGGGAGTTTGCCGCTCTGGAACGCCGCTCCTGCACAGGCGGCGGAGGCTCCCGTACCCACCGTGAGCGCGCCGCCCTTGCCCATCGTGGATGCACGCTTTCCCTGCCGGATCGCCGACGGGGTCTGGATCATTCCCGACAAGCGCACTCCGCTCGTGCCGAACATCGGCATCGTGGAGGGCAGCAAAGCGGTGCTCGTCATCGACGGCGGCTTCAATCCCGAGAGCGGGCGCAACGTGTTGGACGCCGCGCGCGCCATCGCAGGCCAGCGCGAGCTGATCCTGACGGTCACGCACGCGCACCCCGAACACACCTTCGGCGCGCAGGTGTTCCACGGGCAGGCCAGAATCCACTACAACAAACTCCAGCGCGATTACCTAGCGCGCGACGGCGAAAAGCTGTTGGCGGGGTTCCGTACGATGCTGCCGCCCGGGCAGGCTTCTCTGCTTGACGGGGTCAAGGTCACGCTGGCCGACGACGTTTACGAGGGCGACCACGCGTCCATCGACCTCGGCGGGCGCCAGGTGGAGTTCTGGACCTTGGGCACCGCGCACAGTCTTGGCGACCAAGTCATCACCGTCCCCGATCAAAAGGTGACGTTCGCCGGCGACCTCATCGAAGAACGCATGTTTCCCATCGTCCCGTTCTTTCCTCCGCTCATCGCCGCGGCGGACATCAACGTGCGGACCTGGCAAACGGCTCTGACGAAAATCGCCGCCCAAGCCCCACGCATCGTCGTGCCCGGCCACGGCAATCTGGGCGGCACGGAGATCGCCGAGCAGGTGCGCGCCTACCTGGAAGCCACCCGCCAGTTGGTGGCCGCCGGCGGAGGCAAAGCCGTTGGGGCAGAAACTGTGCGCCAACTGGAAGGGCAGGTCCGCGCACAGCACCCGACCTGGGAGCGGACCGAGTTCATCATTCCGGCCCTGCGTTATTTCGCGGAGCAGCCTGGAGCCTGAACCAGACCTCGAAGCCGCTGGCATCCAAGGTCTCCAAGCCACCGGGACACGCTCTTTCTTATCCGCTCTTGCCTAACGATGGGTCACTGTCTTGCCGAAACCATGACAAGCAGGCCGCGGTCAACAAAACAGAAAGCAACTAACGCCAGCCGCCGCCCGAGGCTTTTTAGAGCGTGATCAGATTCGCCAGGCGGTCGGCGCGCGTGCCGATGAGGGTGCTTTGCGCCGAGTAAAGGTCCTGCTGGGCGGTGGTCCTAAAGACAGCATCCACCCTCGTTGCGGCTCTGTTGGGGTGCCGCAAGAAGCCGCTTCCCAGCAATACTGATCGCGCTGGAAAACAGCGGGCCCTTCACCGGCGACGCCGCGCTTTCCTCGTGGAAGATGACGCTGCCAGCCCGTCCAGCTCGTCGAAGGCACGGTCCAGGTGGGTCCCCAACCCGCCCGCTGGATCGGCGAACCATGACGCGACCGCGTAACGGAAAGTCGCCATCCCGGTCTGGGCCGCCAGGGCCGCCAGCCGCTCGCCCACGCCGCGTTGTCGCAGCGCCAGCGCCAGCGCCTCGGCCAGAGCCGCCACTTTCGCCAGTTCCCGCTCTTGCAGCGCGGGGGCGCGGTCGATCACCTGCTGGCGCGGGACGGAAAAGGGCCGGTTGTCCTCCAGGAGTTGCTCGACCGAACGAAACGCCCGGTACAGCACTTCCAGCGGCTGGAGTGTCACAGGTGCCTCGGCGATGGCAACGGTGAGCATCTCGCGCAAGATGGCTTGGCCGTCGAAGAGCACCTCCCGCTTGTCGGGGAAGTGGCGAAAGAAGGTGCGCTCGGTCACCCCTGCTCTCGCGGCGATCTCGGCGGTCGTCGTCTGGTCGTAGCCACGCTCGCAGAACAGCTCGACGGCGGCTTGCTGCAAGCGTCGGCGCGCTGGTTCTCCGCTGCGAGGCATTGTTATCGTGTAACCGATTTGACAGTCACTGTCATTATGTTTTAGAGTCATAGACTGACATAACGAAACGTCGGCGCGGTGGCTTGCCGGGTTGTGGCTGCTCTCAAGTGTCCAGAAGACCCACGGGAGGGGATCAACTCAAAACCAATGAAACCTCGAAAGGAAAAATGATGCGTGTCTTTGTCACTGGTGCAAACGGATGGGTGGGCTCCGCCTTGATCCCCGAGTTGGTCGCGGCTGGCCATCAGGTCGTCGGCCTGGTTCGCTCCGAAGAGAAGGCCGAGGCGCTGCGTGTTTTGGGTGCCGAATCCTTGCTCGGCTCGCTCTGCGATGTGGAGACACTCAAGCGGGTAGCCTCCCAAGCGGATGGCGTCATCCACCTGGCTTTCGGCCTCGACTTTTCCAAGATCGTCGAGATGGCCCGCGAAGAAGCGCAAGCGATTGCAGCCTTCGGCGAGGTCTACGCCGGGTCCGAGCGACCCGTGATCATCACAAGCGGCTTCGGTTTTTTGCCCGCGGGCGAGACCTTCACCGAGGACCTGCTCGTTGCGCCGACCATCCCGGGGTTTCCCCGCGCTCAGGAGCAGGCAGGCTTTGCCATCACGGAAAAAGGCGTGCGTGCCGCCTGGGTGCGCCTGCCGCGCTCGGTGCATGGCTTGGGTGAGCGGCATGGCTTCGTGCCGATGCTGGCAACCCTCGCGCGGGAGAAAGGCGTCTCCGCTTACGTGGGCGACGGGGAGAACCTCTGGCCCTCGGTGCATCGGCTCGACGCGGCGCGCGTCTTTCGTCTCGCGCTGGAGCACGGTGCGCGGGGCGGCCCGTTCCACGCGGTGGCCGATGGGGGGGTGCCGTTCCGGCAGATTGCCCATGCCATCGGCGAGCAGTTGGGCGTGCCGATTCGGTCCCTTTCGCCCGAGGAGGCGACTGAACATTTCGGTCCCCTCGCCATGTGGGCCGCGGGCAACGGCCCGGCATCCAGCGCCCGGACTAGGGCACGTCTCGGATGGGAGCCAAGGGAACCCGGTCTGATCCGCGACATCAATCGGCCGGAGTATTTTAACTAACACTTCACCATGTCCCATCCTGAACCTGCTACCACCATGAGAACTCTGCACTTCCACCGCTACGGCGAACCGGCCGACGTGCTGTGCCTGGAGGAAACCGCCGTTCCTACCCCGAAGGCAAACCAGATCCGCGTGCGGGTCCATGCGTGCGGGCTCAACCCGGCGGATTGGGCGCTGTGCCAAGGATTCATGGCCGCCACGCTGCCACGCGGAATCGGGCTGGACGTGTCCGGCACCGTGGATGCCGTCGGCGAGGGCGTCGAGAGCGTCGGGATTGGCGACCTCGTCTTCGGGGTTCCTGACTTCATGGGTTATCCGACCGCCGGGGCGTCAGATTACGCGATCTTGGCAGTGTGAGAATTTGTTCCCAAAGGCTTGGACCTCCTGGCAGCGGCGGCGTTGCCGATGGCGGTCGAAACGTCGGTCCGCTGTCTCGATCTGCTCGGTCTGTCCGCAGGTCAGACCATCCTGATCAACGGGGGTGGGACGATGGTGGGCTTTGCGGCCGTGCAGGTGGCGCTGGAGCGCGGAGCACGGGTGATCGTCACCGCGGGCGAGACCTTCGCGGGCCGCTTGCGTGATCTCGGCGCGGAGGTGACCTCCTACGGCGCGGGCATGGTCGCGCGGGTACGTGAGATCGCGGGGGGAGCGCCCGACCTGGTGTTGCACACCGCACAGGTAACGGGCGTGCTGCCGGACCTCATCCAGATCGTGGACGGTGATCCTCGCCGGGTCATGAGCATCGGTGACGCCGACGAAGGCAAGCTCGGCGTGCGTACCTCGGGGAACGAACCGGGTCTGGTGCCACGCTACGATGCGCTTGCCCCCTTCGCGCAGCTTGCCGCCGAGGGGCGCTTCAGCGTGCCAATCGCGCGCACCTTTGGCCTGGAAGATTGGCGGACGGCGCTCGAACTGAGCCAAAACAAGCGGGCACACGGCAAGCTCTTGCTCCTGCCTGATGGCACGCCTGATCTTGCCCCGGTTCTGAGGCCCAGCGGGTGTGCTCCAGCAGAGCACGACGGATATGGCAACATCACAGAGCAAGTATGGCAGGCGATTTGACGAGGAGTTCAAGCGCGAGGTGGCCGCGCTGGCGTGCCGGCCCGGCGCACGACAAGAGCAGGTCGCCCGCGCCCTGGGCGCGAGTCCCTACCGCATGTCGCGCTGGAAGCAGCAGTACGGCAGCACTGGCCAAGGGCCCGGCGTGTCGCCCACCGCCTTCGCTCCTGGCGTGAGCGTCCAGGAGTTGGAACGACGCATTCGTGCCTTGGAGCGTGAGAACGCCGACCGGCACCGAGCAGCGCACGATCCTATCTCTGAACCGGTCAACCGGTTTTTTGCAGGGTGCGTCTTTTTTCCAGCCGGATCTGGCGAGTCTGTACCTGCTCGACGTGTGTCGTGACACCCATCGCCGCCAGCGCCTTCTGCTCACCGGCGGCAAGTTCCGCCAGCGCCTTGGCAGCGGGCAGCGCCTCGTCGGCGCAGACCTCGTTGAGAGCCGGCGTCTTTCTCGCTCTCACGCCCGGTTCTCGCCGCTGCATCGGCTCGCGCAACGAGCCTGACTTCTTGCGCCGCTCGCCCGTGGCGGCCACCCGCAGATCGGCGGGCTTGCCGCGCGTCGTCTCCGGCAGTGCGTAGCGAGAAGGTTCGTTGTTCTTGAGCATGAGATGCGCGATGACCACGAGCTTTCTGGCGGTGGCAACGACGGCCACGTGGTGGTTCTTCTTGGCCTTGAGCCGCCGCAAGAACACCCCCAGTGGACCGGGGTGCTGCGCGACCTGCTGGGAAGCCTGCGTAAGCAGCCACCTCGCTTGTGGGTTACCCGCCTTGGTGATGCGTCCGTAGTGGCAGGTGTTGGCCGACGGGCGCACGGACGGAGTCAGCCCCAGGTAGCTCGCCGCTGCGTCGCCGTCCGGGAAGCGCCGCCAGTCACCCAAGGCGGCCACGAGCGATTGCGCCGCGGCGGCACCCACGCCCGGCAGCGTCATGAGCAGGCGCACCTCTTCTTTGAAGTAGCTGATCTGTTCGAGCGTCTTCTCGACCCCGGCCTGTTCCGCTTCGAGTTGATCGAGCAGGCGCAAAAAGCCGTCGGTGACCAGCCGGTCCGCCGCCGACAGCGTCGTCTCGCGCAGCCAGGTTCGACCGCTGACACCGAAGAGGGTGGGCAGCGGTGGGTCGATCAGCCGCTGGGCCAGCAGGCTGCGCACCCGGTTCTTGAGCCGGGTCTGGTCGGCGACCAGGCCCGCGCGGTGCGCCGAGAGTTCGCGCAGCCGCTGGGTGTCCTCATCGGGCTGCCACACGCTGGGCAAGTAGTCGCAGCGTAGCAGTTGGGCGAGCACCTCGGCGTCGACCTTGTCGGTCTTGACCTTGGCCTCGGCGATGGCACGGGTGCGCGGCGGGTTACCCACCACGATCTTCCCGACGTGTGGACGTAGGAGTGCCACCCACGGCCCAGGTGTTCGTCGTCGCTTCCAAGGCGATGTGATCAGTGATGCAAAGTCGCTCGCGGGCGAACGCTTCCAGGCTCTCTTTGGTGCAGGGCAACCGGTGGCTTTCCAACCGGCGACCTTGTTCATCGATAACGCAGGCTTGGACGACCTCTTCATGCACGTCCAGGCCGCTGTAGCGGATCAGAGTTGGTTTTTTCTTTCCTTGGCGTTTGGCAGAGGACGCTCAGTCGCAACCAAGCCCTGCGATGGGCCGAACGGCACTGATCTCTTCGAGGTCAAGCCTCAACCGGGTGGGCCGTGGCGGGGAGCCAGATAAAAAAGCGGGTTCAAGGACCCAAGGATTGTTTCGGCCAGCCCCAAGAGGTGAACGGCTTGCGTTGGACGCACTCTCGGCGGCGGGTGCGTGGTGGTGGGTGGAGTGTGTTCCACCTCGCCCGTTACCCGGATTGATGACCACCTTACGACGGTTGACCGGGGCAGTGGCAAGATCTCTCCTCCTTCTCGCATCGCACCGCCGAGCGGCGCGTCCACCCGGTTCATACCGGTAAAAAAGGCGCTCGCCATCTTCTCCGAACTCCCGCGTTAAAGATAGCGATGTGGCCACCAGAGAGGGCTGGCTCTACGTCGCGGGTGTGCTGGCTGCGTGCTCGCGCCAGATCGTGGGCTGGGCGTCGGACGAGGCCATGTCCATCGCCCTGGTCGCCCGCGCCTGCGAGCGGGCGATCCAGACGCAACGGCCCTCGCCCGGGTTGCTCCATCCCTCGGACCGCGGCAGCCAGTACGCCAGCGACGCGTACCGTGAGCTGCTGCGCTCCCACGGCGTGGTCCCGAGCATGAGCCGCGCGGGCAACTGCGACGACCACGCCAGGATGGAGAGCTTCTGGGCCACGCTGAAAATCGAACTCATCGACGGGCAGGTGTACGCCAGACGTGCGGAGGCCAGGAGCGCGATCTTCCACTACATCGAGGTCTTCTACAACCGCGCGCGGTTCCACGGCGCGTGCGGCTACCACTCCCCCGTGGACTTCGAACACCACCTGAACTAAAACAACAAAAACTTGGCACTCCGTCTGGTCCTCAGAACCGGGGCAATATCATTCGGATAGACGCTTATGTTTGGGCAGGTTGCGGGTGCCGCGCGGCTTCGCTATCTTTCGCCGCGGCTTGTCCGGCGCGGTACAAATGGCGGCAACGCAGCATCTCGGCGGCATGCTGCCGGGCCCGGGCGCGGTCCTTCTTCGGTCCGTGATACAGCCGGGCCAGGCAACGGTGCGGGAACATCTCGTCGGGTGCCAGCGCCACGGCCTGCTCGAACGCCCGGATCGCCCAGTCCACCTGTCCGGTGCGCGCCAGCGCGATACCCAAATTGGTGTGGGTTTGCGCCCGGTTGTGCTGCAGCGAGGCCGCGCGCATGTGCTCGTACACCGCGTCCTCATAGTGTCCCTGGCGGCGCAGGGCGACTCCCAGTCCATCGTGAGCCTGCGCGCTGTACTCGTCGCGCTCCAAGACCCGGCGGAAAGCCACCTCGGCCTCGGGTAGTAGCCCGCACCGCAGGTAGGTCTGGCCGAGGGCCAGCGAAAGGGCGGGCAGCAGCATTTCCTCCGCGCGCAGAGGTTCCAGCCAGCGCAACGCCTCCTCGGTGTCTCGCAGCCGCAGTTTGGCGCGGCCCATCAGCAGGCGCGCCGCCGGCGCGGCGGCATTGTCTTCCAGCAACGGCGCGACCATTTCGGCCGCCTCGTCCGGCCGACCCAGCGCCAGCAGACACGCGGCAAGGTGGGTGCGCACCGGCGGCTGGTCGCGTTCCGAGAGCATCTCCCGCAGCAAACGCTCCGCCAACGTCGGCCGGCTGGAGGTCAGGTACACCTGCGCTAGGTTCCAGCGCCGGTCCCAGTGCGCGGCCGCCGCCATCTTCGCCGGATCATCGTCGGCTGGCAGTTCAATATAGCCTAGCGCGGCGAGTTGTTCCATCGCCTGACGCGCCGCCCAGGGATCCGCTTCCTCGGCGGGCAGATCCCGGTGCATCCCGTCGAGGGGATGCGGCGCTTCGTAGGACGCTACCCGCTCCGGCACCGTCGGCGGACCGACGAAAAGGTTCGTCAGCGCGCGCCCGTCCATGTCGTCGGGCACGGGCACCCCGAGCAGGGTCAGCACGGTCGGCGCGAGATCCAGGAGCGTGGCCCCGCGGATGATTTCGTCGCGCCGGACCGCCGGACCCGCCGCGACCAGGATGCCCTGTTCGCGGTGCCAGGCCACGGGGTTCATTTCAGGCCCGAACTTCTCGCCCGGCTCACGCGTGTGACGCGCCACGGGCGGACGCAGGCCGTCGTTGTGGAAGCCGTGGTCGGAGAGGATGAGCACCGTCGTCTCCTCGCCCACCAGGCCAAGGAGCCGCCCCAGCAGCATGTCATGGAAACGGTACACGCCCGTGACCACCGGTCCGAAGAGTTTGGCGTCCTCCGCGCTGACGTGCGCCATGGCCGGTGGGTGGTACTCCATGAACCCGTGGCACGCGTGGTCGATGGTGTCGTAGTACACGGCCAGCAGATCCCAATCATCCTGCGCCGCAAGGTAGGTGGCAGCGTTCTGGATGCTGGCGCACTTGGCCAGCAGGCTCGCCAGCATACCCAGGCGCGGGTCTTCCCGGTCGTCCGGCACCACCCCCGCGAGGAAGGGGAGGATCTGCCGCGGGGTGATGTCCCGAGGCAGCACGCGGAACGACTCTGCCAGTTCGTAAAGCTCGGGCGGATGGACGGCGCGGGGGTCCAGTGGCGCGACTGCCCCATCGGGCCGATGCACGATCTCGCTGAAGTAGTTGGTGAAGACCGTCCCGGCAATGGGCTCGGCCGGGTGCGAGGCGAACCAATTGACCACCGCGCTGCGCCGTCCGGCTTGGCCGAGGAGGTTCCACAAGGCCTTCGCCCGCCGCGAGGTCGAGGAAACGGGCCGCGCCCCCCGGCCGTCCGGCAGCGGCTCGGTGAAACCCAGGATGCCGTGTTTGTCGGCGCGCTTGCCCGTGGCGATGGAATTCCAGAGGATCGGCGAGATGATCGGGTGCAGCGTGGCCAGGTTGCCGCTGCTGCCACCCTCGACGAGCGCCTTGAGCACGGGCATCTCGCCGGCGTCGATCAGCGGATGGATAATCTTCCAATCCGCGGCGTCCCAGCCGAGGAGCAGGACGCGTTTGGTCAGAGGTTCGGACATCACGGGAGATGAAATGGCCCGGCCGCCGTGGCAAAGGAAATGCCCGCTCCCCGGGGCAGAGCGTGGAATCAAGCACCTCCCACCTGCGGCCGGACGCGCGAGGAATCAGGCCGCCGGCTGCGCGGAGTCCGGTTGGCGCCGGCGGTAAGCCGCGACGCCCGCCGCGCCCGCCACGCCGAAGGCCAGCGCTGCCAGCGAACCCGGCTCGGGCACCGCGCCGACGACGATGGGCACGCCCGCCACGGTCTCGTAGTACGAGCCGAGATACGTGATCGTGCACGACGCATCCGCGTTGGTGCTGCCCGTCAACACGACGTTGAACTCCGCGTAACCGTAGTGCAGCGCGCCGTTCTCCAAAAACTCGAACCCGGTGATGCCGAGGGCTCCCCCGAATTGGCCTCCGTTGACGCCATACCGGCGGCCTTCGAGGAAGTTGTAGTTGCCGGAGACGTACTTGAAACTGCTGTTCGGCCCAACGGTCGTGCCCAGCGGAAGGTTAGAGGCGTAGGCGACGGTGCCGAAGATGCCGGCGTTTTTGAGGTAGCCGACCACCTGGCTGACGGTGTTGCGCGTGCTGTTGTAGCCGGCAAAACCGCCGAAAGAGTTTGCCGCCGTAATGCCGTACTGCGGAAAAGCCGCAAACGTGTTCGCGCCAAGCAAAAGATCGGGGGTGCCGTTGCCGTCGATGTCCCAACGCTCGTGGTCGAGGCCGTGGATGGCCGTGGAATGAAGCACGGTCGAGGGCGGAGCGTTGCCCGCGACGACCGCGCCGTAAGCCTGGGTCGTGCCAGCCAGCGCGACCGCCCCCGTTAACCCCTTGATCGCCAAAGAACCCGCTGTGTTTTTATCCATAAGCGCCCTGGGATATAAAGAATGCGCCGAAGCGTCAACGGTAATCTTTCACCTTATGTTCCCTTCGCCCGGGTCAGCCGTGCAGGCGGTGTTTCCTCGCCGGCGGAGTCACCCGGCATCAGGCATCCGGTTGGCGCCGGCGGTAAGCCGCGACGCCCGCCGCGCCCGCCACGCCGAAGGCCAGCGCTGCCAGCGAACCCGGCTCGGGCACCGCGCCGACGACGATGGGCACGCCCGCCACGGTCTCGTAGTACGAGCCGAGATACGTGATCGTGCACGACGCATCCGCGTTGGTGCTGCCCGTCAACACGCTGCTGAACTCCGCGTAACCGTAGTGCAGCGCGCCGTTCTCCAGGAACCTGAAACCGATGAAGCCGATCGTGTTCGGGAACTGCCCGTTGGTCGTGGTGCCATACCGGTTGCCGAGAACGCCGTAAGCATTGTTGAGTCCCGTGAACGCGCTGGTGGAACCCACCACGGCACCGACCGCAAGATCCGCGCTGTAGATCGTTTTTCCGAACACCGGACTGTAGCCGGCATAGCCGACCACCATTTCCATGGGGTAAAACCCGTTGACGCTGGTGATGGAATCCGGCCGCTGTAACGGCACCTGCCCACCGGCCCGGAAGACCACCGCGCCAATGGTGAAGTCATACACCCCATCGCCGTCGATGTCCCAGGCGGTGAAGCCTCCGGTGTGGCCGGCCGTGCCAGTGCCGGTGACAACCGTCGCCAAAGGCAGGTGCCCGGCGACCACCGTGCCATAAGCCTGGGTGGTGCCAGCCAGCGCGACCGCCCCCGTCAACCCCTTGATCGCCAAAGAACCCGCCGTGTTTTTATCCATAAAGTGCCGAGCAGTATCGGCTTTATGCGAAGCGGTCAATCGAAAATCCGAGTCTCATTGCCCAGACCTCTTTCTCGCTGACCCGCAGGCTGGCAGCGGCATAGCACGTACGTGCCATCTGCGGGCCGAGCCATCTCGGTGATCCTTCTTTGATTCCGCGGATTGGGCTGTCAGAGCAGAAAGGGACAGCAACAGGCAGAATAACGAAGCGTGCGGTCGGCGTTACGCCGCGGGTTCAAGTAAAACGGGGGTAGTGGGTATCAGTTAGATGAAAGCGATGGGATCATCTGCGATGCTGGGCGATGGCACGAAAATCATCGTTGGCGGTGGAAGCGGCTCCGCGTTGCACGCGTTGCGGCAGCGAGCGCATCGTCAAAAACGGCAAAAACGTCTGTGGACACCAACAGTTTCGCTGCCGGGCGTGCGGGGCGTGCCGGGTCTTGCGTCCCAAGAGCCGGGAGACCGCCCCGGAGCGCAAGAACGAGGTGCTGCGCGCCGTGGCCACCGAACGCTTGAGCCTGCGGGCGGCGGAGCGGGTGTTCGGCGTGGCCCGGCACACGATCTCGCGCTGGCTAGAAAAAAAGCCGCAGCCTGCCCACCGCTAAGCGAGACGCTTTTGCCCGCCGAGGCGGGCGACGTGCTGGAGTTGGACGAACTTTGGAGCTTCGTGGGCTCCAAAGCCAACGCTCGCTGGGTCTGGATCGCCTTCTGCCGCCAGACCCGCCAAGTCGTGGCGTACTTTGTGGGCGACCCTTCGGCCGAGAGTGCCCGTGCCCCACGTGAACGCATCCCTCTGGACTACCGCTGCCGGGCCACGCGCAGCGACTCCTGGCGGGCTTACGATGAGGTCTTTCCTCGCCGGACACACCGCTTGTGCGACAAGGGCGAAGGCGAAACCTGCCACGTCGAACGCTGGAACAACACGCTGCGTCAACGCCTGGGCCGCTTCGTTCGAAAAACGCTCTCCTTCTCCAAGTGCGACCGGATGCACGAACTCGCCTTGCGCCTGTTTATTCATGAATACAACCATCAACCTGTCATTTAACTAATATCCACTACATACAATTGTAATACTAGACAGCAAGGCGGCCTACGTCGCCTGCTCACGCGGTCGGCAAAGCTGCACGGTTTTTACGCCAGAGAAGGAAAGTCTCTTTGCAGGCTTGCCGCGCGCGGGCGACCGGCAAGCCGCGCTCGACGTGCTGCACGAACGTGAAGGTGGCCGAAGGCGTCGCACGATCCAAAAGGAGCAGTTTGCCCGCGTGGGAGCGATGGAACGTACGACTGCCGCCGCACCTATTGTTGCCCCGACGCGCCCATACGTGGCCGTACGCACGAGAAACCCTGCGGCCGTTCATAGCCAAACACAAACGCGCACGCGCGGCCCCGGTTTGGATCTATCCCGATAACCGCATAACATGCAGTTTAACAACTTGACATGTTGTGAGAAGCGGCGTGGCTTTTTCCTGCGACGGTCCCAGCGTGGCTGGTCCAAGCGCTCGCTCTGCCGCATGAATTGCTGATAAGCTGGTGGGCGCGGAAATTCCGCGTCCTTCCAGGTCGCGCCGCCAAGCGATGAAGTGGGCGCGGGTGACGATGCGGAATTCCTCCGGGCGCTGGATGCCGACGAAAGCCATGAAACTGGCCACGTCGATGCGGTAAGCCCGGCGTGTGCGCGGGTTGTCGATGTTGGCGAACCACTCCAACTCTGCCGGCATCGCGGCGAGGCCCTGGAACTCGGGGGCGGTCAAGGCCCGCGATTGCCTAGTGATTGTCGTCAGCGTTTGTTGCTGGTTCATGGAGATCGAAGGAAAACAGCCACTCAACTTTTCAGCAGGGCGCGGAAGCCAGCGATTTGGAAGTGGTGGTCGGTCGTCAGCGCCTCCATTAAAGCGTGCTCCTGCATCACCAGAAAATTCACGCAGTCGGTCAACGAGTAATCCTGGTCGATCTGCTTGAGGAAAAATTCGGCTGCCTGGGCAAAACGAGCGGGCTGCGTCCACTCCACCCGCAGGCTGCGCGAGCCTTCGACCATGGCCCAGAAGCGAGCACAGAGATGACGCATCCCTCGCGCCTTCAAAAGAGAAAACGTTTCGTCGAGCACGCCGTCGGTGGTCACCATGCGCCGCCTGGCTTTGGCGAACGCCTGCATGCGCCGCTTAGCCTCGGCATGGGCCGGGTCCCTGGTGCAGAGCAGGGCGAAAAAGCCGCTGGTGTCCACAAACACCTCTTTGGCGTCTGCCGTCGCGCCGCCGCGTTTTGATCCCGGTTCACGGCTGGCCATAGAGCACGCGGTCGATCTCCTCGTTGCCAAGCGACGCGTTGTCCGGAGAACCCGCCTCAGCGTGGTCCGCCAAGGTGTAGAGCGGATCGTCGGCGGTGATTTCCTCTGGGTCCGCCAGGACGGGCACGAGCCGTGCCAACGGCTTACCGCGGTAGGTGAGGGTCAGCGGCAGGCCGCGTTGGAGGTCGCTGACCACGACCTCCGAGTTCTGGCGCAGCTCCAGCATAGAGACAGTTTTCATGTGCCAGCCATGTTAAAGGTGAACTTCACCTTTATGCAAGCGTCCTTTTTTGCGCCCGGTCGGCACAAACCCCCGTCCGCCGGTTCAAGTATGGATAAAACCGATTATCAATACTTGAGCAGAAGACAAGGAAAATGGGAGAATGTGAATGGGTTAAATCTGAGCTTTGGGAATGGGATTTAGCGGCATAGAATCCCATTGTACGAAAACACAGATTACCGTGGATACGGGCGGGCGCGTGCTCATCCCCAAGGAACTGCGCGATCGGCTGGGCTTGGGACCGGGCGACGTGCTGGAGCTTTCCGAGGCCAAGGAACAGATTACCCTCAAGCCCGTGCGCCAGACATTGCCGCTGGAGAAGCGGCACGGCTTTTGGGTCTATACCGGCCAAGCGCAAGCGGGAACGGGTACGGGCGAGACGCTGGTGGCCGATGACCGGGAGGCACGCGCCGTCGCACTGCTCGGGGGAGGGACTCCAAAAGGGGAAGAAAAAGCGTGAAGGCGTTCTTCGACAGTTCAGTGCTCGTGGCCGCGTTCTACGGCCAGCACGTCCACCACGAGGCGAGTATGGCTGTCATCGCTACGGCCAGCAAAAAGACCGCGTTCTGCGCCGCCCACACGCTGGCGGAAGCGTACTCGGTGATGACACGGCTGCCCGTGCGGCCCCGGATTAGTCCTGAGCAGGGGCTGCTGTTTGTCGAGTCGATTCGGGAGCGGTTCAGCGTCGTGGCGCTTTCAGAGAAGGAGGTTTACGAGGTCATTACGACTGCCGCCGGGCGGGGCGCCGGGGGCGGGAAAATCTACGATGCGATGATCCTGCGTTGCGCCGAGAAGTCGAAGGCAGAAGCTATCTACACCTGGAACTTGGATAATTTCCGCCAACTGGCGTCCAATGAACTGGCAGCGCATCTCAGGACGCCTTGACATGGTTTCTGAGCAACTTCAGAGAGCAGTGGGACCTGTTCCAAAGCAGAGCACTTTCTCAAAAAATCGTCGCTTTTGGAACGAAGTGAATGACCTGACCTACGCGCCGAGTGTTTTCATCATACTAACGCTTACGAATGCCGGACCGATAGCGCCAATAGGTATTTTATTGGAAATACTGAGCGTTGCAATGAAAACTTATCAGTCCTCACCGGCAGATTGAGCGATGATGGCGGGTGAAGCAAAGCTCCAAACCCAAGCCGCCGCACTGGCGCGAGGCGCGGCGTCGACGCGCTTTCGAGTTGCACGTCCAAGGCTGGAGCCAGCACGCCATCGCCAAGGCTCTGGGCATCTCGCAGGCGGCGGTCAGCCAGTGGTTGGCGAGCGGCCGCTGGCAGACTGCCAGGCCCTCGCGTGGAGCCGCTCCCAAGGTGGATGCCGCGCAGCTTCGTTTGCTGCCCGATCTGCTCAACCATGGGGCGGAAGTTTGGGGCTTTCGCGGCGAGCTTTGGACGTGTGCGCGGGTGGCCGCCGTCATCGCGGAGGAGTTTGGCGTGCGCTACAGCCGCGCCCATGTTTCGCGTTTGCTCAAACGCCTTGAAGTGGACGCCGCAACGGCCCAGCCAGCGCGCCAGCCAGCGCGCCAGCCAGCGCGACGAAGCCGCCCTCGCCGCCTAGCGGGCCGAGCGTTGGCCGCTGCTCAAAAAAAGGCGCGCGCAAACGGCTGGCCGCTAGTATTTATCGACGAAAGCGGCTTTTACCTGCTGCCTGCCGTACGGCGCACCTATGCTCCTCGCGCTCGAACCCCGGTGCGGCGCGCGCCGTGCCGCTACGATCATCTCTCGGTCATGGCGGCGGTGACCATGGACGGCCAGCTTTACACCCGCGTGCGGGAACGTTCGCTCAACAGCTTGGACAGCGTGGCCTTTCTTTGGCACCTACGCAGCCAACTGCCCGGCGACAAGCTGCTCGTCCATCTGGGATGGCTCGCCCATCCATCGCTTCAAGGCCATGCGCGAGTTCCTGGCCACGTCTGCCGCCGAATCCTTCGTCTTGGAGCGTCTGCCCGGCTAAGCGCCGGATCTCAACCCGCTGGACGCGGGCGTCTGGCACCTGCTCAAGGAGACCGATCTTGGCAATGTTTGCTGCCATGCCCTGCCAGAACTCCGGCACGCTCTCACCGCAGCAATCTGCCGTTTACGCGGCAAACCTCGCCTCATCCAGGCTTGCTTTGGCGGCGCAAAACTCGACCTTCGGTGATAAGTTTTCAACGCAACGCTCAGTAGCTTGGATAAGCAGTGGCCGTGAGCGGTCCCGAATGCCAAGTTCCGCCAACGCCGCCCCTTGAAGGTAGGTCATGTTCAGCCACAAAACCGGTTCGATGTTCGCAAAGCGCAACGCCTCGTTAATCGCTTGCAAAGCTTCTTCGAAGTTTTGCATTGCGAAGTTGATCTTGGCTAGCCGGTGCCAGTTCCCTAGGTTCGCAGGCTCTTTGCGCGTGCTTTCCAAGATCGCCGCCCGAGCCGTGTCGCGCGTTGCCTGATTGAACCCCTCCGCCAGCCGTTCCTCATCAGAGTCGAGGAAATCAACTGCCATGACCCCGAACCCGATGGTGGGCGGCAGGGCGATCCCCAGATATTTTTTCGTCAAGTCTTGGTGGAACTCGGTCAGTCGATGCCGCAACCACTCGCGGCTATACATCGTCAGCTTCCAACCACGTTGCGATCTCAATTGTTCGCGCAACGTGTCCTGCTTCTTGCCTGTGATTTCGCGCGAACTGACGAAAACCAGTTCGGAAACATCTGGGCAACTCGCGGCGATCTTCTCGACATCCTTGAGGAGTTTGAACTCCCATTTCTTTTGGAGGCTGAACTGGAATGCCACCACCGAAGACTGGCTGGATACACCTCGCCAGAATCTGCATTCCGCATCCCTGCCATGGTCCTGAGTGCTGCCGGTGGGAACGATATGGTGGTACCCCTCGCGGTCAAGCAGGTCTACGCTAAGCCGTTCGAAGTCATGGGGTGGCATTTCATTGTCCAGCATCCACAAAACTCGGCGGTGTTCGTTCATGCCGGTAGATGACGCACCGCTGGCAGTTTGCTGGCAGTTTTAGGCTAGTTTTCCAGCGTTATGCGAGGTTGTTGTTGGTTGCATCGTTTCATAACTCATTCATAATCAATGTTCCCGCCGGGAATCGAACCCGGATCAAAGGTTTAGGAAACCTCTATTCTATC
>CALMAQ010000186.1 GCA_937859745.1 uncultured Verrucomicrobiota bacterium | reverse complement strand
CGTACCGTCCAAAGACGGCGGGCTAAAAACCGGGCAGCTGGAAACTAAAAGTTCTTCCGGCTCTGTAAGTAAGCCAGTCCTTCCGCTTTGGCAGTCGCGGTGCCAGCGTGTTCCAACGCGCAGGGAGATAGCGGGCAGTAGCCAATGACAGCCCTTCATTCATGGGTAAATTTTTTGCCTGCACTTCTCTGCCCTCTTTCCGGCGTCTCAGGTTTAGGAAAAACGCTGCCAAAATTCTCACGAGCGTCTGCCAGAACGGTCCTGACTGCTCAACGGGTTTGATCCGCCGGGTACGGCGCGACGATCTCAACACGATCATCACGGCCCAAGGCGAAACGCCTCGTCGAATCGCCATCCACCACTTCCCACCGGGCGGGAACCATGCTAGTCAGCACGATGCGGATCGTGCCCGGCCGGGCGGCGGCCACCTTCATCGCGGCATCGTGCGTGTACACGCCTCCCCAGAAATAAGGTTCCGCGCCGATCTCGCGCGCTAAGCGTTGCGCGCTGGCGGGCGGTGTGGCCGAAAATCCGGAGAGGTTCTGCACCCTGAAAAGCGCGGCATGGTCAAAACCGCCGAGGACCGTAAAAGGCACCGTCGGAAGCCACGGTCCCAGGACCTCCGGCTCGGCTTCCACGATGAAGGAAGCGCCGGGCCGGAAGCCGCCGTCCGCTTCGAGCGCGTGCCAGTAACGGTCGGCCTCGCCCGAGATGAGCAGTTGGCGGTCCGGCCCGAAAAGCCAGAAGGTGGGCGCGGCGCAAACAAAAACGAGGGCGTAGGCGAGCGTTCCGGCCAATCCGCTGGCGAGTGCCACGAGCCGCCGCGTTCCTGGCCACAGGGGTCGGAAAAGAAAAAGAAAGAGCGTATGGGTGAAGAAATGGAGCGTGGCGATTTCGCGGAACGGCCAGCGCAGGGATCGCAGCAACGGCAGGTGCGCGTAAATCTCGCCGAGCCACTGCGGACGAACGACACTGACCGCCGTACAGCACGCTCCGGCTAGCAGGCAAAGTTCGGTCCCGCTCCAGCGGCGACGCGCAGCGAGCGCGGCAAGCAATGGCAGGTTGACGAGAGCGAACCCGATGCCCAAGCCATACAGCGGATCGGAAAGGTCGATGCGGATGCCGTCCTGGAAGGCGTGGCTCAGCGGACCCAGGCAGAAGGAAAGCAACAGCGGCAAGCCCGGCACGTTCTGGAAGCTGGCTCGCGCGACCGAAAGTCCGGCGCTGCGGCTATCCTGCCCGAAACTCGCCAGCGCGGGGATGAGCACCGGCAGAGCGAGCGTGATGGCAATTGTTCCCGCCCCCGCCCAGACGAGCAGCGGCTGCCAGCGACGTTGCACGGCCGCCAGCGCCACCATCAGGACACTACCAACCACCACCAGCACCGTGAAGGGGTGCATGTGTCCGCCGAAGATCGCGTACAGGAGCGCGGCGGTCTGCATCGCCAGCGCACGCCGCCAGCGTGGCTCGCACGCTCCTGCGAAGATTACGGGCAGGGCCGCGGGCGCACTGAAGAATCCTACCCACGAAGCGTTGACGATGAAATTGAACGGCGTGAACGCGTACGAAAGGCTCAGCGCGACGATCCAGCCGGGCACGATGGACAGACAAAACCGCCGGCGAATTTGCAGGGCGCTCCAGCAGAACGCACCCGCCACGGTGACGAGGTTCAGCGTGCCGAGGACATCGGGGATGGCATGATAGTACGGAGTTCGCGCGAGGAACGAACCCAGCAAGGCCCAGGGGCTCAACAACGTGAAACTTCCCGCGTCGTCGAGGAGGTTGACGCCGCCGAACACATAGTCGTCCTGGAAGGGCCAGCGCCCTTCCCAGAGTCTGCGGTAAGCATCCACCGCGGGCGGCAGCCAATCGGCCAAGGCGTCGTCCGTCAGGAAAAAGAACGGCCGCCAGAGTTGCAATAGCCACGCGCTAACCAGCGAGAAAAGCAGGGTCGCCACGACCGGTCGGCGCTCGCATGCATCCTGCGCGTTTCGGAGCAACCCGCGCGGGCCTCCCACCGACCGGGATCGTTCGAGCGGCGTTTCGGTCAGTGTGCTGTTCATGGCGCGGGAAACTCGCAGACCGACGGCGTCGGCCATCTGGCCGATCCGTCCGTCCTGCCTCCTTCTAGCAATATGCATACTCACCCCGCGGCGCATCCAGGTACGAACCTGCTGCGGCGATACCGGCGGTCGCAAAAAAAGGAACCGCGCGGGCGGTTCCTTTTTTCGACGGCGTGAAATGATGACCGGTGCTTCAGCCTTTCTTAGCGGGCTTCTTGGCGACAGCCTTCGCGGGCTTTGCGGCCTTGACCGGCGGCGCTGCCTTCTTGGCAACGGGCTTTTTGGCGGCAGCCTTCGGGGCTGTCTTGATTTTGGCGGGAGCGGCTTTGGCGGCAGGCTTCTTTGACGCCGCTGCTTTCGCCTTCGGAGTCACGGCCTTCCTCACGTTGGCGACCGCCTTGGACGTTTTGGTCGTCACAGCTTTCACAGCGCTTTTGATCGTCTTGGTCGCTCCAGTCTTCTTTGCGAGGGTCTTCGCGCCGCTGGTCACGGCTGCCTTCACTTTGTCAGTGTTGCCGGGGACCATCGCGCCGACCACGCCGCCGACCACGGCACCGACCGGTCCGCCGACGATCCCACCGGCGATGGCACCTGCGGCGGATCCCGCCGCCTTGTCCTGCGGGATAGCGACGGTAATGTCCTTGGATTGCGACACGGTCGTGGATTTGCTGGCACGTTGCTGAGGAGACTTCTTCATGTTTGCGGTATCGGTTTTGAAAGAGACGATGGTCGTCCCTTGCACCGGTTTCTTACACAAAACCGCATCTGACAAGAAAAAAGCCACCAAAACGGCTCGCGCGGAAGGGTTTCGTGGACTTCCAATTCCCAACCCTACATTGTGCAAAGGGCCGGACATCTGCCCATCCTGATTGCAGCGGTCCGTTCGGCTTGCCCACTGATGAACAAGCAATTTTCGTTTCGTAAATGGCACGGATTTGGCCACACCGTTCTCAGTGGCCGGGCAAGCGGACGCCTCTGGAGCATCGAATCCGCACCGGCAAATTCGCGCGGACGGAACTCCTTGCCATCGGGTAAGGAACGGGCATGGTAGCAGGCATTGGTATCCGGGGTGTAGCTTAGCTTGGTAGAGCGCCTGCTTTGGGACCAGTTCACGGCAAAACTGCCCATTTGCGCTCACTTTATCTCACACGCTCAAAGAGCCGTCTCCCTAGGTGGATTACGCAGGGTTCGCGCGTCCCTTCAGGCACTCATCCGCTCTCACTTTATCCGACCCAGGTGACAAAATCCCGCCGGCGGGGCGACGGTTTTGGATATGGCTCCCCTGCCCCGTCGCCTCTACCGCTTTGTCGGTCCCGAGAGCATCCGTCCGGCAACCGTTGGCCGCACGGCTCGTTTCTGCGTGCGCGATGCCAGCGATGCATTGGGCTGCCCCGCCAAGCTGGAGCCCGTGGTAGGCCGCCGCGCCTACGTTCCTGCTACGTACATTGTCGATGCCGATGGTAGGCTATGCCCAGCACGGCAACCGCCTCTTGCCAGATGCCGCGCTGCGCCAGAGCCGGAAATGACTGGCCACCGTGCTCCAGGGTGGAAAGTCATGGGGCAGAGCGCGCCAGCGGCAGCCCGCGCGCAAACGGTAGAGGATGGCTTCGACGGTGCGCTTCTTGGAATGCTTGGGCCGGGCACCGCGCGGATCAGGCCGCTCAAAGAACGCGCGCTGGTCAGATTGTTCTACTGGCGTTGACCCTCCACACCAAGATGCGTGCGGGCTTCTTGGAAGGTGACTTCCATGGCCCAGCGGCGCACGAAAGCACGGATGATCTGAGCGGCTGGCAGGTCGGCATCCGTGGAGAGCAGCGCCTGCGGCGCGAACCTGCCTTTGGGATCGCGGATTGAGCACCCAGCGCAGCACCACGGGCGTCAGGCCGCCATGGTACCACAGCGGCCGTGTCGCTGGCCACTTCCAGCCAGCGCCGAGCAACGCGCCGCAGAGTAAGGCTTGCGCGCGTCGTCAGCTTGGCCAAGTAAAAAGCGAAGCGAAAGCCGCTGTCACGGCCTCAACTTCGGCAGGTGGAGTAAACATGGCGGGAACTCACTTGGAAGGTGTGCTCCCCCACTGTTTGCCCACCCGCTCTTGTTTCCAAATTGGATAAAGTCGAGTTGAGGAGTTCATTCGTAGCCGACACGAACGGTACGGATTAACTCTCCAAGTTCACTCGCCGCGCACAGTTGGGCGACGAAGCAACTCGCCACGCCACGGAGATCAAGTTGCGTGCGGAACGCAAGGCGGGGGAAATTGTGAGGGAGACGCCGAAGAACGAGGGTGCAAAGGGTTAGGATCTATTGCGGTGCCTGAAGAGGACTGCAATCCGAATCCAACGCTTGCCGACCTCGGCGTCACGAAGAAGGAATCCAGCCGCTATCAGAAACTGACGGGTTCCTCTTGGCGCTATCGTTGCGGTAACGGCAATCGGTTGGTGTCACTTTATTGCTTCGTAGTCGACATCCTCGACGGCGCTGGTGAGATCGGCCGCGTAGCGATCATCGTTGACCAGGACATACTCACCGTGACAGTTGAGGGCGAGCAAAAAGCGAGGAGGGTAGGAGGTTGTTTTGTCTTATGCGTGTTCTCACCAAGCCATCGCTCACCCTTTGTACCCTGGAGCACTTCACGGCCTTCTTGCTGGCTGGGAGCCAGACCTAAACCCCCAAATCCCGGTAGCCGACGCCGATCTTTGCACGCGATGTCTGACGAACACGCGATTCTAAGGCTGGTGCCCGCGAAAAAGCTCAGGATTCTGGTGGTCGAGGACGATACGGACGCGCGCGCGTATTTTGGCGTCGTCTTAACTCATCTCGGTCAAGAGCCCCACCTCTGCGTTGATTCCGACTCAGCGATAGAGATTTCGAAGAGTGTCACCTTCGATGTGCTGCTGGCAGATGTGCGCTTGCATAGGGGGACCTGCTGGGACCTGATTGAGGCCCTTCGGTCAATGTACCGCGTCCCGCCGCGCATTGTCACCATGAGCGTCTGGAACGTCGAGGAATATGCCGAGCGCAGCAGAGCCATGGGTACACACGCCCACTTGCTCAAGCCATTTGGCCAGGCCGAGCTGATGGACGCACTCGGTATTGATGGCTGAGAGCCATCTTTGGGAGGTAGCTTGCGAAGGCAAGCCGCCGTGTTGGAACCTTTGCAAGCCAGGAAAAACGCACTCGCGGGCATGTTGGGGGGTTGAGTGACCCTATCCGCGATTGGTGCGCCGCATCCGCGCCGAGGATTGGCCGATCCGGATGGTGGCGCGGGGCCTATGTTCGACTAGCGAAAGGCTCTGTCGCTCCCGCGAGGAGCGCGTTTCGTCCACGAGCTGGCGATGTCTGCGGATGGCCTCCGCCTGAGTAGAGGGGTCTTCCGGTGAGTTGTTGACCGGATCGGGGGAGTCCATGATTGATGCGCGCTCTGGTTCCTTTCTTCGTACAACGTTGCGCCGCTAGCTGACAAGGAGGGGGATACCCCATTTTGTCTGTGCCCAGACCAGCGCAACGTCTTCGATCACCGGAATGGGCAGCCGGTAGATCGGGTGCTGTACGGCGATGATTTGCATCGGCCAATAGCGCGTGAACGGCTGATCTCGCCCCCCTGTCACCATCGTCCACGTTTGCCGGTGCTGCGCCAGCGAGAAGAGCCGCAAGAACGGC
>CALMAQ010000185.1 GCA_937859745.1 uncultured Verrucomicrobiota bacterium | reverse complement strand
CGGCCGGAAGGTCCTTCGGCTGCGCTCGCGGACTCGCTGCGCTCAGGAGGACAGAGCTTGGATGCCCACACGTTTCTTTCTTCCGCATCCTGCATCCCGCATCCCGCATCCTGCATCCTTCTGCCTTCCGCCCTCCGCCCTCTGCCTTCCGCCTTGCGTTTTGTCCTTTGCCTTTGATACTCGCCCCGTGAATTACCTCCACGTCCTGCTCCTGGCCATCATCCAGGGGCTCTGCGAACTCCTGCCGGTCTCCAGTTCGGCGCACGTCATCGTGACCGAGAAACTCCTCGGGCTCGATCCCACCAGCCCCGAGATGACCTTCCTGCTCGTCATGCTCCACACGGGCACCATGTTCGCCGTGATCGTCTACTTCTGGAATGCCTGGCGGCGGGATTACTTTTCCTCGCAAGCTGCCTTCCTCGAAACCTGCAAACAGGTCGTCATCGCCACCGTGGCCACGGGTGTCGTCGGCCTCGCGCTGCAAAAGATCATCGAGAAGGGCGTGCTGCGCGGACACCCGGACGCGGTCATCGAGGACATCTTCGGCAACCTCTGGCTCATCGCCGTGGCCCTGGCGGGCGTGGGTGTGCTGATCCTCATCGCCGGACGCGGACGCCGCGAACCCATGGCCACCTCCAACGCGCTCGCCGGACGCGACGTGCGCCCGGCGCAGGCCGCAGCCATCGGCGTGGTGCAGGGTCTCTGCCTGCCCTTCCGGGGATTCTCGCGCTCGGGGGCGACGATCTCCACCGGCCTGCTCGCGGGCGTGACGCGCCAGGCGGCGGAGCGGTTTTCCTTCGCCCTGGCCGTGGTGTTGACGCCGCCGGTGGTGCTGCGCGAGGCCCTGCGCCTGTTCAGGCCCAGGCCGGGCCACCCGGGGCTGGCGCACGGCGAGATCGCCCACCTCGCCGCGCCGGGCTGCGTCGGGCTGGTGTTTTCCTTCCTCGCCGGGTTGCTCGCGCTGCGCTGGCTCTCGCAGTGGCTGGAGACCGGCAAGTGGCAGTGGTTCGGCGTGTACTGCCTGGGTGCGGCGGGCGTGGTGTTCTTCCTCGCGTCGCGCGGGCTGTAACCGGGCCCGGCCCGCCCCCCGCGCATGGAACTCCGCAGCGTCGAGGCCGTCGTGCGGGCGCTCAACGCCGCGCGGGCGGAATACCTCGTCGTCGGCGGGCTGGCGGTGAACGCGCACGGCTTCGTGCGCCTGACCCGCGACGTGGACCTGGTGCTGCGGCTCGAGCCGGAAAACGCCTCCCGGGGCCTGCACGCCTTGCTGGCCATCGGCTACCGCCTGTCGATCCCGGAAGCCCCGGCGGCGTTCGCTGACCCCGCCGCCCGCGACCGCTGGCGGGCGGAAAAGGGGATGATCGTCCTCAAACTTTGGAGCGATGAACATGCCCGCACGCCGGTCGATCTCTTCATCCACGAGCCCTTTTCCTTCCCGGAAGAACTCGCGCGTGCTGTGTGGGTGGAGATTTCTCCTGGCGTGCAGATTCCCGTTGTGGCACTGGAAACGCTGCTGTCGATGAAGCGCGCGGTGGCCCGGCCGCAGGACCTCATCGACGTGACGGAACTGGAGCGCCCGCGATGAACCCCGATCCCCCCCGCAATCCTCCCATCCTCCCGGATTGGCGCTGGGGCACCCCGGAGGGCAGCCGCGAACTGGACCGCCTGCTCGACCGGCGGCTCACCTTCCGGGAAAAACTGCTCTGGCTGGAGGAAGCTGAAACGTTGTCGCTGCGCCTGCAAGCGGCCCGCGAACGGTCAGCGGGCGGCGGGGCGTCCACCGTCGGGGAAAGGTAGGCAGCCGGGAGGTTCAGAACTCCAGCCGGTCGCCGTCGCGCACCGCGCGGATCTCCCTGAGCCGGGGGATCATCCGCGCGCCCAGCTTGCAGAGCAAGTCCGCCTTCGCACCGTACTGTGCGGTCAGGTGGGCCAGGCACAGCCGCCGGATGGACTTCTCGCGCAGGTAGACGAACAGGTCCTCGGGCGTGAAGTGCGACATCTCGCAGACGAGCAGATCGCAGGGGAACTCCAGGATGGCGTCCAGGTCCTGCGGCTGGCCGAGGTCGCCGGAGTACACGAGCCGGCGGCCGGTTTCCGGCCATTCGAGCGCGAGGCTGTAGGCCATGAAACGGTCCGTGGCGGCGGGGTCGATGAGCATCCGCAGCCCGTAGAGGTGGCTGGTCGGGCGGACGGACACGCGCAGGCGGCCCCCGTCGAGTGCGGCGGGCTCGCCGTCCAGGGATTCCCAGGCGTGGAACTCCAGCGGGAAGCCGATGAGCTTGCCGGGCAGGTAGACGGCTTCGAGCCAGGCGCGCAGGGGGGCAACGAGTTCGGCGGGCAGGTAGAGGGGCAGGGGCTGGGTGCGGCCTTCGAGCCACGCGCCCTGGATGACCATGGGCAGGCCGGAAACGTGGTCGGAGTGGCCGTGGCTGATAAAGACCGCGTCGAGCGAGGCGAAAGGGATGCCGAGGGCCTTGAGCCGGTGGCTGCAAGGTGCCCCGGCGTCGAGCAGCCAGCGGCGTCCGCCTGCTTCGAGCAGCAGGGAGGCATGGAAGCGGTCCGCCATCGGCAGACCGCAGCCGGTGCCCAGGAAAGTCAATACGTCCATGAGGGGGAAGGGAAGCCACCGAAGCGCCTTCAAAGAGAGGAGATAGGGGATAGGGGCAGAAAGGCAAGGCGGAAGGAAGGCGGAAGGCGGAAGGCGGAGGGATGCGGGATGTGGGAAAAGCAGCCGCGGTGTTC
Source organism: uncultured Verrucomicrobiota bacterium (assembly GCA_937859745.1). GTDB lineage: Bacteria > Verrucomicrobiota > Verrucomicrobiia > Chthoniobacterales > SZAS-18 > CAHJWO01. The sequence goes on along the minus strand of CALMAQ010000185.1, from coordinate 2,441 downwards.
TTCCCACATCCCGCATCCCTCCGCCCTCGCTTTTCCCTTGCCACACTGTTGGCAGGCGGCTACAGAGCGTGCCGATGCTCTCCTCCCGCATTCCCTCCCGGTCGCGCGGCGGTCTCGTCGCGCTGGCCTTGTTCCTGGCCGCCGTGCCCTTGCCCGCCCAGGACAACGGCTTCGGCGGGACGGCGGCCAACGTGCGGCTGGCCGACGGGTTCGACTTCCCCGTAGGCTGGCCCAATGCCGTCGGCTACCACAAGGCGCGGGGCTTCACCCCCAACGGCCACCTGGGAGACGACTGGGACGGCGACGGCGGCGGCAACACCGACCTGGGCGACCCCGTCTACTGCGTGGGTCAGGGCGTCGTGGTCCTCGCCGCGAACGTGCGGATGGGCTGGGGCAACGTCGTCATGGTCCGACACAGCTTCCGCGAACCGGCCGAGGGCAACGCCGTCAAAACGGTCGACACCCTCTACGGCCACCTGGACACCTTTCTGGTCAAGCCCGGCGACCTCGTCGCGCGCGGGCAGAAGATCGGCACCATCGGCACCGGCGGCGGCCTCTACGACGCCCACCTGCACTTCGAGGTCCGCAAGAACATCAACATCGGCATGTTCCGCTCCTCGTTCCCGCGGGACTTCAGCGCGTACTACGATCCCACCACGTTCATCAACGAGCACCGCCAGCTCAAGGGCGGCGGCAGCGTCCTCGTGGCCCTGAACACCTTCAAGCCGCTCAACGGCGAGGCCAGCAGCCTGCCCGCCGCCGACGGTGCCTACGAACTCGGCATCAACCGCTCGCCCGCCAAGGTCGCGGAGATGGAATCCGCCAAGCTCAACAAGTCGGCGTTCGCCATCAAGCGGCGCGCGCCTGCTCCGGATGCCAGCGCCACCCCGCGCAACAGCGCGTTCGACAAGATCAACAATTCCTTCCGCGCCGACCGCTACAGCGACGAGCGGTCAAAGCTGGATGGCAGGCCCTGAAACGGGACCGAATTTCGCAGGCATCCAGGGGAACCCACCGCATCCTTTTTTCACGGATGATAGAATCATGATTGAGAAAAAGGCGGAGTGGCAGGGGTCAGGCCGCGCCGTTCTCCTCCAGCCAAGCAAGTGCCTTGTCGTAGCTGCATCGCTCCAGATAGTGAGCCAAGTGCCGGTCCACGGGCGGGGGCAACTGGTTCTGGAGCGCGGTAATCTGTTCCGAGGCGGCCTGGAGCCGTTGCAGGTGCGCGGCAGGATCGCGGGCGTACCCCTCGCGGTCGGCGATGACGGCGAGCCGGGCGCGCAGGGAGGCGGCCAGTTCTCGGTGGACGGCGGGCGCGGAGAGATGCGGGGAGGTCATGGAGGAGGCAGGGAAGAGGCGCGGGTTGAATCCGCGTCCGTTTCGTCCTAACATAACAGGCCGCCGGGACAAAAGGCAGGGCAAAAAAGGAATCCATGTCCCCACCGCCGACGGGCACAACGATGCGCGCGATCCTGGTCGTCGATGACGACGTGGAGATCCTGCGCTTCCTGCGCGAGACGCTCACGGCCCTGGCCCACTGCGCCGTGGACACCACGCCCAGCCCGGAGTACGCCTTTGAACTGGCGTTGCGCAAGCCCTACGACCTGTTCCTGTTCGATTACCAGATGCCGCTGATCACGGGCGCGACGCTCTACACGCTGGTGCGGAAGGTCCACGATCTCGGGCTGGTCCCGGCGGCGCGGCGCGTGCCGCCGCTCGTGCTGATGTCCGGCCACGCCGAGCAGCGCGGGGCGCAGGCGCTCCTCCAGGAGCCGGGCGTGCGCGGCCTGCTGCCCAAGCCGTTCACGATACAGCGTTTGCTCTCGCGGATGGAATCCTGCCTGCCGGGCGTCACCCGTCCCCCGGCATGATCTTCGCCCCCGACCGGTCCGGCGGCCCGCCCGCGCGCGTGCGGATCAAGGTTTGCGGCCTGACGCACCCGGACGACGCCGCGCTGGCTGTTTCCCTGGGGGTGGACGCCCTGGGGCTCAACTTCTATCCCGGGTCGCCGCGCTGCCTGGACTCCGCCCGCGACGCCGCGTGGCTGCGCGCGCTGCCCCCGACCGTGCGGCGCGTGGCCGTGGTGGTCAACGCCTCGCGCGACGAGTTGCGCCGCCTGCTCGGCGAGGGGCTGGCGGACGCCGTGCAGCTCCACGGCGACGAGGACGCGGCGTTCTGCGCGGCGCTGCAGGCAGAGGGCATTCCGTTCGCCAAGGCGATCCGGGTGCGCGGCGCGGAGAGCCTGCGCGGCGCGGCGGCGTTCGGCACGCCGGACCTGGTGCTCGACGCCTTCCGCCCCGACGCCTACGGCGGCACGGGACACACGCTCGACTGGACTCTCGCCGCGCGCTTCGCCGCCGAGGGCCGGGCCGCCGCGCGGCGCACCCACCTCTCCGGCGGGCTGGTGCGCGGGACCGGTGCCGAAGCGGGGGCGCGCGGGG
>CALMAQ010000184.1 GCA_937859745.1 uncultured Verrucomicrobiota bacterium | reverse complement strand
TATTTTGACTGTTTTTCCGAACGTAAGTTTCTAGTTTTAAGTTGTTTGTAACTCGGAAACCGCTTAAACTCGGGAGGGAGTTTGGAGCGCGACTTATTTTGCGCATCTACCTGAGATACAATGGGTTGCAAAGTTATTAACAATCCCCATCCCTTCTTCATTCCTTCATCCAAAGATCAAAGCGACCCCGTATTACACATCGAGACGGTTTACGCCCGTAGTAAAGACAGATTTGCTTCACCTAAGCGCATCGCACGACTTTGTAAGCCCAAAACTAATCGGCCTCTGTATAGCAAAACAAATTTGACCATATAGCCCATCGAGGCGGCTCCGCCGCAACAAAAGTGCTGGCTTCTCCGCAAGCTCCGAAAGCCAGACGCGCCCCCGGCGCTCCGCGCCACCCCGCTACGCGCGGGGAAGAAGTCGGCTCCGCCGACGGTATTGATGGGTGAAGAACAAACGACTTCAGAAAAGTTGTGGATAGACTCCCCGCAGGCAGGCGGCAACGGAAGCGAGTAGCACACAAGCCAACTTTTCTTCTGTACCTGCTCCTAAAACGAATGAGTCCGATCCTGAAGCTTGCTACAAGCAGGCCATTTTCTCACTTTTGATCGATTTGCCTTGCACACAAATTCTCAGGAACTTGTGTGAGCCCGATGGTCTAGAAAATCATCGGGTTTTTGAGACGATGGACGAACGCCGTCAAGCTCAGCACCGCTGGTGGCTGTAAAGCTCAGAGTTCAGCAGGAACGCCGCCCGTCTCGGCGGTCGGATAAAGCGAAGAATGTGGCACAGTTGGGTGAGCAGCTTGGAAGTGCTTACGTTCGCTTTTGAGCTTCTTGAACTGGGTTGCCTTTCGGACTGAATCGACTTGCTTCTCGGTGCTGGCAATCTGCTTGTCGTACTTGGCAACGATTTTAGCCGCCCACTGTTGCCGCTTCGGCAACCACGCCGCTGCGTCACGGGAGACTTTCGCTTCCAGTTCTTTCCAGCCTTTGTCGTCGGTCTTGCGAGGAATACGCCAACGCCATTCCAACTCCCAGTGCGAGCCACCACAAGTCGGGCACCGAAGGCTAGTGGCAAGGCCAAGGGCAGCCTCGGCGTGTCGAGACCATCGGCAAGGTAGGCAAATGTATGTTCGGGACGACATGATCGAGCGGTGCCAAACGAATCAAGCTCAGGTGCAGCCGGGACGAGTCAAATGTGGAGTGGAAAAGAAGGCCAATTGCCCCCGGCTGTCACCCGGGCATGTAGTGATCTTGCCCCGGTTCTGAGGACTAGGCGGAGTGCGGGCTGATTGGTGTTTTAGTTCAGTTGGTTTTCAAAGTCCACGGGAGAGTAAAAACCGAGTGCGCCGTGGCTGGCCAGCGCGGCGACCTCGCGTTTGAACTCCTCGTCGTACTTCCTACCATGTTTGCTTTGGATGGTTGCCATTTCGGTTGTGCTTTCTCGTAGCACATCCGTCGGTCCTCAGAACCGGGGCAAGATCACTCAACTGAGCACCACCAGACAAAACTCGACAATTTTTGAGTAGCCCGAGTGTGGACAGCTTATTTTGAATAGGTGCTGTGCAAATACCCATCGGTGTCACAGCACCCAAATCACCACAAGGCCGCCGCTTCGCGTCAGCCGCTCCAGCAATCCGATCGGGCAACACGCTTGCGGGAAGATTCCGTTCCGGTCTTTCCACCGCAACGCGTCAGCACCCATGGGTCCAAACGTTGTTCTCCAGTCTCGGAGTTTTTCTGGTGCTGGGTCTCGCTGCGGTTTCCGTCGAGGGACAGACGGCAGCACCAGCGGCAACCCCGGCACTGAACCCATCGTCAACGCCCGCTCAAACCGCCACGCCATTTCCCATGGCCACGCCAGAGCCTACTGCTATACCAATACCATTGCCCACGGCGAGCCCGACGCCCAACGACGATCCCGATCTGCTCAGCTTGATCACCGCGCGCGTCCCGGTGGCCAGCGTCGTGGTCGTGCCCGCAGCTTCATCAGGGAACAAGGCAAACCCGAACTCGGTTCTAGGGGGAATTGTTCCCACCCTGCCCATCCGGCCGAGCGTCAGTTCAGGCGTGTTGAGCATCGTTCGCCTGCCTCTATCCACGAGCGGCAAGGCCCCTGCCGCGGTGGTGACGCTGACCTATCCAGCCACTTGGGCTGGTCAATCCGTGTGGATCCGCCCACGGCGCGGGGGCAGTTGCTCGGTGACCGATCCAGTCACCGGTGCCGTCACCAAGGGCGGCAACGGCTTTTACCTGAAGCTGGACGCCGCCGCGAGCTGCGTCTTCACCTTCCAGCCTCCGAACCGCGACGGTTCGTACCAGGTGGTGACCATTCTGGGTCGCGTGCCGACAACGCTCGCGTTCCTCGTCCCTGGTCCGTAGCCATTCGGTCAGTGTCACTTGGCGCAAACGCCTGCACAGAGGCCTGCGTACCAAACTCACCTTTTGCCAGTTTCTCTCACCCGCCTCCCTTTCATTTGCCCGGCAGCTCGCTTGCTCCCTTCACACCGACCACCCGCTATGATCCGCCGTGACCTTTCCTCACCCGAGGCGAACCACGCCCCCACGTCTGCCACCGGTGCTGCTCCTGAGCATGGCAGGAAGCTGATCTCCCGCCGTCCCGCGTCCTCTGGCGTGCTCGCGCTGATGATCCTGCTCGTGTTCGAGATCGCGTTCAGTTCGTTGCGGGCACAGGATACTCCTTCCGATAATCCGACCGGGCCGGATGGCGACTACAACGGGGAAGTCACCACGGGGTGCGGGTACGATCCCTACACGGCAAACGCCAAGCGAACGGTCACGGACCTTGTCGTGCCCGGTTCCAGCGGTGCTTACCCCCTGGCGTTTAGCCGCACGTTCAACTCGCAAACCGACAGTACCCGCGACTTGGGGGACGAGGTTTTCGGGGAATGCACCCAGTGGCGGCATTCTTATCAGTGGACGCTCGGCGCTGCCGACTATAGTTCGGGCGGCACTATCGTTTGTGCCTACAACATCTTGTATCCAGACGGCTCGTCCATCACCTTCCGTCCAAGGGACGATGATCCCAACTACCCTGCTGCCAACTATCCAGGCGGGCGGTCAAGCACACCGCACGCGGAGAGCTACTGGCGCGGTCCGGCGGGCACCACGGACCGCTTGGAGGTCCGCAGCACCAGTAGCCTGTGGCTGCACACGAGCGACGGCGGACTCGTCAAGTTCGAAGGCCAGTATGGCATCACGCATCCTACCACGATCGTGGATCCTTACGGTGCGGTCACCATCCTCCAGTACGGCTACGTGGCGAAGGGGCAACAACTCGTGGTCCTGAAGACGGTCACCGAACCGGGTGGGCGTTATCTCACCTTTGCCTACGCCAAGTGGACGCGCACCCCCATGGATCCGAACGGAGTGATGCTGCCCTCTGGTTACGAGCTTGTTTCGGTTCAAGCCACCCCGAACCGGGGGGGCAACGACCAAATGGTGACCTTTGTCTACACTAACCCGGGAGCATCCAACAACGAAGTCGCTCCCTTCCACGTGTTTTCGGGCGTGAAGTATCCAAGTGAAGGCAGCAACGTCAACGCCCAGTACTCCTACGATTATAACAGCGAAGTACCCCTCATGACCAGCGCCGTGGATCCGCACTTCGCAGGAGCCATGAGTCAGATCTACTACGGTGGGGCGGACAATTACGGTTCGTTGGCGGTCGAGGCTAACTACAACACCCAAGCGGCGGTGTCGCACCTCAGCCAGTCGGGTTCCGGTGGCGTCCTTACCAGCACGGAAACACGCGGCGATGTGGACAAGAACGGCGCGGCCATCACCCGACAGCTCATCTACGGGCAAGGCAGCACGGTTGCCTACCCGCCGACAGGCAACGTCAGCGGTACGGGGGCCGAGCCTTCGCAGCTCACCGAAGTGGTCGACTTCCAGGGGGTGCCTTCTTATTTGCAGTACTTCGACAACTCCCAGCGTGACGGCAACGGGCAAGGCTACCTCGCTTCCTCGGCCGACAATTGTGGTTACAAGACCCAGTACACGCGTGAGCCCATCCTGGGGCAGGCTACGTCGGTCACCATCTCCGGCGCTAACCTGGCAACGTCCACGGTGAGCCAATCGCAGTGGACGAACTCGGATGATGACACCACCAACGGGCTTTATCCCTACTTCCTCTATTCCCGCACCAACGAGCAGGGTCAGACCACCTACTACCACCATACCCCCTTCGACGGCAACGATTCCTCGCAGACGGGCCTGGTGCGCTGGATCGCGTATCCGGACGGCGGGCGCGAGTACTTCTGGTACCAAGCGTTCAACTACAACGGCAGCACGTTCTACAAGCTGGCGATTCACCAGAACCAACTCGGCGCGCAGGTCTACTACACCTACGACCAAGCGGGCCACGGCGGCAGCGGCTATCGCGGGCTGCTTACCTCGGTGACCCGCTACTATGCCGACGGCTTCGGCAACGTGCCCGGTGAAACCACCAGCATCTACTACGACCCGATCGATCGCGTCTCCCAGCGAGTGGACCCGCGCGGGGTGACGGACTCCTACACCTACAACGGCCGCCACCAAGTGCTCACTGACCTCCATGGCGACGGCAACGGCAACGGGGGCGACGGCTCCTGCCTCTACTATGGTTACAACACGTTTGGCCGGATGACCGACGTGTTCGACGAACTGCTTAACCACACCCAGATGTTCTACGACGAGTACGGCCGGATCACCAGCGTGGTCAAGCCGGTCAACTCGAACACGACGCGCACCACCTACACCACCTATGATGGCCGTGATCCCAACAACCGTTTGATCGCGCCCGCGCTTAGTCACACCGACGCGCGGTTCAGTTACCAGGTGCTGCCCAGTGGCCGGGGGGTGCAGCACATCTACTCGCCCAACGGCTGGCTGACGGATGAGTATGGTGGGCACACCATCGGCAATCCTGCTACGGACGGAAATCTGTCGTTCGACGCGGCTGTCCATACCAAAGCCAACCTGGGTTACGACGCGATGGGCCGGTTGTCCTCCAGCACCGATGCGCAGGGGCAGGTCTGGTACTTCGGGATGGACGGCCGCAGCCGCCCCACCTACAGCCAGGATCCCTTGGGCCACACGGTCACCACCACCTACTACCCACCGGGCAACGGTGCCTCGACCGGGTTGAAGTACCAGGTCACTGCTCCCGGCAACGACAGTGCCTCCCAGGTGACCACCACGTACACGGCCTATGACACCATGGGACGGCTGACCGGCTGGAGCGATCCGAGTGCCTCCTACGCCAGCAGCTACAACGCGCTCGGTGATCTCATCAGTCAGAGCGACGGCATGTCCACCAGCCAGCATCCCGCGACCGGCTACGGCTTCGACGGGCTGGGCCGCAAGACGCAAATCACCTACGCGGACGGCTCGACCGAGCAGTGGCATTATGACGCCAGCGGCAACGTGAGTACCTACAAGAACCGGGCGGGCAACACGCAGACCTTCGGTGCTTACGACCTGCGCAACCGGCCGACCGGCTGGGCTTGGAGCGATAACAGCATCACCCCGGCCAGCGCCATCGGCTTCGATACGGTGGGGCACTGCACCTACATGAACAACACTTCCTGCACGTTGAGCATGGGCTACGATGGCTCCGGGGTGCAAACCTCCGAGACCGTCACGTTCCCGGGCAGCAGCACGAGCAAGACCGTCACTTACACGCCGGATGTGGACGGCAATCCGACCCAGATCACCTATCCGAGCGGCGACGTGGCCTACACCCCGACCGACTTCCTGGGCCGGGTGCAGAACGTGGAGTTCGCCTACGCGAACAACACCGCCGGCATCTATGACATGGCCACGTACTCCTATGCGGGCACGCAGCTGACCGAGCGAGCGACCGGCTACAACGTGGCGACTAGCTACGGCTACCAGGCGAATGGCCGGGTGGAGGTGGTGGTGCATAACTTCATCAACGGAACCAACAACAATGCGGGGATCAGCCAACAGACCTACGGCTACAACCCCAACGGGCAGATGAGCTGGTTCTTGCGCAGCGGGGTGGCCAACAACACCAACGCGTTCAACGATGGCTCGGGCGACGACTACTCCTACCGGTCCGACGGGTCGCTGCGCGGCATCTACTACCATGGGTACGGCGTCAACAGCACGACGGACTTCGCCCACGACGTGCCGGCCAAATTCCCGCCGACCAACGCGCAGCGAGCCGATTACTACGACTACGATGGCGCGGGCAACCGTATCACCGACTATGAGGCCGGGGTGGATCTGACACCGACTTTCGGCAGCGGCAACCAGCAGACCAACTTGGTCTACGATGCCAACGGCAACACCACCCAGGCCACGTACAACAACGTCACGTACACCTACAGGTACAACGCCTACAACCAGCTCTACACGGCTACCGGCGGGGGCAACAGCGCGACGTTCGTCTACGACCCGAAGGGACGGCTGTGCGAACGGATCATCAACGGGGTGGGGACGTTGCTCTACTACGCGGGCGACAAGCTCATTGAGGAGGATAACACCAGCTACAACAAGCTGCGGTTCTACCTCTACGGGGCCGGGGGAGAACGGGTGTTCCGGCTGGACACGGACGTGTACTGCTACCTCTACGATGGACGCGGCTGGCTCAGCCACATCACTGACCTTTCGAATACCTCAATTGAGCAGTACCAGTACGATGCGTTCGGCCGTCCCCACATCTACAACGGCACGGGCTCACAGAGCCGGGGCCAGGTGAGTGCCATCGCCGAGAACCGGTTCCTGTGGAACCAGGACTACGAGTGGTATCCGGAGATCGGGCTCTACCGCTGCGGAGCCAGGTTCTACAGCCCAGCGCTGGGAAGGTTCCTGCAACCCGATCCCATTGGGCAGAGCGGAGGGCTCAATATCTACGCCTACTGCCAGAGCGATCCCATCAATGGAAGCGATCCGAGCGGGCTTGATGAGAGCAGTGATAATCTGCAAGACCACGTACATAGTCCAGGGCTATCCACTCCTACTGGGAGTAATATTCCCGGTAACGCAACAGCGGCTTCATTTTTATCCATTATCATGGGAAGTGGATCCACCGGAGGACGAGATGGTAATCTTTATGTTGCAACAGGAGGTGGCTACTGGTATTTTCCGCCTGGAACTCCGCCTGGAACCCCCGCTTCCACAATTGATCATGTGTATGTAGGCGCTTATCCAGGGGTTTTCATGCCGTCGTACTTCACTACGGCTGGCTTTTCTGCATTGTTGGGAGCACCAATACGTTTTTCCATCAATGGCTTACAAGCATCACCTAGATCCATTTGGATTGTTCTAAATCAGTTGCCATTGGATTCCACTTACAAGAGACCAGAAGTACCAAAAGGGCATCATCATCCGGCGAATCCTGACGGGCGCTATTTCACCCATTTCTATAGGGGACCATCTGGTTACGGCTGGGATCCCGACACTCTGGGGAATGACCCCACTAACAAAGGGTTAGGTAAGTTTGATAATCCGCTCAACGAATTTTCCCTCGCTGTATCGGATGACCTAGTGGCAGCAGGGCACTTGACAAAGCTAGGACCTGTGTATGCTAATGGGACGTACATTGGTAACTACGACGACAGAGCTCCGGAAGGAGGAACCATTGATACTTGGGATCCTGGTAACGAAGCTGGCAGAGAGTGGGGGGCAATGTACTGGGGTGGAACAATCTCTAACCATCCGTAGAAGTTGGATTGTACTTTATAAAATATTTTTATGAGAAAACTGCTTCCCGGCCTTTTTGTTGTTCTAATGCTGCTGTTAGCATCCCTTCTTCTACCTCAAGCAGCCTTGGCTTCTCCAGCGGACAAAGTCACCACGATATCGTCGGATGGCAATGCATATACTTTGCAACTGACTAGTAATTCAGATGCCGATGGCATCCTGTCAGTTATTCATCTTGGAAAAGAACTCATGCGTTATCAGTTCGAGGGGAAAATACTAGATGTTTATTGGAGTCCATCTCACAAATATGTAGCGTTCAACAACATAAATGGTCACGATGGGTTTTATGTTTGGGTCATCGCCTTAGATAGTGGCAAGCTTATGTCGAAGCATGGGCTGATTGGTGACCTTGATTACAAACGGTATACAGATGAAGATTATAGCCAAAGTCTTTTAAATGAATCTTTAGACGCTATAAGAAAGGTCTATCGAGGAGTCGATGGAGATTCACTCCATGGGTTCGAAAGGTATTTGGTCTACGGATGGAAAGATGACCATCATTTACTCGTCTGGACTAACTACTGGTTCTTGGCTTTCTACAACAAAACTGGCGGTTTGATCGAGATCTACGCCACGCTGCACGTCGACGAGCCCAAAGTTTTTTCGTTCGAGGACATTGTGGCAAAGATAGATCCAAGTGGTGGGGCAAAAGATCCTCTCGAAGAAATAAGAAAAGCCCACGCTCTCTCTGATTAAAAGGGGGGTGGCATGTTTGCTTGCCGAATTTAGAGCGTGTCCTGCACTTTTGAGTACCCTGTCTCGGATTGCCAGCGAAGTGAGGTGCGTGAAGATTCTGGACCACGGAACAAGGAAATAAGCGACAATGAGCA
>CALMAQ010000183.1:1178-10866 GCA_937859745.1 uncultured Verrucomicrobiota bacterium | reverse complement strand
CCGGGCTCCGGGCCGCCCTTCGTCCCCCCTCCCGCGGCCCCCCTCCCCCCCCCGCCGGGGGGCGCGCCGGGTCCCGTGCCCGGCGTCCCGCCGCCCGCGCCATCGCCCGCTTCCTCCGTGAGACCATGACCACCACTACCATCACCAATCCCGTCCTGCGCGGCGCGCCGGCCTCGACCTACCTGAACGAAGGCCGGACCGTCCGCTCCTGGCTGCTGACGACCGACCACAAGCGCATCGCGCTGCTCTACCTCGTCACGATCCTGTTCTTTTTCTTCATCGCCGCGGTCGCCGCCGCGCTGATGCGTCTGGAATTGCTCACGCCCAACAGTACGCTCGTCCTGTCGGAGACGTACAACAAGCTCTTCACCATCCACGGCGTGCTGATGGTGTGGTTCTTTTTGATCCCGTCGATCCCGACCGTCCTGGGCAATTTCCTGGTGCCCATGATGATCGGGGCGCGGGACCTGGCGTTCCCCAAGCTCAACCTGGCCAGTTGGTACATCTTCATCACGGCGGGCGCGTTCACGCTGTATTCGGTCGTCGCGGGCGGGGTGGACACGGGCTGGACCTTCTACACGCCGCTGAGCACGAAGTATTCGAACTCGCACGTGTTCGCCATGGCGGCGGGCATCTTCGTGTCCGGGTTCTCGTCGATCCTCACGGGGCTGAACTTCATCATCACCATCCACAAGATGCGCTGCCCGGGCCTGACGTGGTTCCGGCTGCCGCTGTTCATCTGGTCGATCTACGCCACGAGCCTCATCATGGTCTTGGCGACGCCCGTGCTGGCAGTGCTGATGCTGCTGCTCATGATCGAGCGGCTGTGGGGCGTGGGCATCTTCGATCCGTCGTTGGGCGGCGACCCGGTGTTGTTCCAGCACCTGTTTTGGTTCTACTCACACCCAGCGGTGTACATCATGATCCTGCCCGGCTTCGCCGTGGAGAGCGAACTGATTACCTGTTTCTCGCGCAAGCGCATCTTTGGCTACCGCTTCATCGCCATGGCCAGCATGGCCATCGCCATCCTGGGCTTCATGGTGTGGGGCCACCACATGTTCGTGTCGAGCCAGTCGGTGTATTCGGGCATGGTGTTCTCGTTCCTGAGCTTCGTGATCGCCATCCCCTCGGGCATCAAGGTGTTCAACTGGGTGGCCACGCTTTACAAGGGCTCGATCTCGTTCGAGACGCCGATGCTCTACGCGCTGGGGTTCATCGGGCTGTTCACCGTGGGGGGGCTGACGGGCCTGTTCGTGGCCTCGCTGGCGACGGACGTACACCTGACGGACACGTACTTCGTCGTGGCGCACTTCCACTACATCATGGTCGGCGGCATGGTGCTGGCCTTCATGGGCGGGCTGCACTTCTGGTGGCCCAAGATCACCGGGCGCATGTACCCCGAGGCGCTGGGCCAGCTCGCCGCGCTGACGACGTTCATCGGCTTCAACCTGACGTTCTTCCCGCAGTTCATCCTGGGCTACCTGGGCATGCCCCGGCGCTACCACGCCTACCCGGCGGAGTTGCAGGTGTGGAACGTCCTGTCCACGGCCGGGGCGACGATCCTGGGCGTGGGTTACGCCATGCCGTTCTTCTACTTCCTGTGGTCGCTCCGGTACGGCAGGAAAGCACCGAGCAACCCGTGGAACGCCACCGGGCTGGAGTGGCAGACTTCTTCGCCTCCGCCCAAGGAGAATTTCGAGGTGACGCCGGTTGTGACCGAGGAGCCCTATGCCTACCCGCTGCACACCAGCAGCCACAACCGCCACGCCGAAAACCGCGAGCGCGAGGCCGTCAAAGCCGCCCATGCCTGACGCGACCCTCCCCCTCGTTGCCTTCGAGCCGCCCCCGGAGCAGCGCACCGCCCCGGCGCACCAGTTCGACGACATGGCCCAGCAGACCGAGGCCGCGCACCTCGGCATGTGGCTGTTCCTGTCCACGGAAATCCTCTTCTTCGGCGGGCTGTTCGCGGCCTACACGGTGTACCGGGTGACGTGGCCGCGCGCCTTCGCGGCGGGCAGCCACGAGTTGATGATGTGGGCCGGGGCGGCGGACACGGCGATCCTGCTAGTGAGCAGCTTCTTCGTGGCGCTGGCGGTCCACGCGGCGCAGACCGGCTCCCGGCGGCTGCTGACGTTCTGCCTGCTGACGGCGGCGGGGATCGGCGCGTGCTTCCTGGTACTGCACGGCTATGAATATTACCGCGACTTCGCCGAGCACCACGTCCCGGGCAAGGGCTTTCGCTTCGAGGGCAGCGCGCCGGACAACAAGGTGCAGCTTTTCTTCATCCTCTACTTTTGCATGACCGGCCTGCACAGCCTGCACGTCATCATCGGTGTGGCGATGCTGGCGATCATGGCGTTCCAGGCGAACCGGGGAAAGTTTTCCACCCATTATTACAACCCGGTGGAGATCGGCGGCCTATACTGGCACTTCGTGGACACCGTGTGGGTGTTCCTGTTCCCGCTCTTCTACCTGATCTCGCCCCGTTGACCCGCTCCCCGACCCGCCATGCCCACCGAGACCGTCCAGCCGAAGACCTACCTCAAGACCTTCGCCTTGCTCATGGCGCTGCTGGCGCTGACCGTAGGGGCGAACTTCATTAACCTCGGCCCCTTCAACGTGGCCGTGGCCATGCTGATCTCGGTGGCCAAGGCGGCGCTCATCCTCCTGTTTTTCATGGAGGTGCGCTACAGCCCACCCCTGGTCTGGCTGTTCGCCACGGCCGGGTTCGTGTGGCTGGTGCTCATGCTCGTCATCATGCTCAGCGACTACTACACCCGGAACTGGATCGGCCCCGACTGGCGCGACGCCACCGGGGGGCGGAACCACGTCGAGTTCGCCAAGCCACGCTAGAGGGCAGGGGAACGGCCAGCTTCGGCGGGGCAGGCGATTCCCTTACAAGCGGCTAAGTTTTGCCGCCGCCTATGCCCGAATCCGCCCCCACCGCCAACCCGCCCCGTCCACGCCTGCTGCTCGCCGACGTGGACGGCACACTCGTCACCAAGGAGAAGCTTCTGACGGATCGCGCCAAGGAGGCGGTCAAAAAGCTGAAGGCCGCCGGGATCGAGTTCGCCATCACCAGCGGGCGTCCGCCGCGCGGCATGGCAATGCTGACCGGACCGCTCGCGCTGACAACGCCCATCGCGGCGTTCAACGGCGGGCTGTACGTCAAGGAGGACATGACGATCATCGACCAGCGCGTGCTCAAGAAGAACGTGGTCGAACCGGTCATCAAGATCATTGAGGATCACAAGCTCGACGTGTGGATCTACCGTGGCAACGACTGGTTCGTCCACGAACGCCACGGGGCGCATGTGGGCCGTGAGGAATGGACGGTCAAGTTCGCCCCCATGGTGGTTGCCAGCTACGAGGGCAAGACGGACGACGTGGCCAAGATCGTGGGCGTCAGCGACGACCTGGACGCGGTCGCCAAGTGCGAGAAGGCCGTGCGTGAGGCGTTCGGCCAGCAGGCGGGCACCCAGCAGTCCAGCCCGCAGCGTGACAGCCACGGCGGCCCGGCGGTTTCCGCCGCGCGTTCGCAGCCGTACTACCTGGACGTGACCCATCCCGAAGCGAACAAGGGCGGCGTCGTGCTGACGCTGGCCAAGATGCTCAACCTCCAGCCCGAGGAAATCGCCACGATTGGCGATATGGCCAACGATGTGCCCATGTTCGAGAAGGGCGGCCTGTCTATCGCGATGGGGCAGGCGAGCGACGAGGTCAAGAAATCGGTCCACGAGGTTACGACCTCCAGCGAGGACGAGGGCTTCGCCAACGCCGTGGAAAAGTTCATCCTTGCCCAGCGATGAGCACCCGTGCGCGGGATGCAAGATCTGCCCACGAAACACTATCGTTTTCGCTGGTTTGAGCGACATTGTTAGTCAGCACCTATGCACGCTAAATTGACCAAGTTCGCTCTGCTGGCCGCCCTGTTCGCCGTGGCCGGTTGCACTCAGGCCACGACCGGCCGCAACGTCGCCGCGGCGCGATCCGACGCCTACTACAATGATCCGCAGCACCGCCGCATGATCACCGGCTCGAACATCCCGCAGCCGGTCAACCGGTCGACCTACGATCCCACCTTCTCCGATACCCCGCTCGAAAGCCAAGCGCGGGCGCACCCGGGGCTGACGCCTCTGGAGCCCAGCGTAGGGGCGGGCGACCAGAGCCTCTACCGCGCCCAGGAGGAGAGCACCGGCGCGAGCCCGGCGGGTGGTGGCGGCGATCCCGGCACGGGACAGTTTACCCCGCATTAGTCCACCCTCCTTCCACCGCAGGATCACCCGTTTATGCACTCTACCAACCGCGTCAAAGAAATCCTCTCCTGGTACGGCAGCGAGAACCCCGGCACGCTGGCGAGCCTCGCGCGCATCATGAACACGGGCCGTCTCGCCGGGACGGGCAAGTTCGTGATCCTGCCGGTGGACCAGGGTTTCGAGCATGGCCCGGCGCGTTCGTTCGCGTCAAACCCTCCGGCGTACAACCCTCTCTACCACTTCCAATTCGCCATCGACGCGGGCTGTAACGCCTTCGCCGCGCCGTTGGGCATGCTGGAGGCGGGCGCGCGGGAGTACGCGGGCGACCTGCCGTTGATCCTGAAGGTCAACGACCACGACCTGCTCCACGGCGACGACAAGGACCCCGACCAGGCCCTCACCGGCAGCGTCCACGATGCCCTGCGGATCGGCGCGGCGGCGGTCGGGTTCACGATCTACCCGGGCAGCGAGCACGCGCAGAAAATGTACGGGCAGATCCGCAAGATTTCGGCGGAAGCCAAGCGGCACGGGCTGGCGGTGGTCATCTGGAGCTACCCTCGCGGCAGCGCGCTGAGCAAGGAGGGCGAGACGGCCATCGACGTGTGCGGTTACGCGGCACACATCGCGGCGGAACTCGGGGCGAACATCATCAAGGTCAAGATTCCCACGGCGCACTTGGAACAGGAGGCCGCCAAGAAGGTGTACGAAAAGGAGCAAATCCCCATCGGCACCATCGCCGAGCGCATCAGCCACGTCGTCAAGTGCGCGTTCGACGGGCGGCGCATCGTGATCTTCTCGGGCGGCGCGGCCGAGACGGACGACAAGCTGCTCGAACAGGTGCGCGGCGTCGAAGAGGGCGGCGGCTTCGGCTCGATCATCGGGCGCAACAGTTTCACGCGCAAGAAAGAGGACGCGCTCAAACTGTTAAGTGCCATCATGGACATCTACGCCGGGAAAACGGCATGACCCATTGTGGCGGGGCAGGGAAGTGGCTGGCCGTGTTCTGCGGCGTCTGCCTGCTAGCTGTGCCTTCCGCCCGGGCGTGGTACGCCGCCGGGCACATGATCGTCGCGCGGATCGCGTTTGACCAGTTGCCCGCTGACACCCGCCAGCAGGTGATGACCATCCTGGCGGCGCATCCACAGATGGCCGAGTGGCGCAAGCACCTAGGCTTTGCTCCGGCGGGGCAGGGGGACGCGTTCCTCTTCATGAGCGCGAGCACATGGCCCGACGAGATCGACCGCTCGCCGAGTCCCTACGCGCATCCCGCTTGGCACTACATCGACTATCCGCTGACGCCGCCGGATTTCGCCTTCCAGCCCGGCCTCGCGCCGGAGGACAACGCGCTTTACGCCATCGCGGCCAGCGTGGAGACGCTCCGCGACCCGGCGGCGGGCGCGGAGGCACGCGCGGCGAGCCTGAGCTGGCTGATCCATCTGGTCGGCGACCTGCACCAGCCGCTGCACTGCGCGGAACTCGTCACGCCACGGTACCCGCCGCCAACCGGTGACCGGGGCGGCAACCTGTTCTTCGTGGCGGTGGGTGGCCAGCCGATGAACCTGCACGCATTTTGGGATGCGCTGCCCGGCTCGGCCAAACACCCCGACGAGGTGCTTGCCCAAGCCGCCGACCTGGAAAAACGCTTTCCTCCGGCTGCTCTGGCTGAACTCGGCACCGCCAAGGACCCTACCGCTTGGAGCCTGGAAGGCCGCCAAGTGGCCATCGACCAAGGATATCTCCATGGCACGCTGCCGGGCACCTCCGACCCGCACATCGTGCCGCCTCTGCCGCTGCCCGACGGTTATGCCACAAAGAGCAAAGCTGTCGCCGAACGCCGCCTGGCACTGGCAGGCTACCGGTTGGCCGAGCTGTTGCGGCAGGTGCTGACGCCGCCGGTCCAGCTGAAGTAGAGGTGGCGGCCGCTTCAGGGATGCTTGAGGTAGATCGTCCGGGAGCCGAAGTCGATCACCGCGCCCCAGTACGTGAGCCATTCCAAGCCGAACAATCCCACCACCTGCGCGCCCGTGCGGGTGTATTCCGTGAAGATGCCGCCGTTGAAGTCGCCCGCCGCCACCCGGGCGCGCGTGACCGGGAAGTCGCCGATGTTCCAGTGTTGCAGCGACACCCAGGCTACCAGCGTGATGCCCGTCATGGTCCGCATGACCGAGGTCCGCGTCGGCCGGGCGAGGTCCGCAGGCGCGACGATGCTGCGGTCCACCACCGTGTACGGCGAGCCCGTGTCCACCACGAGGCGGCCGGGGTCGTCTTGCACGATGCACGGCACGGCGAGATGCACCCCGCTCGTGGGCGACATGGCGACCGCCGTGCTGCCGTCCTGCGCCGCGCGCTCCGCCACCAGGCGGTGTTGGGCCTGGGCCGTGTCGAGCGAGAGGGTGCCGTGCTTGAGGTCGATCACCGCGCCGTGTCGTGACAGCACGTCCGCGCCCAGGATGCCGTCCGCGCCGCTCCGGCCGTTGAACTGGCTGCCCAGCACGAAACCCAGGCTGGTCACGGCCACCTGCGCGCCGCCCAGCGCGGCGGGGCCGACGCGCAGGTCCGGGACGTACCCGGCGCTGGCCGTCCGGCCGTTGAGGGTCCTGAGCCGCGCGTTGCCACTGGCCGGTTTTATCCCCGGGCTGGCGGCCACGAGCCGGCGGTAGGTGCCTTCGTCGATCACCGTCAGCGGGCAGGCGGTGTCCACGACCATCCGCAGGGGCATCCCGTTGGCGGTGGCCTGGACCACGAAATGGCCGGTTCTGATCCGGGTGAGCGCGACGGATGGCACTTCCTCACCGCGGTCGGTCACCGGACTGGCGTCCACGCTTCCCAAGGCGATTCCCACCAAAGCCAAGGCGAGGCAGGTTCGTCGGACGTTCCAGGAAAGAGGTGGCATATACCTTGATCCTGTCATTATTCCCCGAGCGCAGGAAGCGGAATCCGGCGCTGGAAAACCTGTCCGTGCGTGATATTCATGTTTGTGAAAATCGGCCAGATATGGTAGACTTTGCGCTACCACAAACCACATCTTGCGCTTAATATGTCTACACGCCGCCCGGTCGCCGCACGGTTTTCCGCTGTCTCCCTCGTTCAACCCCGTATGCCTGCCCGCCCCAACGCCAATGGCTCCGCGAACGATCCCTTGCCGCTGGGTCCCATCGCGCAATCGCTGACCCCGGCCGAGTCCGTGCGCCATCCGCTGGCCGCCGACGGCCTGGTGGCTGCCGACAGCGTTCCCCCGGCCAGTGACCAGCCCCTGCCGGAGTTCGGCGACATGGTTCCCGGCAACGACGGCAACGGCAGTGGCGACGGCGCTTCCCTCCCGCCCGGTGGCGAGGGATCGCACGCCCCGCCGCCCGACGACCCGCCTTTCCGGGCGTTGATGGACCGAAACTTCCTGTCCTACGCGAGTTATGTGATCCGCGACCGCGCCATCCCCGCGCTGGAAGACGGGCTCAAGCCCGTGCAGCGGCGCATTCTCCATTCGATCCAGCGCAACGACGACGGCAAGTTCATCAAGGTGGCCAACATCGTGGGCTACTGCATGCAGTTCCACCCGCACGGGGACGCCTCCATCGCCGACGCGCTGGTGACGCTCCAGCAGAAGCGTTATCTCATCGAGGGGCAGGGCAACTTCGGCAACATCTACACGGGCGACCCCGCCGCCGCTTCGCGCTACATCGAATGCCGCCTGACGGAACTGGCGCGGAACGAGATTTTCAACGACCGGCTCACCCCGACGATCCCCTCCTACGACGGGCGCAACAAGGAGCCCGTCACGCTGCCCTCCAAGCTGCCACTCCTGTTGATGCTTGGCGCGGATGGCATCGCCGTGGGCCTGAGCACGCGCGTGCTGCCGCACAATTTCTGCGAGCTGATCGAAGCACAGATCGCCACCATCCAAGGCAAGCCGTTCAGCCTGCTGCCGGACTTCCCGCAGGGCGGCCTGATGGACGCCAGCGCTTACGCCAACGGCACGGGCAAAGTCAAGCTGCGCGCGGTCATCGAGCCCAAGACGGGGCTTGCGGGCACGCTCGTCATCCGCGAATTGCCTGCGGGCACCACGACGGACTCGCTGATCGCCTCCATCGAGGACGCCGCGCGCAAGAAGAAAATCCGCATCAAGTCCATCGACGACTTCACGGCGGAGACGGTGGAGATCGAGATCAAGCTGGCCCCAGGCGAGGACCCGAAGAAGACCATCGCCGCGCTGTACCTGTTCACGGAGTGCGAGCAGTCGATCTCGGTGCGTCCGGTCATCATCCGCGGCGACCGTCCGGTGGAGATGGACGTGGAGGAAGTGCTGCGCGCCAACACGGTGCAACTGCTCTCCCTGCTCAAGCAGGAACTGGAGATGCGGCGTGACGACCTTCTGGACAGCATCCACCACAAGACGCTAGCGCAGATTTTCATCGAGAACCGGCTCTACAAGGCCATCGAGAAGTGCGAGAGCTACGAGGCCGTGCAAAAGGTGGTGCTCAAGGGCGTCAACGCCTACCGCGACCAGCTCCGCCGCGACGTGACGGCCGAGAACGTGGAAATGCTCCTGGGACTGCGGATCAAGCGGATCTCGCTCTTCGACATCGCGCAGAACAAGCGCGAGATCGACGATCTGGTGCGGCAGTTGGAGGAAACGGAAGGCAACCTCAAGGGCCTGACGCGCCACGCCATCAGCTACCTCAAGAACCTGCTCAAAACTTACGGCAAGCAGTACCCCCGGCTGACGAAGATCGGCACGTTCGAGGAGGCCGACGCGCGCCAGGTGGCGGTTCGCAACCTGGCGGTGGCCTACGATCCGGTGAAGGGGTACCTCGGCTACGGGGTCAAAGGCGAGGGGCTGGAACCGGCGTTCCGCGCCTCGGAACTCGACCGAGTGCTGACGGTGGCGGCGGACGGCCGCTACAAGGTGATCCCGCCGCCGGAGAAACTGTTCGTGGACCGCGACCTGTACCACTTCGCGCTGTTCGCGCGGGACGCGGTGTACACGCTGGTCTACCAGACGCCCTCGGCGACGTACCTCAAGCGGTTCGCGTTCGGCGGGACGATCCTCAACAAGGAATACCAGTGTGTGCCGCCCAAGGCGAAGATTCTCCTCTTAACGGCCGAGCCCACGGAGCGGGTGTACATCAAGTACAAGCCGTTCAAGCCGGGCAAGCGCGGCGGCAAGGGGGCCGACGCCAAGCAGCCGGACGAGCAGGTGGTCGAGTTGGCGGATTTGCCCGTGCAGACGCCCAAGACGCTGGGCACGCTGTTGAGCCACAAGGCGGTGGACTGGCTCAAGACGACCCGCCCGCGCGGCTGGAGCGAAGCGGGCGGCCCGCCGATGGGGCCGCTGTTCAACTGAGGCGGGTGTTCCTCGTCACCAGGTAGGGCTGGGCGTCCTCGCCCGGCCGTAGCTTTCTGCTTTGCACCCGTTCTTTCAGAAAAGCTACGGC
>CALMAQ010000183.1:0-1168 GCA_937859745.1 uncultured Verrucomicrobiota bacterium | reverse complement strand
TATAGGTGCCACTCTCCCGCCATCACGACCCCCCCCCGCGCGGGGCGCGCCCCCCCCCCCCCCAGCCCTACCTTGGTTGGATCAAGCATCCTCCGCCGCGGCGCGCAGGAGGGATTCCGTTTCCTTCCAGCCCAGGCAGGCGTCGGTGATCGACACGCCGTAGCGCAGCGCCTCGGACTGGCCGGGGATGGGCTGCTTGCCGCCTTCGAGGTAGCTTTCCAGCATCGCGCCGATGATCGGGCTGGCCTGCCCGGCCTTAGGGGCATCACGGCGCTGCTCCAGGATGCTCTGCCAGACCAGTTCCTGCCGTGCGTGATGCTTGCCGCTGTTCGCGTGGCTGCAATCGACCATCAACCCCGGGGGCAGGTTCGCCGCCGCCAGCCCGCGCGCCGCCTCGGCGATGCTGGGCGGGTCGTAGTTCGTCCGCAGCCGACCGCCGCGCAGCACGAGGTGGCCCGTGGCGTTGCCCGTCGTCTTGATGACGCTCGTCAGACCCTGCTGGTCGATGCCCAGGAAGCTGTGCGGATGCCGTGCGGCGCGCATGGCGTCAATCGCCGTCTGGCAGTCGCCGTCCGTGCCGTTCTTGAAGCCGACGGGCATCGACAGGCCGCTGGCCATCTCGCGGTGGCTCTGGCTCTCGGTCGTGCGTGCGCCGATGGCCGCCCAACTCACGAGGTCCGCGATGTACTGCGGCACGATGGAATCCAGGAATTCGGTGGCTGTGGGCATCCCCAGGTCCACGATTTCGCCCAGGAGCCGCCGGGCCAGGGTCAGCCCCGCTTCCACGTCGCAGGAATCGTCCAGGTGCGGATCGTTGATGAGCCCCTTCCAGCCGAGCGTGGTGCGCGGCTTCTCGAAGTAGACGCGCATGACAATCTCGACCCGCTCGGCCAGTTCCCCGCGCAACCGGACCAGGCGGCGCGCGTAATCCATCGCCCCGGCGGGATCGTGGATGGAGCAGGGGCCGACGATGATCAGCAGGCGACCATCCTGCCCGGCGAGGATGTTTTCCACGGCCGTGCGTCCTGCGTGGACGGTGCGGGCGGCCTGCGCGGAGATGGGCAGCCGGTCCTTGAGGACGGCGGGCGCGACCAGCCGTTGCGTGGAAATGACCCGCAGGTCTTGCAGCTGGGGAAGCTGGGCAGGAGCGGCGGGCGCGGGGCGGGGC
>CALMAQ010000182.1:683-6803 GCA_937859745.1 uncultured Verrucomicrobiota bacterium | reverse complement strand
CACGACCGTGCCCACGCTGTACAGTCCATGGAAGCCCGACATCAGCGACCGGCCCGCCGCCCGTTCCACGAGTACCGCCTGGATGTTCACGGCCGAGTCCAGCGTGCCGACCGCCGCGCCGAACATCAACAGCGCCACGGCTTGCAGGGAGATGTTCCCGGCGGTGGCCAGGAGGGGCAGCGACGCGCCCGCCGCCGCCGCCGTCACCAGGATCAGGCGGCGGCAGCCGTGGCGCGCGGCCAGCAGGCCGGAGAAAGGCATCGCCAGGAGCGCGCCCGCGCCCGCGCAGAGCAGCAGCAGCCCCAGGGCGCGTTCGTCCACGCCGAGGCGGCTCTTGGCGAAAGGCACCAGCGGAGCCCACGCCGCCACGGCGAGGCCCATGGCGAAGAACACGGCGCGCGTGGCGGCAGCCGTGGCGAAGGCGGGCGGCGGAAGACGGCAGGCGGCAGGAAGGCCTGTGTTCAAGCGGCGGCAGGCGCGGAGACGCTCTGCCAGAGTCGGTCGAACTCCCGGCGGACGACGATGGCGTCCTTCCACGGATCGGGGAACGGTTCGAGCCAGTAGCCGGAGCCCATCGTGCCGAGTTCGGGGCAGACCCAGAGCGTCGTATCCGGCGCGTTGCCCTGCTGCCAGCAGACGAAGGCTGCCTCCACGAACTCGAACCACGGCTTGACCCAGGGGGAAGTCCCGCCCTGGCCGTCCGTCACGGGGATCTGGCGCGAGAGCTGGAAAAGCTCCGGGTGGTCGGGCAGTCGCGGCGCGTAAGGCGGGCAGAGGTGTCTGACCACCGCGAAGTGCGATAGGTCGAAGTTGAATCGGAGGGGCTGGCCGGTCTGCTGTTGGTACAGCTCGGCGATGCGCCGGGTTTTCTCGGGCGTTTCCGTGCAGGGGTCGCGGTGGATTTCCAGGTCCACTTCCAGCCCCAGGTCGGCGACGGCCTTGACCACGTCGACCCACGGGTGGGCCGCCTCGGAGGGGTCGGTGTCGTGGTTGAGAAGCTGGACGTTGATTTGCGGCGGCCTGATGGGTGCAAACGCTTTGAGGCGCGCGGCGTAGTTGGTTTCGTCCGCGTCAAATGCGTCCAGGTAGGCGAGGCCGTGCCGGGGGGCGAGTTCGCGGAGTTCCTCGGAGAACCCGCACTGGCAGTCGTCGAACCCGGCCTCCTTGATGGCGGCGAGTTTCTGTTCGCTGGTCCATTCGCCCTGGCTGTTGCCGTTGGGGTAATTGCCGAGCGTCCAGACGTTGATGAAGTGCTTGAGCGGGGAGGGGGACATGGGAAACCGGGACCCCACGATTACCGGGTGCCGGGTTGAAACGGAAGCGAATTCGGCGGGCCTATCCTTCGTGCGTCCGAAGCCGGTATGTCGTTCCCTTTTAGGTGGCTCTGGAGGATTGTTCCCTGTACGGTCACGGCATATGTTTGAAGAAATCACCTCCCTCCACGCGGTCTTTGTCGATCAACTCAAGGATCTCTACAGCGCGGAAACGTTGATCGCCAAGGCGCTCCCCAAGATGGCGAGGGCGGCGGCTTCGCCGGACCTGAAGAAAGCCTTCACGCACCACCTGGCGCAGACCAAAGAGCATGCCGCGCGCGTCAAGGGCATCTGCGTGTCCCTGCAGGAGAAGCCGACCGGCAAAACGTGTCAGGCGACGGTGGGCTTGATCAAGGAAGGGCAGGAAGCGATGGACGAGGAAGCGCTGCCTGCCATGAAGGACCTGATGCTCATCGCCGCCGCGCGCCGCGTCGAGCACTACGAGATGGCCGGTTACACGTCCGCCTGCGAGCTGGCGCGGGCGCTCGGGTTGAGCGCGGCGTTGAGAACCCTCACCCGCACGCTGACCGAGGAACAGGCCGCCGACGCGAAGCTGTCGAAAGCGTCGAAGCCCGTCTTCACCAGGGCGTTCGCGGCGGAGAAGGCCGCGCGGTCCGCGCCGAAGGACGGCGTTTCCACCGAGGTGGGCAAGGCAATCAAGAAAATCGTCAGGACCGTCACCGGCTGACCGGTGGGAGTCGGACGCAGGTACACCCTCGTTTAGGTCGCCTCACACGCGGCGCAGGAAGTCCCCGTAGAATCGCACCCCGGCGCGCAGGTCGTCCTCGCGCAGCCATTCGTCGGCCGTGTGCGCCTGCTCGATGCTCCCCGGATCCGCGGCCACCGCCGGGATGCCCGCCGCCGAAAGCAGGCTGCCGTCGCAGAACCACGGCGCGCCCACGCACCGCCCGCCCGCCGCCTCCAGGGCGCGGATACACGGGTGGTCCGGCGGGGTATGGAGCGGCTGGTGGCTGCGGAGAACCTTCATCCCCAGGTCGGGGCAGGCTCGCCGCAAAAGGGCGGCGACCTCGTCCACGAACCCCTCCCGCACCTGCGAGGGCACCGTGCGGATGTCCAGTTCCACCGTGCACGCCTCGGGCACGATGTTGACCTTGCTGCCGCCCGTGATCGTGCCCACGCTCGTCGTCGCAGGACCTAGCACGGGGTCGGGCTCCGTGGCGAACCACGGCAAGAGATCGTCGCGCACCGCGCGCACCGCGTCGGCCATCTTGTAGATCGCGTTCTCGCCCAGGTGCGGCGAGGCCGAGTGCGCCGCACGGCCCCGGGCGGTCAAGCGCAACCACGTCGCGCCCTTGGTCGCGTGGACGATCTGGCAGCTGGTCGGCTCGCCCACCAGGGCGAAGTCGGCGTCCGCAAACTCCGCCGCCAGCGCGGACGCGCCCTTGTTGCCCGATTCCTCGTCCATCAAGCCCGCGAACCAGACCTCGTGCTCCAGCCGTGCCACGTCGGGCCCGAGCAGCGCCAGGGCCCAGAGCATCGCGGCCATCGTGCCTTTGGTGTCGCACGCGCCCCGGCCCCAGATCTTGCCCTCGCGCCGTTCGGCGGCGAAGGGATCGACCGTCATGCCGCGCACGCTGACGGTGTCCAGGTGCGGGCAGAGCAGCAGCTTCGGCTTGCCCGGCCGGTCGCTGGGGAATTGCCCGAGCACGTTCGGACGCCCCGGCAGCACTTCCTTTACCTCCGCCCGCGCGCCCAGATCCGTCAGGCGCTCGGCGACGTGCGCCGCCATGCGCGCCTCGCCCGTCTCGGTCGTGCCGGGATCGCCGGAAGGATTGACGCTGCCCACCCGCACGAACCCCTGCAACAGCGCGACCACGTCGTCCGCCGGGAACCGTCCTTTGCCGCCGCTCATCGGGACGCCACCGCCTCCACCGGTGCGGCGGGGACCGCCTGCGTTTGCAAGTACCACTCCACGAAGCGCGGGATGCCCTCCGCGATGGGCGTGGCGGGCCGGTAGGCGAGCAGCCGCCGTGCCTTGGAGATGTCCGCGCAGGTCGTCGGCACGTCGCCGGGCTGGTCGGGCAGGTGGTTGATCCGCGCCTCGCGGCCCAGGGCGTTCTCGATCCGGCGGATCAACTCGCCCAGGGCGGTCGTCTCGCTCTCGCCCAGGTTGAAGATGTCGAAGATCGGCCCCTCGTAGGTCAAGGCACCCAGGATGCCTTGGACGATGTCGTCCACGTAGGTGTAGTCGCGCCGGGTGCTGCCATCGCCGAACTGGTCGATGGGCTGGCCACGGTGGATGCGTCGCGTGAACTGGTGGATCGCCAGGTCGGGCCGCTGGCGCGGGCCATAGACCGTGAAAAAGCGCAGGCACACCGTCCGCAGCTTGTAGAGGTGCGCGTAGTTGGAGCAAAGCTGCTCGCCCGCGAGCTTGGTGGCGGCGTAGGGGCTGATCGTGCCGGGCAGCGGCATGTCCTCGCGGAAGGGCGACACGGGGCAGAGCCCGTACACGGACGAACTGGACGCGAACACGAAACGGCCCACGCCGCCCGTGCGCGCCCCTTCGAGCACGTTGAGCGTTCCGGTGACGTTCGCGTCCACGTAGAGCTGGGGCTCCCGGATCGACGGGCGCACGCCCGCGCGGCCCGCCAGGTGGACGACCGTGTCGAAGCGCTCCCGCCCCAGGACGCGCCGCACGGCCTCGCGGTCGCGCAGGTCTGTGCGGTGCAACTCGATCTCACCGCGCACGGCGCGCAGGTTGTCTTCCTTGATGCGCGGGTCGTAGTAGTCGTTGAAGTCGTCGAGCACGACGACGTGGTGCCCGGCGTGGAGCAGGGCTTCGACGAGGTGCGAGCCGATGAAGCCCGCGCCGCCGGTGACAAGGATTTCCATGACGGGAAAAGGAGCCGCGCAAAGCACCTTAGCGTGGGGGCCGGGCCGGGCAAGCGCGGATTGCCGCCCCGGGTCCGGAAAAAGAAAAACCAGAGAGCTACGGCAAGGAAGCTCAGACTACCGTTGCTGCCTTCCGGCCCTGGCGGGGTTTGTCAGTCTTCCATCCATAGTCCCTGGCAACGCGACTAGAACCCGCTTCCCCGGCGCACGCAACGCCGAAAACCAGAAAATTTTTGCGCTCCGTCCCGAGCAATGTCTTGCAACGCCCCGGCTTTTTCCGTTACTTACTGGGCGCTTTTCAGAGCGGGCACCGCTTCCTTCCCCCCGGATGCCGCGCCGCTTGGACATGGCTCTGCCGCGCCTTCCTTTCGTTCTTTTCCCCATGCTCACTCCCAAAAACCTCCTCTTTGCCGCGGCGTTCTTTCTGCTGCTGTCCTCCGGGCTGAGCATCGCCAACAAGAGCAAGGTTTCCGCCAAGATCGCCGAGGCGGCCCAAGCCCAGGCGGCCTCCGCCAACGCCACGTCGGACGTGGCCCGCGCCAAGGCCGAGCAGCAGAAGGCCAAGAAGATCGCTGACGATGCCACGGCCAAGCTGAGCGACCTGCAAACCCAGCTCTCCGCGGCAACGAGCCAGGCGGGCGACCTGGAAGCCAAATTCCGGGATGCCACCGGCAACGTGCAGGCGAAGGACGCGCAGATCGCCGGCCTCAGCGCCAGGCTCCTCGCCGCCGCCAACGCGCCCAAGGCCGCCGAGCCCAGCGCCGAGATGACCAAACAGATCGCCGACCTCACGCGCGAGCGCGACGAGTTGAAGGTCGTCAAGGACGGCTTCGACACGCAACTGCGGTCAGCCCAGGCGCAGACTGCCGTCCTGCAACAGCGCATCGCGCGGCGCGAATCGGGCGAGGCCCTCAACGGCCTGCGCGGCCGGGTGCTGGCGGTGGACCGCAACTGGAATTTCGTGGTGCTCGACCTCGGCGGGCGCAACGGGGTCAACAACAACGCGACGATGATCATCCAGCGCGGCGGCAGCCTCGTGGGCCGGGTGCGGATCACGTCGGTCGAGCCCTCGCAGTCCGTCGCCGACATCATCCCGAACTCCGTCCCGGCAGGCATTGCCGTGCAGCCGGGCGATACTGTAGTATATTCCGGCTCCTAATCGTCAACATTCCTTCTCCGATGAAACGCTCCTCCGTGCTCCCATTGGCCACACTGTTTTCACTCCGCCGCCCGACCGGGCTGGCAGCCCTGTTCCTGTGCGCGGCGGGATTGTCGGCCTGCGTGGACAAGGACGGCGTGGCGCGGGACAACCGCGACATGCTGCCTGCCGACCAGCAGGTCAGCACCGTCCCCTGGAACAAGCCCCAGGGCTGGGAAAACAAGTCGCAGCTCGGCCAACTGGCCAGCGATCCCCGCCTCGCCAACCCCAACAATAATTAGCCGCCAACGCCGCTTCCAGGCGCGGCGAGGGGACACGCGACCGGCCGGGATGGGCCGATATGTGGGCGAGAATGACTGCCTCATGAAACGCATTCCCCGTTTTTTCGTCGCCGCCTGCGGGCTGTTCACCCTGGCGGCAGCATCGATCCTCGCTCCCGCCCCGGCGGCGGCCCGCGCGCCGTCTGCTCCGAGCGACGGCGCGGCGCTCGACGTTAATTTCTTCTACGACACGCTCAAGGACGAGGGCTCTTGGTACAACACGACCGAGTACGGGGACGTCTGGCAGCCCAACATCGCGTACAAGAACGACGCCTGGCGTCCATACACCGACGGCTACTGGACCTACACCGACGGCGGCTGGATGTTCGTTTCCTACGAGTCTTTCGGCTGGGCTGTGTACCACTACGGACGCTGGACCCACCTCAAGGACATCGGTTGGGCCTGGGTGCCCGGCACCGAGTGGGCACCCGCCTGGGTCGCGTGGCGCTCCAACGAGCCGGAGGCTCCCGACGGC
>CALMAQ010000182.1:0-673 GCA_937859745.1 uncultured Verrucomicrobiota bacterium | reverse complement strand
GCCCCCCCCCCCCCCGGGCGCCCCCCCCCGGCCCACCCCCGGCGGAGGCCGCCCCCAACCCCCCGCCCGCTCCCCCCGCGCCCGCCGCTGGCGCGGGCGGCCCGGCGGTGAGCGAGAATTACATCGGCTGGGCTCCCTTGCCGCCGGAGGCGGTCGATGTCGCCGGCGAGAACTACAATTACGGCCCGACCGTGGACGTGGACTACGGCATCGACCCGTACGACTACAACTTCGTGGCCGTGGGCGCGTTCGGTGCGCCCTGGATCGGCGGCGTGCTCTTTGACCAGGGGCGCTGCTACGACTGTTGCTACCACTCCTACAACATCACGCGGATCTACTACAACCGCACGGGCGGCTACCGGGGGGTGTACGCCGGAGGCCCGAACTTCGACCGTCTGCGCGGACGAACGGCGCAGCCCCTGCGGCAGGTCGCCATCTCCCGGCAGACGGCGCGCAACGCCGAGCGCATTAGCCAGGTCAACGACCGCAGCGCGAGCGTGTTCGCGCCGCGGTTCTCGCACCAGGGCGTGGGCTCGAACGGCCGGGTGAAGTTCAACCGCCAGGGGACGTTGGCGAAGGCGAGCGTCCTTCCCGGGGCACAGCGCGGCGGCGGGGCGGGGGCCGAGGCCCAGGGCCACGCCCGCGAGGCGTTCGCGCGGCAGGCGCAGGACTT
>CALMAQ010000181.1 GCA_937859745.1 uncultured Verrucomicrobiota bacterium | reverse complement strand
CCTCGACGTAGGCCATTTGCAGGTTGGACAGCGCGTTGCGGAGCACGGTGGTCTCCTCGTTGGAGAGGTTGCCGCGCGTCTTCTCTTGGATCATCGCCAACTGGTCGATGAACATCCGCGCCAGCGGCAGGTTTACCTCCGGCTGGTCGCTGCCCGGGTGCGGAATCAGCCCCAGGAACAACGAGGCATTCTGCGCCTGGAGCATGACAAATTCAATGAATTGTGCGGTCGTCTCGCCCGCGTTGGTGGTCCTTTGCACTTCAGCCATGATGGAAGATTACTTGAGGGTTAGGCGGTCAGGACTGACTTTCCGTCCGGGTGAGTTCGGCGGGCGGCCGCGGGGCGGCGGGCCGCACGATGGCCGTGATCGCAGGCTGTTGCTGGAAGTAGCGTTGCGCCGCCACCCGCACGTCCGCCAGCGTGAGTTTTTCCAGGTCCGCCGCCATCGATTGGTAATGGAGGTAGCCCAGCCCGTAGAGTTCGTCGAGCGCCGCCGTGTAGGCGAGGCTCGCGTTGCTCTGGTAGGCGATGGCCTGTTTGCCAATGAGCTTCTTTTTCGCGCGGGTCAATTCAACTTCGGTCAGGCCGTTGGCAGCCAGCAGCGCGATCTCCTCCGCGAAAGCCGTCTTCACTTGCTCGATCTTCAACGGGTCGGTCCCCACGTAGAACGTGAACAGTCCGGGAGACAGCCCGACCATCTGCGACGATCCCACGAAGTACGCCAGCCCCAGTTCCTCCCGGATGCGGATGAAAAAACGCGAGCCGAGATCGCTGCTCGCCTCGTCTATGACCTCGAGCGCTTGGCGGTCCGCGCTGTGGACCGACGCCCCGGGGAACCCGACCATCAACACGGCCTGTTCCTTGTCCTCGAATTGCTCCACCGTGCGCGCCTCGGAAGGCTTGGCCGGCTGCGGCGGCGCACCTAGTGCCAGTTCGCCCGCGGGCAGCGCGGTGAACAGGGCTTCCACCTTCTCCCGGACTCGCTCTGCGTCCACGTTACCGAACACCGCGAGCACGGCGTTGCGGCCCACCACGAACTGTTGCTGAAACGCCGCGAGCCGCGCCCGGTCGATTCCCGCCAGCCCCTCGGGCGAACCGGAGGACCGCAGACCGTACGGATGGTCCCCGAACAGCGTCGAACGCAGCAAATTTCGCGCGCGGCTGGTAATGTGCTCGTCCTCCGCCTTGATCGACGCCAACTGGACGGCTTTCTCGCGCTGGATCGCCCCCTCGGGCAGGTTGGCGTTGAGCATCACGTCTGCCAACAGGTCGAGCCCCAGTTCCAGGTCGGGCTGCATGACTTCCAGCGACACGCTGAAGCTGTTGTTGCCCGCCTCGCTGCCGATGCTCCCGCCGACGGCCTCGACTTCTTCCGCGATCTGGTCGGCCGTGCGACCGGGGGTGCCTTTAAGCATCACGCGTGAGAACAGCTTGGTCAACCCATTGTCCGCCGCCGTTTCGGCCAGCAGACCGCCTCGGAACACGGCATCCAGATAGACGAGCGGCAGGCGCGCGTCCTCGCGCACGAGCAGGCGCAGTCCGTTGGATAGCTCGAACTTGCGGATAGGTCCAGCCTCCGGCTTGACCACCGCTGCCGCCGCGACCATCTGGTCGTCCTTCGGGTATAGCGTGGACACGGTGCAGGCGTCCGGCGTCAGGTACTTGCGCGCCACCCGGGCGGTGTCCTCGACCGTTACCTGCTGGATGGCCTCCAGGTAGTCGCGCGAGAAATCCAGGTTGCCGGTGAGCAGCCAGTTCGAGCCGAGGTCGCTGGCTTGGCCGCGCATCGTCACCAGGGCGTTGAGCTGGTTGCTCAACAGCACCCGCTTGGCCTTGGCCAGTTCGGGCGCGGTGATACCGTCGCGCTGGACATCCGCGAGGATGCCCAGAGCTGCGTCCAAGGCTGCCACCCGCCTGTCGGGGTCGGTCGTCGTTTCGATCCCGAACAAGCCGGGCTCAGCAGGAACGTAGGAAAACGCCGAGATGTAATGGGCCAGCCGCCCCTGCTCGCGCACCTGGCGGTACAGCCGCGAACTACGCCCATCCCCCAGCACGGTGGCCAGCACGTCCAGCGCGGGCACGTCCGGGTGGGTGATGCAGGGGATGTGCCACGAGGCGACTGTGCGAGCCAGCTCGGTGGGGAACTCCCGCTGGGATTCGCGCCGGCCCAACTGCGGCGGTTCGGCCGGGAGGAACACCGGCGGCAGGGCGCGGCGGGGATAGGGCGCGAACACGGTTTCCAGTTGCGCCTTGACGACCGCCGAGTCCACGTCGCCCACCACCACGAAGGTGAGGTTGTTGGGCACGTAACGCTCCTTGTAGTACGCCACCAGATCGTCGCGCGTCAGTTGGTTGAACACGTCCAGGTGGCCGATGATCGGGTGCCGGTACGGGTGTTCCCTGTAGGCGGTGGCAAAGAGGAGTTGGCTGTTGACCCGGTCGGGATCGTCCGCCCCCATGGCGAACTCGCGGCGGATCACCTCCTGTTCCTTGACGAACTCGTCCGCCGGGAGCGTGGAGTTCATGCAGGCGTCCGCCAGCAGGTCAATCGCGGTGGCGAGCCCGGCCTTGGGCACGTCGATCCAGTACACCGTGCGGTCGAAGGAGGTGTAAGCGTTAATGTAACCACCCTCGTCCTGCACGGTCTGCGCGATGGCGTTGGTCGAGCGGGTCGCCGTGCCCTTGAAGAGCATGTGTTCAAGCAGGTGCGACAGGCCCGCGCCGAGGTGCCGACCCTCGTGGATGCTGCCGGTTCCCACCCAGGCCTGCACGCTGGCGACGGGGGCGCTGTGGTCCTCCTGCACGAGCAGGGTCAACCCGTTGGGCAGGACGTGCCGTGCGGCCGAGACGCGGGGGAACTGGACGGCGCTGAAGGGTTCGACGAAGGCGTTCTTGCGGGGAGCGGTGGAAATCATTAGGCGAAAGAAACAACATCGGGGAACCCGGACGAAAAGCAACCGGCCGCCAGCCGTCCGTCTGCCGCGCCAAGCGGCCTGTCAGCGGATCAGGCCGTTTTCGGGACCGAATCCTGCCGCCGCCGCCGAATAGGGTCGCCCACGCCCTTGCGCGGCGAGCGGAACGGCTTAACGAAGGCGTCCTGGAAGCTGTACCCGCCGCGGAAATCCTCGATGGTGTCGCCGTCGGCCTTGCCGAACTCCCGCGCCTCGATGAGGTTGAACACGATGGCCCCGATGTCCTCGCAGGACCGCACCCGCCAGTGGTCGAGCACGGTCGGCACCATGGGCCCGTATTGTTCGAGCGCGAACAGGCGCAGGCCTTCGAGCAACTGGGTGCCGGAAACGTGGCACTCGCCAGGTAGCTTGCCGGACTGCTGCTTCTGGAGGCGCTTGGTGGTGAACTCCAAGGCGTCGCGCACAAACAGGTAAGCGTCACGCTCGAACCGGGGGTCCTCGGCGATGATGGCATCGACGGCGGCGTTAAAATGATCGTTGTTCATGGGAGTGACGATGCGCGTGGCCCACTGGCACGGGGCGAAGGCGGGAAGCTCGCCGTCGAGACGACGGGCGCGTCGGCAGCCGGGCGGGTCGCCGCGGATTCCCTCTGCGCATCCCGCCAATGTTTGACCGACACGCCCAGAACCACTGCCAGGATGACCGCAGCTACTAGGGTTTGTTCGCGCAGCGAGAGGGAAAACATGGGTCTCCTTGAAAGAACGCCCCCGCCAGCCGAGAGTTTCGTCGCAGATGGATACGTCCCGCCGCGTTGCGTGTCAAACCTCCTCTGGAGCGTGGCACCAGCGGGGGGTTAGCCCGGCGAACTTCGTCTGCGTGGCGGGCTTTTTCGCCCTGTTGACCGCCGCCCATTTAGGTGCCCCGCCTCCCCCGGCGAGCGCCGCGCCGGCCCCAGCCGCGTGGCAACAGGAACTGGACGCGCTCCGGCTGCTGGAAGGGACCCTATCCTTCGCTCCGGCCAGGGACCCGGCGGAAGGGGCGGAACGGGAGGAACGGTTGATCCGGCGCTACCGCGCGCTGGCCGACTGCTATCCCGACCGCGCCGCCGTCCATAAAGCCAGCGGCGACTACGCCCACCGGCACGGTCGGCCCGGCGAGGCTCTCGCGGACTTCCTGCGTGCCCAAGCCTTGGAACCTGCCGACGCCGACACGGCGGATACGCTCGGTTCCCTGGAGCTTGAACTCGGCCGGACCCGGGAAGCCAACGAGCAGTTCCGGCGCGCGGTGAACGCCAGTCCCGACAACGCCGCCTACCACTTCGCCCTCGCCAACACGCTCTTCCTGTTCCGGCACGAGATCGCTGCCTCCTCTGCCCTGTCGGACGATCAGGCCGTGCTCGGGCAAGCGCTGGCGGAGTTCCGGCGGGCCGCCGAACTCACCCCAGGCCGCCTCGCCTACGCCCAAGGCTACGCCGAGACCTTTTACATGCTCAGCCAGCCCGATTGGGAGCAGGCGCGTACCGCTTGGAAAGCCGTCCTCGCCCTCGACCCTGCCAACGCGGACTACGTCAACACCCACTTGGCGCGCATCAGCCTGCGGCTGAAACAGCCTGCGGAGGCGGAGGGCAATCTGACGTTGGTTCGCGATCCCCGGTTCGACGCGGTCAAAGCCAAGCTGCGTGAACAGGCCACCCGGATGCCCCCGCCCCCCTCGCCTCCGTCTCGCTGAAGCGGCGTTCGCACGACCAGCCGGGGCATCTATCGAGAGATGGGATGGCCATCCCACATCCCGCATCCCGCATCCTTACTGGAACTCCGTGTCGAGACTATCCAGGTAAGCCGAAATCGCGTCGGGCCG
This sequence comes from uncultured Verrucomicrobiota bacterium, assembly GCA_937859745.1. GTDB lineage: Bacteria > Verrucomicrobiota > Verrucomicrobiia > Chthoniobacterales > SZAS-18 > CAHJWO01. The sequence goes on along the minus strand of CALMAQ010000181.1, from coordinate 9,146 downwards.
GTGGACTCTCTGGCGGCCGTCAAATTGCTGGGCGGCACGGAAATAGTCGTTGAAAGCGTTGCTCTGCGTCGAGACCTGCGTCGCCTCGTACCAGTTGACGTAGTCCGCGATGCCCTCGCGCTGCTTGAGCGCGTCGCGGCGTAATCTCTCCAGGATTTTTAGCCGTTCACCGATTCCCTTTGTGTGGTTGCGGATGAGCGCCGCGACGACCTCCCGGTAGCCGAGCACGATGGGCTGGTACAACGGACTGGTCTGCGCGCCGAGCAAGAGCAGCCTTTTCTTCAGGGGATCGAGCACCCGCTCGTTCTGCTTGAGCGGCGTGAATTTCTCGAAATCCGAGAGCGTGCAGTTGGCGGGCTCCGCTTTGCTCTTGGGATCGGTCGGCCCGGGGAACGTCAGCAACACCTGCAAACGCCGCTCGGTCTCCTCGGCGGTGAACATCTGATAGTTGTCCGACGAGGCCAGTCGCGCCAGTGCGAGGGTCCACCACTTCGCCAGCGCGTCCGGCGAAGCCGCGAGTTCAGGGAAATACTTGCCGAGCGCGTCGCCGCTGTTGGCCGCCGCCGGGGGGATGTTCGGCAGGTCGTGGATGAACGCCGCGAGGCTTCCCTGCCCGCCCGGCAACTCCCGCAGCAGCAGACAGACGAGGTTGTACGCCCACGCCCGGTACACTGCCCGCGACGTGGAATCCATCCCCGCCGGGTCCCTGCCCAGAAGATCCGTGGGGGACATGGCCTGGAGCGTCGGCATCAGCGCGGCGAACAACCGGCCGGAGACCCCGTTCTCCTGGTTGTCCAAGTACGCGGAGAATCCTTCGACGAGCCACGGCGGCGGCGGCGTGTAGGGCTGCCCGGCGGGCAGCCGCATCGCGTCCTGGTAGGCCAAGCTCAGCACCACCGTGCGGACCAGTTCGTTCTGGATGCGTGTCCCCCGGCCCGCGTCGCCGGTGAGCAGGTCCAGCTCGATCTTCAACCCGCTCCCCGTCTGCGAGAAGGTCAGGCTAACCGGAGGCCGCGCCCCGGGCTGGCTGGGGTCCGGCGGGCGCAGGTCGATGACGATGGGGATCTTCCACTCATCGCCCTGCTGCCCAAGGATGCCGAGGATGCCCTGCTTGGTTTCCTCGCCCAGCGTGCCGACCGCGCCTCGCAACGCCCCTTCCCGCGCGTAGACCACGAATTGCCGCGAGCGGCTGAAGCTGCGCGGCAACACGTCCAGGGCACAGCCCGCCGCCGGTGGCCAGAGCACGGCGGCCGCCGCGAGCGGCGCGAGCAGGCGCGAGGAAAGCCACGGAGGGAACATATCGGCGCGCCGCGGTGGCGCGGGCAGTGCCGAGCCTACAACGAAGCCCCCCGCTTTGCCAACCCTCTTACCGGACGGCTGCCGGTTTGCTGGTCAGATCGACCGACTTTTCGTGGAAGGTGATCGTTTGCAGCTTGGCTAGGATCGCCCGGTTGTGGTCCATGACCTTCCAGAACGGGCCGAATACCCCTTCGCAGTAGGGCATGGCGGCTCCCGGGATGCGGAGGCTGCCCAAGCTGCCGCCCAGCGGGTGCGTGACGAGCGCGCCGTTCTCGATCTGCACGGTGCGGACGGTGGCCGCGTACAGCGGCAAGCCGAAAATGGACTGCTCGCTGGTGATGCTCACCCGACCCTCGTGGAAGTGTACGAACGCCCGCTCGAACTTCATGCTGACGCCGTAGCTGCTGGTCTCCTTGCCGCGCACGGAGTATTGCAGGAACGCATTCACGTCGTCTTCCTTGTAATGGAGCGTCTGGCCTGGCCGGCCCACGAGGGCTTCGATGTCGTCGGTGATCGTCGGGGCGCTCAGCATGGCTTCCTTGCTGATCTCGGGCAGGTTCGCGGGCGGCTTGAGGATCACCACGACCGCAGCGACCACCGCCGCGATGGCGACGCTGAGAACGAAGTTCTTGATCTGGCGGGTGCCCGTCCCGCGCCGCGGGCTGACCAGCTTGCGGACGCGCTCCTGCATGACCACGGGGTCCTCGCGGCGCGAGGCCTCGGGCGGCAGCAGGCTGCGGTCGAGCTTGGCCCCGCAGTTGTGGCAGTACACCCGCTCGGGTTCGTTCTCGAAGTTGCACTGTTTACAGAGAAGCGTGGCGGTGGCCATTGCGATGGGAAAAGCGTGGGATCAGGGATGCCGGAATGCTGGGAAGCAGGTTCCGAACCCATCTTGGACCGCGATTCTGCGGACGGCGGGGGGCCAAGTCAAGGCGTCCCGGTTTTAGGGATAGTCGGTTTGGCGGGCGCGGCAGGGGCCGGGGACGGACTGGCCGACGTGGAATGGGCGGGTTTGGCGTCACCGCCCGCCGCCGGGGCGGGCGCGTCCTTCTTGGCACCCTCCTTGTAGTTTTCGCTGCGGTAATCGGTGATGTAGAAGCCCGAGCCCTTGAAGATCAGTCCCGCCCCAGTGCCCATCTGGCGTTTTACTTTCCCGTGGCCCCAAGTTTCCATCCGGCAAAGCGCCTGGGGACAGGTCTCGAAGTGGGGGTCCTTCATGGACTGGATGGCTTCAAAGGAACGCTCGCACTTGGTGCAGAAATAATCGTAGGTCGGCATGACGGGAAGGTCGGGAACGTGTAGCAGAAAGCGTCACGACTGCCAAATGGTGAGTTGACTGCGGGCACCCATCTTGTATAAGTACCACGCTTCGCAGGCCCATCCAAAACCACTATGCCGCTGACCAAACCTTTTTGCACTCTGAGCCTGATCGCTGCCGCCTGCGCCCTTGCGGCCTGCGGCGACGACGATGCCCGTTACGGCGCGCGCACGGAGTACATGGCAAACCTTTCCGGCACGCAGGGCGTGGCCTACAACCAGCGTTCCCAGCCGAATGACTCGGTCTCCTACTGGGACGGCGACGGCGTTCCCGGCCCCGTCCACATCGAGGTGCGCTTGGGCGAGCAGCGGGCGTACTTTTTCAAGGGCGACCAGTTGGTTGGCGTCGCGCAGGTCTCCACTGGGCGTGAAGGCTTCAACACCCCGACGGGCAACTACAAGGTGATCCAGAAAGACAAGGACCACCGTTCCACCCTGTACGGCGATTACGTGGACGCCAACAATCCCACCGTCGTCGTGAAGGCGAACGTGGAGGTAGGCAAGGACCCCAAGCCTCCTGGCACGGTGTTCCTAGGCTCGTCGATGCCTTACTTCCTGCGCGTGGTCAACGGCGTGGGTATGCACGCGGGCTATCTGCCGGGCGTCCCCGCGAGCCACGGCTGCATCCGCATGCCCGAGTTCATGGCGGAGAACTATTTCTACAACACCCCGATGGGTGCGCCGGTGAGCATTTCGAATTGATCGGTCGTTCCCAGCGGAGTTCGTCCCCCATGTTGCCTAACCCCTCGTCGGTGCCGCTGGAGATCGGCGTGCAGGACACGCAATGCCTGATGGCGGAAAAGGGCGCGGATCTGCGCCTGGTTGACGTGCGGGATCCGGATGAATACGAGTATTGCCGGTTGCCCGGGGCAGAACTGATGCCGCTCCCGACGATCGCGGCGGACGCGGCGACTAAATTGCCGGATAAAGGCGCTGAGATTGTTGTGTATTGCCACCACGGCATGCGCTCAATGCAAGCGACCGAGCGCCTGCGCGAACTCGGCTACACGAATGCCCGCAGCATGGCGGGCGGCATCGACAAGTGGTCGCTGGAGATCGATTCGAGTGTCCGGCGCTACTGAGAGCTACGGCGGAACGTCAGCCCTGTACGCGCGCCCTGACCTTCAGGCGCAGGGCATTCAGCGCGATGAACCCCGTGGCGTCCGACTGGTTGTAAGCCTGCGTCGGATCGGCTTCCATCGTGGCGATGTGGGGGTTATACAGGCTCACGGGGCTCTGGCGTCCGGCAGCGATGATGTTGCCCTTGTAAAGCTTGACGCGCACCTCGCCAGTGACGTTGCGCTGGCTCTCCGTCACCAGCGCCTGCAACGCCTCCCGCTCCGGCGCGAACCAGAAGCCGTTGTAGACCAGCGTGCTGTACCTGGGGATCAGGCTGTCGCGCAGGTGCATGACCTCGCGGTCCATGGTCAGGGACTCCATTTGCCGGTGCGCGAAGTGCAGGATCGCGCCGCCGGGCGTCTCGTACACGCCACGGCTCTTCATGCCCACGAAACGGTTTTCCACCATGTCCACCCGGCCGATCCCGTGCTTGCCGCCGAGGACGTTGAGCCGTTCCATGATCCCGAGCGGGTTGGCCGAGACGTAGTCAGTGTCGCCCTCGGCCTGGAGGGCGACGCAGTCCCCGGCCTCGAAGCGTAGTTGCAGGTGCTCGGCGTGGTCCGGCGCGTCCTCGGGCGAGACGCTGAGCTTGTACATGTCGCGCATCTCCGGCGCGCTGGCGTCAAACCACGGGTCTTCAAGGATGCCGCTTTCAAAGGAAATGTGCAGGAGATTGCGGTCCATCGAGTAGGACTTCTTCGCGCTGGCCGTCACGGGGATGCCGTGCTTTTCGGAGAAGGCGATCATCTCGGAGCGGCCCGGAAAGGCCGTGCGGAACCGCTCCTGCCGCCACGGGGCGATCACCTCGATCTCAGGCGCGATGGCGGCGGCGGTCAACTCGAAGCGCACCTGGTCGTTGCCCTTGCCGGTCGCGCCGTGCGCCACAGCCGCCGCGCCGCAGTCGCGGGCGATCTCGACCATGCGCTTGGCGATCAGCGGCCGGGCGATGCTCGTGCCGAGGAAATACTGCCCCTCGTAGAGCGCCCCCGCCTGCATCATGGGAAAGATGAAATCGCGGGCGAACTCCTCGCGCAGGTCGTCCACCTGGCAGCGGTGCGCGCCCGTGGCGAGTGCCTTGGCCTCTAGTCCGTCGAGTTCTTCCGCCTGCCCGACATCGGCGCAGAACGCGATCATCTCGGCCTGATAGGTTTCCTTTAGCCAACTCAGGATCACCGAGGTGTCCAGACCGCCGGAATATGCGACAACGATTTTCATGGAGCCCCCAAGCTATGAACGCCGCGCGCGTTGGAAAGTGAAAAAGCGCGCCCCGCCCCGAGATTTTCGCTGCGGGCGGCTCAGAACGCGCGGCTGACGCCGATCAACCCGCCGATGCCGTTGATGCCGAGGTTGCGATCAGTGATGTGCGCGTTGGAGAAGTGCCGGTAGGAAAACTCCGCGTCCGCCGACCAGCGCGGCGACAGGCGGAACTTCGTGCCGACGCCTGCTTGCAGGTTGAACTCGAAGTCGGACCCCAAGGCTTGCTGCACCTTGTCGTGGGAGGCGTCGCTGTAGATGCCACCGCCGCCGACTTGGAAGTAGGGCACAGCCTTGGCCCCCGGCGAGAGGAAGTTGCGGCGGTACATGATCGACAGGCCGCCCAACGCGGTGCCCGGGCCGTGGGTGACAGGCCCGCCGATGGCTTCGAGCAGGAACTCGTTGTTCCCGCGCAAGAAGTTGCTGCCGTGCGGCGTGTCCACCATGTAGCCCAGCCGGAACACAGTGAGCTGGTAGTCGAAGTTCGGCCGGATGATGTCGGTGTGCTGGATGGACACTTCCGCGCCTTCCGCGAACTGGAAATCCAGGGCCCCGCGCCGGAAGGCAGGGTCATCCGTGGACGACGGCGCGACCACCGTCTTCGGCGGGGGGTCGCCAGCCCGAGCCAAAGGCGCGATCCCAAGACAGAACCATCCGATGCAAGCCGCAGCGAGGACACGATAGACCATGACGCCGAGCACTAGAACATTCCCGCCCCGGGCTGTCCATCGCACCCCCTGATGGGTGGGCGCTGGGTTGCCGTGCCAATCTACGTCAACCAGATGAACTGCTTCTGGGGCTACCAGCCGCACGCGATTTGCCCCTTTGTACACCGTCCACAAACGGGGCATCCTCCCACATGGTTGCCTCCTCCGACGAGTAACCGGCTTCCTCACGATCCGCGCTTTTCCCCTCGCGCTGACGTTGTCACTCGCTTTGACAGGAGTGCCTGTCGCCAAAGCCCAGACCCCCACCCCGGCCGCGTCCCCGGCCGCCTCGCCGTCCGGCACAACCAGTTCACGCCCAAACGCCCTGTGGCGGTGCCAGCTCCCGGCGGCGTCTACCTGGTGGCGCTCCGCAGCATCGATTCCGTCAGCAGCCACGAGTACATGGTGGACGGGGCGGCCCGGGTCACGGAGGTCACCGTCGCCACGAACAGCAGCGTGGAAGCGCGCTTCTACTATCTGGAGCCGTTGACCTCCAATTCCTCTTCCCCGCTGGTGGCCGGTGGCGTGCCAGAACTCCTGGTCGCCGCCCGAGCCGGTGATATGAACCTCCCCGGAGGCCGCGCCTTGCAGGCGGGCCCGCCAGTTGGGCGGCAGAAATCCCTCCACGGGGACGCCGTCGAGCGCCGCCGTCAACTCCAACCCGCGTCCGCCGCCGAGTTCCTGGTGGCCGGAGAGTTCCACCCGCCCTTCGGCTTCCGATTGCCCGGCGGCCTGGTTGAGAAACACCTCGTGCGGGGTCGTTTTCACGCTGACCTAGTCGAGCCGGATCGTCGGCACGCCCGCCTGCGCGAGCTTGCCGCCTTGCCCGTTGATGAGCCACGTCCCCTCGTCATCCCCGGGGTGGGCAGTGACCTGGACCTGCTGGAACCCTCCCCCGGCGGCACCGGCCTGCCCCGGCCAGAACAGGAAGAAATTCGCCACGCGCACCTCGCCGATCTCCACCCGGGTCAGCAGCCGGCCGTCCGGTTTGGCCGCGGCGCGGGCAGCGGGAACAGGCTCCGGCGGCGGACGGTCCGCGTTCGCGCCGGGGGCGAGTGTGACCTCCACCTGCTCGCTGCTGATCGCATCGACGCGCCAGACGCGATGCCACAGGGCGCGCAGGTTTAGGTCGGCGTGGACCTGCTCGGCGCGGGCGTGGCGCAAGGGGCTGTCTTCCCGCCCTTCGGCCGTCAGCCCGGCGCTGTAGACGGCCCCGTCCTGCCAGTGGAGCGGGTCGAGGTGCGCGTCGGCGCGCAGCGTCTGCGAAATCTTGCCGTCTAGAAAACGGCGGAACCCGTTGCTCCGCAGGTAGCTTTCCAGCCACCAGCGCGCCGCGAACAGCGCGACGATCACCAGCACGAGGCAAACTGGCAAAGCCAGCACGGCGAGACGCCACGGCCGGGAGCCACCGGCAGCCGCTCGGCGCAACGGGACGAAATTGGGAGAGGCCAATGTGCCACCCCCGCATGAAAAAGCGTTGACGCGCACCCGGGGTCGCGGATGGTGCGTCGTCCTCCCTGCCTGCGCCGGGTAGGGGAGTGTTTCCCCCTTCCATGCTCGCGCTGGAAGACATCACCCTCCAAACCAGCGAATCCGATCCCCCGCAACAGCTCCTCGACGGGCTCGGCGTCCGCATGCAGTGCGGCGAGCTCGCCGCGGTCATCGGGCCTTCCGGCTGTGGCAAGTCTACCTTGCTCAAGGTGATCGCCGGGCTGCTGGAGCCCACCGACGGCCTCGTGCGCTGGGACGGACGGGACTTGGCCACCGAAGGCGACCTCGCACCCGCCGAACTCGGCTACGTGCCTCAGTTCAGCCTGGCGCACGATCGCCTGACGGTCAGCGAGTGCGTCGATTACGACGCGCGCCTGCGGGTGGCCGGCATGGACGAAACCGCGCGCGTGGACCGGGTGGCCGCGCTGCTGCAAACCACGGGCCCGTCGGCGCTGGCGGACCGGCAGGCGCAGGTGCTGAGCGGCGGCGGCTCTACCTGGCCATCGAGGTGGTATCGTCCCCTTCCCTGCTGCTTTGCGACGAGGTGACGCGCGGCCTAGACCCCGGTTCGGCGCAGGAAATCCTGACCTTGCTCCACGAACCCTCGCGCGCCGCCGGCGGCTGGTCATCAACGCCACGAACACCCTCTCGGACTTCCACCTCTACGACCGGATCGTCGCGCTGAGTGAGGGCGTGGTCGTCTACAACGGGCCGCGCGAATATTTCGCCTACTACTTCGGGCTGGAAAACCTTGACGCCATCTTCGCCCACCTGAAGACCCGTTCGAGCGAGGACTGGAAGGCATCCTGGAATAAACGTGGTCCCTACTTCGACGTGTCCAACGAAACAGCTGGCACCTAGACCGGCAGCGCGCCGGAGCCCCGGGCGGCCACCGAGCCGACCCTAGGCGAACCCGACGGGCTGTGGACCCAGTTCAGCGTGGTCTTCGAGCGCCGCTTGCGCCTGTTCGTCCGGGAGCGCGCAATTGGGCCTCCAGGCGGCGTTGATCCTGGAGTTCCCCTGCCTCGGTGGCGATCTTCGCCTACAAGGGGCTGCCGGGCATCCGCAACCTGTCCTTGGACAACAGCCTCTCGGTCGTGGATCAACTCACGGAGAGCACCAGCTACCTCGTCCAGACGTTTGATGTCGGGAGGCTCGTGTCCCGGGCTGCTGCTGTTCCAGATCATCCTGCTGGCCCTGATGGGCTCGAACAACGGCGCGCTGGAAGTCGCCGGCGAGCGCCTGCTGTTCGAGCGCGAGGAGCTCGCGGGGTTTTCTCCGGGTGCCTACCTCGCCGCCAAGGGGACGTTCCTGGCGGGGCTCATCGCGGTGCAAGCGCTCTGGATGGTCCTCTTCGTGCATTGGGTGTGCAGTTTCCCGGGCGACCTGTTCGGGCAGGCGGCGTTGCTCTGGCTGGCGGACGCCGCGCTGACCGCCGCGTGCCTGGAGTTCTCGAGCCTGGGGCGGAACGCCTCGCAAGCGCCGCTCGTGTCAGTGTACTTCGTGGGCTTCCAGTTGCCGCTCTCCGGCGCGGTGCTGGCGCTGCCGGACGTGGTCGCCAAGATCACGCGGCCCTCCATCGCGGCCTACCGGAGCTGGGCGGGGGCGATCTAGACCCTGCGCGACACCCGCTTCTATGACCTGATCCTGGCGATCACCAAGACAGAACTCGCCTCCGTGAGTGCTTGCTACGGATTGTTGCTGGCGCAGGTCGACATCGGCGGCGGCAGCCCAGGTACGTGATGCCGCCGCCGCAGCCTGTGGAATTGATCGGCCGCTTTTCCGACCCGACGCGACTTTTTCCTTGTGTCCCGGCCCCCGGCCCCGCTTCTTCTTGCCTATGCCGCGACGCGCCAGCTCCAAGGTCAAGCCCGTGTGGATCGCGGTCGTCGCCGTGGCAGTATCCCTGGCAATCGGCCTAGGCTCCGCGCGGGGGAACCTGGACGGGGCCCCCTTCAG
>CALMAQ010000180.1 GCA_937859745.1 uncultured Verrucomicrobiota bacterium | reverse complement strand
CAACTACATCGCGCGGCTCGTGGACGGGACGCACACGGGTCAATCGAAGACGGCGGCGGGCGTGAAGTTCGGCGCGAGCCCGCGCGCGGCACTGGGTCTGGCGGCGGCGGCACGCGGACGCGCGCTGCTCGCGGGCCGGCTCAACGCGAGCTTCGAGGACGTGCGCGCGGTGGCGGTGCCCGTGTTGCAACACCGCATCGTGCTCGACTACCACGCCCGCATCGACGGGCTGACCCCTGCCGGGGTGGTGCGCGCCCTGCTTGCGGAGGTGCCCGCGCAGGACCGCCCGGTTCCGCCCATCCTGCGCGCCGCCAAGGTATGACCAGTCCCCGCCGCATCTTGTGGCTGCTCTGCGCCGCGCTCGTGTTCAACTCCGCTGGCACCCTCCGGGCGAGCCTGAACCAGACGGTGGCGACCACCAACGGCAGCGGCGTCAAGATCGAGATCACCGGTCCGGCGGACGAGGTGCCGCCGGATGGCTGCTATCCGTGTTGGGTCACGATCCACAACCGGTCCGGCGCGACGCGCACCTGGAACATCCAGGCCACGGAGCAGAGTTACGCGGAGCATGGTGACAGCATCTCTACCTCGCAATCACTCCCGGTGGAAAACGACTCCGTTGCCCGTGCCGCCGTGCTCATCCCTTTGTCTTCCGGTGCCAGGTCTGGGGGCTATTCCTACCAGAGCATTTCTTTGGAGATCAACGGATACGGGGTTGAGGGGCAAGCAGCTCCCTTGGCCAATACTTCCATCAGCAGAGCCTCCAGCACCGCCTTTGTCGGGATGGGCGAGGCCCTGGCAACCCCCATCTGGGCCTCTCTGCAGAAGAAGTACAGCGACGCTTCCAGACGCCTCTACGGCTCGACGGTCGCCCCCACGCAGATTTCGCCGGACTGGCGTGCCCTTTCGGGTTTCGGCTGCCTCTGGCTGGCGGACACGGAGTACACCACCCTCGACGCCGGGCAGCGCGCGGCGATCCGCCGCTGGGTGGATCAGGGCGGGACTTTTTACCTCTCCGCGCGAACGCTGGATCCTGCGTTGCGCGCGAGCCTCGACCTACCGGACGATGGCACCGAAGGACACCAGGGCTACGGGTTGGTCCGGTGGCTGCCGTGGGATGGCAAGCCGTTGGAACTCGACCGTGCGGTGGCGATCATCGACGGCATCACCGCGCGCCGCTCCGATCCGGACACGCACGACGCCACGAACTGGGGCATGATGAAGTCGGTGGGAGCCATCCCGCTCAACGCACCGTTCCTGCTCGGTTTCATCGGTCTGTTCGCCGTGGTGGCCGGGCCGGTAAATCTTTTCATGTTCGCCCCGGCGACGCGGCGGCACCGCCTGTTCTGGACGACGCCGCTGATCTCGGCCGTCGGTTCCCTGCTGCTGGTCGCGGTGATCCTGCTCCAGGACGGCTTCGGCGGACGCGGCGAGCGCGTCATGGTCACGCGGCTGTTCCCGGGGCAGCGGCAGGCCGTCGTCGTGCAGGAGCAGGTCGCGCGCACCGGCGTGCTGCTCTCCCGGCAGTTCACGCTGCCCGAGGATACCCTCCTTTCGCCGCTCGGTGCCTCCTTCGCCGGCCGCCGCCGCTTCGCGCAGGCGGGGCGCGAATGCAGCGGCGACTGGTTCATGAGCCGCCTCGTGCAGGCGCACCGCGCCGAGACCATCGTGCCCAGCCGGGCGGAGATCCAGCTCCTCAACCCGGCGGAGGCTGGCGGCGGCGCGCCGCCCGTGGTGGTGTCGAGCATCCCGGCCACGCTGCGCGAGATTGTCTACCACGCACCGGCCGGGACCGACTGGCACGGCAGCAACCTGCACACGGGCGAACGCGCCACTTTGCGGCAGGACGGCCAGACCAGCTTCACCGTCACCACCGGCAGCGCCTACCTGACCGGGCTGCAAAGAATGGCACGCTTGGAACCCGGCACGTTCTTCGCCGTGGCGGACGACGGCCCGTTCATCGAAACGCTGCCCTCGGTCCGCTGGCGCAACCAGCAGGCGGTTTTCCTCGGCCCCGTGACCCCCGTGCGATGAACCCGCCTCCGCTGCCCGACGCTGCTCCCGCCCCGGCATTCGCACCGCCCGTGCCCGGCCTCGCGCCGATCATCTCCGTGCGCGGGCTGTCCCGTACGTTCGAGGGCGTGCAGGCGGTGCGGGACGTGTCGTTCGACCTGTACCCGGGCCAGGTGGCCGGGTTCATCGGGGCCAACGGCGCGGGCAAGACGACGACCATGCGGATCATGGCCACGCTGGACCTGCCCACGACCGGCAGCGTCCGCATCGCGGGGGCCGACGTGGTTAACTATCCCGGACGGGCCCGCGTGCGCCTGGGCTGGATGCCCGATGCCTTCGGCGCGCACGAGCACATGACCGTGTTCGAGTACCTGGATTTCTACGCGCGGGCCTTCGGCTTCGTCCACGCCGAGCGCGCCCGCCGAGTCGCGGAAGTGATGGAATTCACGGACCTCACCTCCATCGCCGCGCGCATGATGAACACGCTCTCCAAGGGCATGGCGCAGCGGCTCTGCCTGGGCCGCACGCTGCTGCACGACCCGGACGTGCTGCTCCTCGACGAACCCGCCGCCGGGCTGGACCCCAAGGCGCGCGTGGAGTTCAAGCAGCTCGTCCGCCTGCTCGCGGGCGAGGGCAAGACGATCCTCATCAGCTCGCACATCCTCTCGGAACTGGCCGAGATGTGCGACACCATCCTCTTCATCGACGGCGGCGTCCTGGTCCACCACGGCTCCGCCGAAAGCCTCCAGCACGCGGGCGAGGGCCGGGCGGCGGTCTTCGACGTCCACGTCCACGGCGACCCGGCGGCGCTCGCGCGCTGGGTGGAACTCCAGCCCGGCGTGCGGCTCGTGGACGCGCACCAGCGCGGCGCGCGGCTGAGCTTCGAGTCGTCCGAGCCCGAGGCCGTCAGCGCGCACCTGCGGCGGATGCTCCAGGACGGCGTGCCCGTCATCGACTTCCACCGCGCCAGCCGCAAGCTGGAGGACGCCTTCGTGGAGATGCTCAAGAAAGTATGACCGCCGCCGACCCCTCCCCGCCAGCTCCCGCCCTGCCCGGCGCGTCCGCGCTCCCGGCGGGCAACGACTTTCCCGACTGGCTCAGCCCGATGCTCGTCAAGGAACTGCGCCAGGGGGTGCGGACGCGCGTGTTCGTCACGATGTTCATCCTCCTGCAGGTGGCGATGCTGATGACCGTGTCGCTGACGCTGCTCGTCGCGGCCAACGGCGGGGACACGCAGGCCGGCACCGGGTTCTTCTGGACCGTCGTGGGCCTGCCGATCCTGTTCGTGCTGCCGCTCAGCAACCTGGGGTCGATCAACGGCGAGATCCGGGCGAACACGCTCGAACTGATCTTCCTCACGCGGCTGACGGCCTTCCGCATCGTCGCGGGCAAATGGTTCGCCAGCTTCACGCAATGCCTGCTCTTCGTCTGCGCCGTGCTGCCGTACCTGGTGCTCCGGTACTTCATCGGCGGCGTCGACCTGGCCGTGGAACTGGCGATTTTGGGGTGGATGCTCCTGGGCTCGGCGGTCCTCTCGGCCTTCGCCATGGGGATGTCGGCCTATCCTCCGCGCGTGGTGCGTGCGTTGACGGCGCTGTTCATCATGGGAGGTTTGTCGCTGCTCGGCCCGGTGGTGGATGTGGTCATCCGCGGCGCGACGCCCGGCACGGCCGTGGGGCCTGCCCTGATCGTGGGCGCGCTGTGCTGCGCGGGGCTCGTGACAGGGTTGATGCTGGAGGTGGCCACGGCGCGCATCGCCCCCCCGGCCGAGAACCACAGCGCCGCCATGCGCCTGCTGGCGGTGGGCGGCTTCCTGGTGGCGCTCGTGCTGGGCCTGGTTTCCAACGGCACGACGGGCGTTACGTTCTACACCTTCGCCATCGCGGTGGCGGTCTGCGCCGTGGGGCTCTGCGAACCGGCGCGCTGGATTCCCAGCCTGTTCCGCCCCTTCGCTCTGCGCGGCTGGGGCGGGCGGATGGTCGGGCGGTTGCTCTACCCGGGCTGGTACACGGCGGTGCCTTTCACGCTGCTGACGTTTGCCGCCTTTGGCGCGTTGTTGCGCCATCAGCATCTGCTCGGTTCCGCGTCCGCCAGCATCTGGTTCGTGGCGCTGCTGGGCACGCTGCTGCTTCCCGTGGCGCTGGTGCAGGCATTGATGCCCCGGGCCAAGCGCGCGCTCGTTTTTTACCTCGTGATCTGCCTGTTGAGCGTGGCGGCGGCGATCCTGGCCATGGTCTGCGACAACGTGCTGAAGACCCGGTTCGAGACGCCGGTGTCCTTCCTGCCGCTGGCGGCGTTGATCGTCCAGATGGACCATTCTTCCACCGTAGCCACGGCCCGCTTCACCGCCGTCACCTGCACGGTCGCGGCGAGCGCGCTGGTGCTCCTCGCCGTCACCGTGCGCGCCTGGCGGCGAGCCCGCGCGGCCGAGGCGGAAAGCCTGCAACTGGCGGTCGCGCCGCCCCTTCCCGTCCATGACGCCCCGGTGGCCTGAAGAGGCGGCGCTGCGTGCGATCCGCACCCGGATGCAGGCCGCCGCGGCGCGCGTGCGGCTGCCCTTCCGCCACCACCCCTGGCGCGGCGAGAGCGGCAACTGGCAGGGCGCGGGCCTGGGCAGCTCCCTCGACTTCCAGGATCAC
>CALMAQ010000179.1 GCA_937859745.1 uncultured Verrucomicrobiota bacterium | reverse complement strand
GCCTCGGGTGGTGGGGGCGGCGCGGGCTTACTTATCACATCGTGGACTGTTCCGAAACGCTACGCGCCCGGCAGGCCGAACTCCTGGCAGACTGGCCCGCCGTGTCCTGGCACGAGGAAGTTGGCCCGGCGCTGAAGGCGGCCGGAGGTGAGGCGCTCATCTTTTCCAACGAGTTCGTCGATGCTTTTCCCTGCGCCCGCTATGCGCGGGAAGCAGACGGAAGTTGGCGCGAGATCGGGGTCGGCTGGGAGGAGGCGAAAGGAAATCTGGCTGAAACCCTGCTCCCAATGGGGCACGGTTCCATCGACCAAGACGTGCTTGGCTCATCCGTCTTCGATCCCAGCGCGGAGTTTGGCAGCGGACAGAGGGTGGAATGGCACCACTCCTATGCGGAGTGGCTGCGGGGTTTGGGGCAACGCTGGACGGCGGGCGCGCTGCTGACCATCGACTACGGCGACCTGTGTCCAGCCCTGTATCACCGGCGGCCGGGAGGCACATTGCGGGCCTACTACCAGCACAGGCGTTGCGCGGGTCAAGAGGTCTACCTGCGTCCCGGGAGGCAGGACCTGACCGCCGATGTGAATTTTACCGACCTGATCCGCTGGGGCGCATCCCTCGGCATGCCTTTCGAGAGTCTTTGCACGCAAGCGGAATTCTTGGAACGCTGGCTGCTTAGTCGGTACGTCCGCCGACGCGGCCGTGACCCGGCGTTCGTTTTCCTGACCGCCGCAGACGGCGCGGGCAGCGCCTTCAAGGTGCTCGAGCAGCGGCGCGGCCAAACACTGCCGTCCACTCAGAAAGCCCCATAGGAGGCGTCCGGGTCAGCCCCAGCCGCGACCGGCCTGCCGCCCAGACCCAACGCCGTCCGCGCGTCGCCACACCGGGCAAAGCCGGTCAGCGGCGTGCCGTCGGACACGACGTTCTTCTCAAAGGCGATCATCTTGAATGCCATGCCCATCGTGGCGGGATGGATCAGCGTCTTGAAGCTGCGGATGTATTGGAGCACGTCGGGCGTCAGCTCCTGGAGCGAACGTTCGATCTCCAGAAGGTCGTTTTCTCCGAGTGCGACCAGGAAGTGATGCTGATCGCAGTATCCGGCCAGGTGTAACCCACTGGCTTCGGCGCGTTCCGCCAAACTCGTGAAATCGACGTGCGCGGTGATGTCGCACTCACCGACGCCTTCCAACGGATTGGAGTTCTTGCGGTGCTGGTGGTAGGTCATCAGCGTGCCGTCAGCATGTTCCGGCGCATAGTATTGGTCGCGTGGATAGCCGTAGTCGGCCAGGAGGATGTAGCCCTGGCCGAGCACCTTCGAGAGGTCTTCGATCCACCGCATCGCCGTCAGGTTGACCTCGGTGCAGTACGAGTTCGCTCCGCCGGGGGAGACAGGCGTGGGCAGTTTGTCCAGGTGCGCGCGGAGTTGGGCGTTCGACGGCGGCCCATACACATAGCGGAACCCCTGACGCCCGGCATCCACGAAATTTTCCTGCCACGGGCCGCCCACCGAACTGACCATGTGGACCGGGAAGGCGTCGAGGAGTTCATTGGCGAAATAGACCCCACAAAGCGAACCGTCCTCGAACGTATCCGTCCCTTTGCCCCAGCGAATCTTGTTGCGCGGCCAGACGCTCAGGCGGGCCTGCTGCTCCTGCTGGAGCCGGGGGTTCGGCTCAATGATCCAATACTTGAGCCGGGCGAAAAGATCCGGCGCAAATTGTTTGGTCCATTCGAGCACGTCGTGGGCGAACTGACCGTCGTGCGCGCCTTCCTCGACGATGGAAAAACTTACCGGGCAGTTCATCCGCACCCACATCTCCTCGAACTGCTTGGCGAGCAGTTCCCCGAAGATCTTGCTCACGCTTACGCTCGTGTAGAAATCGCCCCGCCGGCCGATGCGCGCCCGCCCCGCGCCGTAGTACCCGTGCTCGGAGTGGTAGAGCGCCTGTTGCATGAACCACTTGAATGTCACCGGCCCGTGCAGGGAGATCTGGTGGCGGATGTATTCCACCAGATCGGGAATACCGGCCGGAGACGCGGGAGAGGGCGAAGCCACTCGCCGAACTTAGGGAAGAGTTGCCATTTCGGCAACCCGCTTCGCGTACGGGCGGGCGAAAAAATTGCGATTGCCCCGCGTCCTTTTTCATGGGAGGACTAACCCTGCGCGCCGCGTGCCGGAGCGTCCCTCCCGCCCGTGCCGTCATGCGGAACATCTACAAGAGCCCTTCCTTTTTCCGCCGCCATTGGTTCCTTGCCTTGTTGATCACGGTGGCGGGGTTTGCGTGCATCGGTGCGGTCGTGGCCTATACCCTGCACCTAGAATGGATGCACAAAGCCGAGTCCTTCGACATGACGGAACTCGGCAAGATGGAGAGCGCCAGCACCATCTTCGACTGCAAAGGGGCCACGTTCGGTTACATCTACGAGCAGAAGCGCGAACCCGTGACGCTGTCGCTCATGGCGGTGGACCTGCAACGCGCCGTCGTTTCTGCTGAGGATAACCGCTTCTACACCCACAACGGGAGCGACTTCCGGGGCATTGTACGCGCTGCCCTTAAAAATCTGCGCTCCAACCGAGTGCGGCAGGGAGCCAGCACGATTACCCAACAACTCGCCCGCAACACCTTTCCACTCAAGGGCCGTACTTTCTCGCGCAAGATCCTGGAAATCTACGTCGCACGCCGCATTGAGACGACGTTGACGAAGGACCAGATCATGGAGTATTACCTTAACCGCATCTACCTGGGCAGCGGCTTGTACGGGGTGGAGGCGGCGTCAAAGGGGTACTTTGGTAAGCATGCCCGCGACCTGTCGCTGGGAGAGGCGGCTACGCTGGCGGGGCTCATCAAAAGCCCGAACAACCTCTCACCCTGGCACGACAAGCGTGCGGCGCAGAACGCGCGCGACTTTGTGCTCGGCCGCATGGTGGACGAGAGCTACATCACCCGGGAGCAGTACCATGCCACCGTCGACGAGGAACTCACAGTCAAACCTCGCATCCTGGCCAGCAGCGACAGCTACGCTCTGGAGGCCATCCGCCAGCAGGTCATCGCCCAGGTAGGACTCGACCGCGCCATCAGCCAGGGGCTCAAGATCTACACGACGGTTGATGCCCGGCTCCAGAAGACGGCCGAAGATGCCCTGCATGACCAACTGAACGAGGTCGAGCGCAACCCTTCCTTCCAGAATCACGGGACGTACGAACAGTACGCCGCACGGTTCCGGGACGAGGAGCGGCGCGTGAGCCAAGCCACCACGGCCGGCGCGCCGGACGCCGCCGTTGCACCGACGGCCAACGTGCACAGCGTGATGCCCGCGCCGGACTACCTGCAAGGCGCGCTCCTGGTGCTGAACAACGCGGACGGCGCGATTCTGGCCGTCGTCGGCGGGCGCGACTTCCATCACAGCGAATACAACCGTGCCACGCATCCCCAGGCGCGGCGTCCGGCTGGTACGGCGTTCACCCCGCTCGTCTTCGCCGCGGCGTACCAGAAGGGAATCTTCCCGGGACGCCTGTTTCTGGATCAGGTGCTCGACAACCGGCAGGTCATGGTCGGCGGCCAGACGGGCATCCTGGGCGAATGGGGAGTGGAACGCATCGGCAACCACTACGAGGGGCCCATCCCCGCGGCGCTGGCGTTGATCGACGGCAAGAACTCGGCCACCGTCCGGGTGGGCAACGAGACCGGCCTCGACAACGTGCTGGCGCTTGCCAAGCGGGCGGGGATCGCTTCGCCGTTGCGGGAATTCCCCGCCACGTTCCTCGGCAGCAGCGAGATCACGCTGTCCGAGCTGGCGTTGGCCTACACGGGTTTTCCCAACGGGGGCTGGCGGCCAGCCGCCCCTTACCTGCTCAGCAAGATCGAGGATGCGGACGGCGAGGTGCTCTTCCAGACCAAACGCGGCGGCGGCAAAGTCCGCATCGTGGACGAAGCGCCTGCCTACCAGGTACACAGCGCGCTCGTGCAGGAGATGAAAACCGGCGTGGCCGCCGCCGCCACGTCACGGTACGGCCTGCGGCCGATGGTGGCCGGAGGTAAGCCCGGCACGGCCTACAACTTCACCGACGCCCTCTTTGCCGGGTACAACAGCGAGGTGACGTGCGCGGTGTGGATGGGGTTCGACAAGCCCTCCCCAATCTACCGGGGA
The DNA here is from genome assembly GCA_937859745.1 of uncultured Verrucomicrobiota bacterium. Taxonomy (GTDB): domain Bacteria; phylum Verrucomicrobiota; class Verrucomicrobiia; order Chthoniobacterales; family SZAS-18; genus CAHJWO01. Next base: position 7,738 of record CALMAQ010000179.1, on the reverse strand, counting down.
GCCTTTGGCAGCCAGTTGGCGCTCCCGGTGTGGGTCAAAATCATGAACTCGGCTGCGCAGTTCTACCCGACGCGGGATGTCCCGATGCCACGGAGCCTCGTCAAAGTGGAAATTTGCGAGAAGTCGGGTGAACTGGCAACCGAACGCTGTTTCGAGACGGTGGCAGGCGAGAAGCACAAGACCTCTTTCACCACGTACGCCACGGCGGCGCAGAAGCCGACCCAGTATTGCCAGGTTCATACCGCCGGTCGCTCGGCCATCGGTGCCCTCGTGGCGGCGCGCCTGGGCGCGAAAGATGCCGGAATCAACAAGGGGCCCGACACCGTGGACGGCAAGACGGTTGCGCGGGCGGTGGCGGCAACGGACACCGGCGCGGTCAAACCCGTGCAAATCAAGAGCCAGACGGTCGTTGAAGCCAACGGCCACGATCCTTACGATCTCATCCAACCGGCAGTGGCAGCGTCCTCGACCGGCGAACTCCTCGCCAACGGCGGACCGGGAGACGCCCAGAACCAAGCACCCGAGAACGGAAACAACCGGCCCGGTGTTCCTGTCGACAAGCCGGTGCGGCCCGCTTTGCCGGTGGCTCCGGCGGAGCAGCAGGACTCCGCGCTGCCGCCCCCCGCGAAGGTGGAACCGCCAGACCCGCTCGACTTCAACTGAAGGGTCAACCTTCGATGGTGTTGATCTCGACCGGTTCGACCTTGACCCCAATCTCCTCAAGCCAGCTAATGGCTTGATCAATGGCAGGCCGTTCGCCTTCCAGTTCTACGGAAAGCAGCCCGATTTCCTCGTTCACGCTGGCTTGCCGGATGTTGGTAACAACTTCAAACTTGCGGCCCAAGTCGTAGACCACGGGTTGGGTGACAAGGCGGGGCTGGAACATCAGCCAGAGGCGCGTTCTCATGATCAATGCACGGCGGGAACTCCGCCGTCCGCTATTCCACATCGGCGCTCGCCTTGCCGTCCTTGAAGTGGAGCGTTGCCTTGGAGATTTGCAGCAGGTCGAGCTTCTCGAAGACGGTGGCTTTGCCGTTCCCGTCCACCACTTTGAGATCCCACTCTTTCGTTTTGTCGGTACGCTCGAACTTGACGGCGATGGATTGGCCATCTGCGAGGATGCCCTTGCCCATCACGTCCTCCTCCCAATCATCGCTGCTGTGCGGCGACACATAGACTTCATGGATGTCGAAGCCGGTCTTGTTGACCAGCGTGAAATCCTGTTTGCCTGCCAGCGAGTTCGCGGCGGTGGCCAACAGCACGACGAGGGTAATCCAGAAGCTGCGTTGCATGGCAGCGGAATCGCGCCACCGTACCGGCACGGTCGTCTCCCGCCGGGGGCTAGCCGCCCGCGATGGCGGGCACGATGCTGATTTCGTCCCCCTCGCGCACGGCGGTAGCCTGCTCGTCCAGAAAGCGGATGTCCTCGTCGTTGACGTACACATTGACGAAGCGGCGGACGTTGCCTTCCTCGTCGCAGATGCGTTCCTTGAGGCCAGGATACATGGAGTCGAGCGAGCGCAGGATGTCGCCGATCGTGGAGCCGTCAGCCTGGACGACCTCCTGTTCGCCGGTGAGTTTTCGCAGCGGGGTGGGGATGCGGATGTTGGTGGCCATAGATGGAAAATGGTGCTCGGAGATCAGGACTTGGTGAGGCTGCCGAGTTCGTCGCGGACGAGTTCCTCGAAATCGCGCAGGCTGGGCTTGATGACGCGCGGCGCGCCGCAGTGCGCGGCCACCGCCTCGGCGGTCTTCAACCCATGGCCGGTGATGCACAGGACCACGCTCTCGTCGGACGCGACCTTGCCGCTTTCCACGAGCTTCTTGGCGCAGGCGACGGTCACGCCGCCCGCCGTCTCGGCAAAGATGCCTTCGTGCTCGGCGAGCAGCTTGATCCCTTCGATGATCTCCTCGTCCGTGGCGTCTTCGGCCGAGCCGTCCGTGTCGCGCATTGTGTGGATGGCATAGTAGCCGTCCGCCGGGGTGCCGATGGCGAGGGACTTGGCGATGGTCTGGGGCTTGGCGACCGGTTTGACGAGGTCGCTGCCCTTCTTCATGGCTTCACTGATCGGCGAGCAACCGCTGGCCTGCGCGCCATGCACGGTGAACCGGTCCGCCTCAATCAGGCCGACGGTGGCGAGTTCCTTGTAGGCCTTGTGGATTTTCGTGAGCAGCGAACCGCTGGCCATGGGCACTACCGTGTGCCGCGGCACGCGCCAGCCCATCTGCTCGGCGATCTCGAAGCCCATCGTCTTGGAGCCCTCGGCGTAGTATGGGCGCAGGTTGACGTTCACGAATCCCCAGCCGTATTTGCCCGCGATTTCTGAGCACAGCCGGTTCACTTGGTCGTAAGCGCCGTGGATGCCGATGACGTTCGTGCCATACACCAGCGAGCCGAGCACCTTGCTGCTTTCCAGGTCCGCCGGGATGAGCACGTAGCTCTTCAGTCCCGCCGCGGCGGCGTTCGCCGCGACAGAGTTGGCCAGGTTGCCTGTGGACGCGCACGCCACCACCTCGAAGCCGAGTTCCCGTGCGCGGCTCAGGGCGACGGAAACCACCCGGTCCTTGAACGACAGGGTGGGATAGTTGACCGTGTCGTTCTTGATGTACAGCTCACTCAGTCCCAGGTGCCGGGCGAGGCGGTCGGCACGTACCAGCGGCGTGTAGCCGACCTGGGTGCCGATGGTGGGCTCCCCATCGATGGGCAACAACTCCCGGTACCGCCACATCGTTTGCGGACGGGAGGCGATCTTCTCGCGGGTCAGCGCACCGCGGATGGCCGCGTAGTCGTAGGTGGCTTCGAGCGGACCGAAGTCGAACTCGCAGATGTGGATAGCCTGCTTCGGATAGGTCCGGCCGCACTCGCGGCAGCGCAGTTGGGTGAAAAAAGGATTGCGATTTTTGTCCATGGTCGATCCGTGCCTTGCATCAACGAGCGGACGATGGACACCGGGCACACCTGCCGCCCCAGCCAAGGAGGGCAAGAAAGGTGGAGCGCTCCAAGCAGGCGAAATCCTTGCGGAACGCCCGGCGACAAGACTGCCACTTTTCTCTCATCTCCCCTCGTTCCGGCGATTGCTCGCCGAACCGGGGCTGGATTTGGCACCTCGGCCTGGAGTGCTCGCCTCGCAGCGGGAAACTCCAGCGGTTGCCGTGGCATCGTCGGGCCAGTCCCTCCGCCACTCTTGATAAGAGTTGGCCGAACCTTTAGTGCAACGCGCTGAGGGCGTCAAACAAAATTTGCGGGAGGTCAGGTGCCGGTCCCACGCGCGAGTTTGCGGGCGAGCACGGACGGATCGATCGGCACCGTGGCAAAGGGAAGGGTCTCGCCGTCTCGTTGCGCCCCGGCCGCAACACCCTGGCCAAAATGGAGCGAACGCTGCTGCTGCGCGAGACGCTCCAGCGCGAAAGCGGCGGCTCCGACCGCGGCGGCGGGAAGCAGGTCGGGATGCACCACGTCGGGGTGGACGATCCCGACGCGTGTTTGCCCGGGCAGCGCGCCTTCCCGCAAAGCCAGGGACATCAGCGCGGCGAGGTTCAAGCCCTGACCCTGCTCGAAGCTGCCTGCCGTCGGCGATCTGGCGGCAGCCGATCCGGTGCGGAGATCGATCATCTGACAGGAAGCAGCGTCGAGGAGCGGCGCGCTCGACAGGACGACGTCACAGCTTGCTTGTAAACGCAGGAGGCCGGTCGCCGTGCCCACGTCGCCATGGAAGCGCCGGTTCAGCGTGAGCCAGCCAGCCTGTCCATCCGCTGCCGTGGCGGCCAGCCCCTCCAAACAACGCCGGGCCGCCCAGTCAGCCTTCCGCAGGGTGCTCCGCCACCACAAAGGCAACGCCGAATCGGTAGCACCCGCCGCACCACCGCCGAGCGCCTCGTTCAAAACGGCCTCCGTCCCGCGCCGCGCGGCGGCCAGCCCTTCGTCGAGCGCCGCCTGCCAATCCCGTGGCGTCATCTCCCGCGGCTCGAACCCGCCGCCCAGCGCGGCCGGGACCCATTGGTGGACCAGACGCCCGACCATCCAACCCTCGCCGCGCAGGAGTTCGCGCCCTTCCGCCTGCCCGGAGCTGACTCCGAAAATTTGCTTCAAGGCGAACGTCGCCGGATGAGTCCAGGCCGTTTCCAGATCGCGCACCGACCAGGCATCGGTCCAAGGCAGTTCGTCCGGCGACGTCAGGCCCTCGAAGTTGAACCCGTACTCGTCGAATGCCGCGTCCGCGTCGCGCCGGGCATCGAAGATCGTCCGCAGGTGGACGCGCTCCGCCCTGGGCAACGCGGCAGCCGACCGTTTCGTGCGCCGGATCGCTTCGTGCCAGCGGTCGAGCAGCTTCTCGCCCTCGGCGAGCGGCTGCCCTGTTTCCAGGAGGCAGCGGAGCGCCCACTCATTGGCGTAAAGTTCCTTGCCGGGTTCCGCCGGATCGCGCGCCAACCCGGCGAACGCGACGGGTCCGGTACAATTGTCCAGGATTTCCATGAAGCGGAAGTGCTCCAACTGCGCCAGGTCAGAGGACGTCAGGAGGTAGCCGCGCCACGGAGCATCCGGCGAGTCGCTGTACTCGGCCCGGCGCTGGTTGAGGCGGGTGCGGAGGGAGTCGTCGAGGAAAGCGTTTTCGTCCGGGTACAAGGGCCAGGCCCCCTCGTTCGAATCGAGGAACAGTGCGGCACCCCAAGTTTGGCCGATGGCACCGCTCAGCGTCGTCAGGACCACGCGCGCGTAGCGGTGCATCCCATCGGGGGACCGCCGCGCGGGCGCGCACTCCAGGACGCCGCCGAGGAACTGGAAGAACACGGCGGAAGGCACCGGTGCGTGGATGGCCAGCCGTTGCAACTGCGACCACAGGGGTTCGAGCAGTTCGGTGCTCAGCCCGAGCCCTTCGAGGCAGCGTTGCCAGCGGCCCAAGGCATCGGACCAGTCGATCAGTTCCGGCCAGTGGCCGAGGTGGTCCACGAGTCGCCGCAGCGGCCGGGCCGCCTCGGAACGCGAGCGCGCGAAAACGTCGCGCAGCACCCGCACGCTGTGGTGCTGCACCTCACCGAACGCCGAGTGGAGCACCCGACGCACCTCCGCCACGTCCAGCGGGAAAACGGCACGCAGACGCGACGCATCCTGGCCGTCCCAGACGCCCACGTGCTCGTTGAGCAATTCCACGATGCCGAGCAAGCCCTCCATGTCGGCCTTGTCGTGGTGGTAGGCCAGGATGGCGCGCTGGAGTTGCACGGCGAGCGACGGCTCGGGCACCTCGCCGATTTCGTCCTCGACGTCGATCCCCGCGGCGGCCAGCGCACGCAGCAGCGCGACGGCGGAAAGGTCGCGGCGCGGGCTCAAGATCACCAACCGGGGGAGGTCGTCTCCATCGGGGCAGGTGTCGGGCGCGGGATGCGCGTCCAGCCAGCGGGCGACGAAATCGCGCGTGAGCACGGTGGCGTCGTCCACGTCCAGGCCGACCAGCAGTTCTGGAGAGGCGGATCGGGAATCATCGGATATCAGGTCGGTGCCTTCCAGGCGGCCGATCATATCGCCGTGGGCGGAGAGAAAGCCCATGCTCGGGCAAACCTCGAACACACCTGCGAAGTGTTCTTCCAACGCCATCTGCCATTCCATCTGGACTTCCAGGGATGAACCCCGTGGCGACGGCGCAAACACCCACGCGCTTTGCGCTTCGTCGGCGGCAGCTACCAAGAGGTTGAAAGATGGCCAGAAGCTGGCGTCCCAGCCGAACACGCACAGGGCCAGGGGAGGGCCACCCGCCGCCGCCGGGCCGTCGAGTAACTGCCGGTCGATGGCGGGGGACCAGTCACCGCTGCCCCGGAGTTCGGCGAGCCAATCATCCAGGAGAGGCGGCAGAATATCGTGCCGCCACTGGGGAGCATCCTCCAACCAGTCGGCGGCGGCGAAATCCTCCAGCGCCGCCAGACACGCTCCGGGATGGCGGGCGACTGACGTAATCTCCGCATGTCCTTCCAGACGTTCCAGCGCCCGCAGACGCAGGATCAACTTGAGCGTATCCTTCGAGGGCGCGGGCGGGTGGAGGCCGCGCCGCAGGCAGAAGGCGTTGCGCAGGGAGGCGGCGTTGAAGAACTGGATGCCAAAGAGACTGACTCCCTCGCTGAGCAGTCGCCGTTTGATCCAGTTTGCCTGACCGTCGCTGACGGTAATCATCCACGCCCGTCCGCCGCCCAGGACGTGACGCGTGGCGGCCCGGCACCAATTTGCCACGCCCCCCTGCCAGGCGTCCTCCAAGGATTCGTAGGAGCGCAGAGAAGTCATGGCAGGTGGGAGGGTGGGAAGTGAATGCATATATCTCATCCCACGCCCCAGGCGTCAGCAGGAAACCGACGTCAGGAAGATTTCGACTTGAGCGCCATGGGTAAGCGTGAGAACATCGCCCACGTTGATCCGACGAGAACGGCGTGGGTGGTTTCGTGGGCATAATCCACGGGCGGTCCACCGTGAACGATGGACGACGGTCACACGGCGGGGTAGCCAAGTGGTAAGGCCGAGGTCTGCAAAACCTCTATTCGCGGGTTCGATTCCCGCCTCCGCCTCTCTAAAAACGGTTCTTGTTGCGACCAGGATTTAATTCTGTGAACTTTCCCTAAAGAGGCCCCGTTAGATGCCACCAGCCTCCAAAAGCCTGCCCCTATGCAACTTACGACGATCTTAGGCCGCCGTTTTTATGGATATTTTAGGGGTGGAGGTTCTCAGCGGCATCTGTGAACATCCGAGAGTCCCAACGAAGCGGGTTCAGTGCCTCTACAGAGGGAGAAGCGTTCCGGATGGGTGCCGGACCTGTGAACTTTTCGGCCCGAAAAAGGTGTAAGTGGGGTGCCTCCGTTTTTAATTCTGTGAACTTTCGCGGGACTTAACATAAAGTCCGCGGCGGTCCCGCGAGGCTTCCGCGGGGTACGCCCGGCTTCCAGATAGCGGCAGGTCCGTTCGGGCGTCCAGAAGGCGGGGTCGCCGGTGGCCGCCTGGTGCTCAGCCAGTAATGCCACTTCAATCAGCAGCTTCCCTGCAGCAGTGGCACCGCCGCGCAGAAACCCGCCCCGGAGCAACCGTTTGAGGATGTTCGGCGACTTTCCGGTCAAGGCGGACAGCTTCGTGAGAGGCAGGAACCTCGGCGGGAAAGCTGACGTTTCTCCCGGATCGGGAGCCGATGCTGCATCCGCTTCCTTCCTTGGCGTGGGTACAGCCTGCGCGCCGGTGCCAGGCTGAACCTGCGCGGCGGCCTCGAACTCAGCACGCAAGGCTTGCACGCTGGCCAGTGGCACCCGAATCGTGGTGCCTGTCTTCGCCCGCGCGCAGGAGGGAAAAAGCTGCTTCTCCAGCCTACCTCTCTGGCACAAGGCGAAGGTATAAGACATGGCACGGCCGAGGAGTGCGGCGGCTTCTCTAATAGAGACCGTATCCGAGCCTGCCCAGGGATCGGGGAGGATCGGGAGCGGCGTTCGCACGCGGGGCTTGCCCGGCTTTCGCACGCGCGATGGGTGCGGTGCGGCGCGGCGCGGCGCGGCGCGGCGGGCAAGGAAGAGCTCGATGCTTTCCTCTGTGACGCGTACCAACCGCTTTGTGCCGTGCCTGGCAGGAAGATCAAAGCGGCCGCCCTGCAATTTACCCACGCGCACGTAGCGAAGCACGGTGTCGTCCCGCATCCCAAGCCGCACGGCGGCCTCGTGGACGGACAGCGTGCCCGCCATCAAGGCAGGATCGGGAGTGGGGGGGGGCACGCTGTCCGTC
>CALMAQ010000178.1 GCA_937859745.1 uncultured Verrucomicrobiota bacterium | reverse complement strand
CGGCTGGTCTGCTCGCCTGAACGAACCACCGAGCCAGCGTTTTCACACAACCTCCACCGTTTTTTGACATTTCTCAAGCGGAGTTGTCAAAGAACGCCTTCACCCCCTTTCGTATAGGAAGCGGCGCAAGGCGAAAACCCTGGGGACAATCGCCGCTGCGGTCAGCGCCGCCGCGACCACGCCACCTGCGGTGAGATTGTCGAAGAAGAGGTCGCGCCGGTCGGTCGGCTCCGTCGAGATGAGGCCGGTCCGGTGCATGAACGTCGTGAAGGCCATGAACCTCTTGGGGACGGTACATAGAACGGGCACGGGTACACGCGAACGGTCGGCAGTGACGGTTTGCGCGGCTCGAAGATGGCGGGCGGGTCGTTGGTTGCCCAAGGCTGCTGACAAGATGGCAGCGAAGGTCGCGCTGCGGTATACATGGACGGATGAACGAACCTACCGATGAGCAGATGGCCAAAATCGGCGCTGCTTTCGACGCCTTCACGCGCCGACATAAATTGGCCGATGCCAGTGGAGTCGAAAGGCCGTTCAATGAACTCGACAAGCAGGTTTTGCTCTTTGCCGCCGACCACCCTGGAGGCGGGCCTTCAGACGTTGCGCGTTTCCTGGCCGTACCGAACACCACGATCTCGTCCGCGACGGATCGCCTGGTGAAACGAGGTCTGTTGGACCGGGATCGGATCGAGGAGGACCGTCGGGCGATCTCGCTGCGGCTGTCAGAGGCCGGCGAAGCGGCGGTGGCGGCGTTACGGGAAGTCAACCAAGGCCTTTACCGAATGATGCTTGGGCGGCTTTCCCCGAGCGAAAGGGAGCAGTTCATCGCAATTATTACGAAAATCGTGTATTCCGACGATTGAATAATGTCTGGGCCGCACTACCTTTGATGGTCAAGCGGTCGCTCGATGGCGCTTGGCAGCAGGACGAAATCTATGACTGCGAACCCCGATCGCTCTAGCGACCCTTTGCCGCCGCGGCAGACGGTGATCATCACTGGCGGCAACTCCGGCCTCGGCCATGCCTGCGCGAGTGCGTTGCTCGCGGCGTCTCCGCCGTGGCACGTCGTCATTGCCTGCCGCGATCCGTCGCGTGCGCAGACCGCGGTTGAGACGTTGCGCAAGTCCGCGGCGCCCGGCGCGAAGGTTGAAGCGATGGATCTCGATCTCGCATCCCTTGCATCCATTCGGACCTTCGCGGCGAAACTGGACGGCAAACTGAAAGCGGCAGGTCTTCCCCCGCTACATGGCCTCGTCTGCAATGCCGCCGTGCAAGGGGCAAAGACGTTCACCGTCGACGGCTTTGAGACGACTTTCGGTGTGAGCCACCTCGGGCATTACCTGCTCGTCAACCTGCTCTTGCCGCTGATGGAAAAGCCGGGTCGCATTGTCGTCGTGGCCAGCGGCGTGCATGATCCGGCGGAGCTGGCGAAGGTGCCCAGCGCCGGTGTGCCCGTGCCTGCCTGGAACACGCCCACGGCGCTGGCCAAGGGCGAACTCGGTCCGGAAGCGGCCAACGACGACGCCGGGGCGGACCGTGGTCGGCGCTACTCCACCACGAAGCTTGCCAACGTCTATTTCACCTATGGCCTCGCGCCACGGCTGCCCGCAGGGATCACGGTCAACGCCTTCGATCCCGGATTGATGCCGGGAACCGGACTTGCCCGCGAATATCCAGCTGTTTTCCGCTTTGCGTGGCACGCCATCATGCCGAGACTGATCCCGCTGCTGCGATTGATCCTGGTCAAGAACATCCACACACCCGAGGAATCCGGCTCCGCCCTCGCGCGGCTCATCGTTGACCCGGCGTTGGCCTCTACCAGCGGAAAGTATTTCGAGGGCTTGCGCGAGATTCCGTCTTCGGTCGATTCGTACGACGAGAGGCGAGCAGATGAGCTTTGGAGGGATAGCGCCACCCTCACGGGGATAGCGTCGCTTCCATGAGTATGCGCCTGCTCGGGGTCGGTACATAGAACGTGCCCAGATATACGCTACTAGCAGTCTGTCGGAATAAGGAGGTGTCAAAAACCTCGGTTTTTGGCACCGGGGAGCGCCCTCGGAAGATTTTGAGGCCCACAAGCACCACGATTGTGCCAAAAACTCGTCTCACAAATCAACGTGCCATTTCGTTGAAGCGAGTTGAGTTCGTGGCACCGCTCGTCCGTGGATCTTACGGGGACTTGGGGGAATGGCAAGGTGTGCTCTCCCTCCCACTCACACCTGACGCCAAGCCGACCTGCCGTCGCCAAACGGCCGGCGCAAGAAACCACGCAAAACACTCTGGCCTTCTACTTAGCCGTTGGGCGTGCCCTCAAGGCGTGGCGGCGGAGGTATGGTCCGCCACGATCCGCCAACCCGCATCCGTGCGGCGGAAGAGGAGGGTGAACAGACCGTGGGGCTCGCCCTTGGCGGTTTTCAGCCGCCAGTGGCCGAACACCACGGCGGCCTCCCGGTCCAGGATGGTGGTTTCCAATTCGGAGAAGGTCAGCGTGCCCATGGCGGCCCGGTCCGGGTAGCGTTCCTTGTAGCGGCCGAGGGTTTCCTGCCAGCCGCGCGTCACGGTGTCGCCCGAGGCGAAGCGCAACCCGGGGATTTTGGCATAGCCTTCCATGAAATGCTCCACGTCGCCCGCGTTCCACGCCTTGGCCTGCTCGGCCAGCACCTGCTCGATCTCCCGGGTGGCGGCGGTGTCCGGCATCTCCGCGTGGACGGACGGGGCGAAGGCAGCGCAGGCACCAAGGAGGAGGACGTGGAGCAAGCGCATGGCAACGAAGACGCCGCAAAAATAGACGCGCCCCTTTTTTCCGGCAAGCGCCCGAGCAGAGGCAGGCGCGGCGGCCTCCGGCGTGGAACCTTCCGCGCCCGTTAGAGACGTTCCCGGTCCACCACCGGCCCGGCGCGGTGGATCGCCTGGTCGATGCTCAACACGCCCGATCCACGGCACGCGATGAACAGGAAAATGAAGCAGTACAGCACGGCCGGGTCGCCGCCGTTGAGGATGGGCAGGGGACTTTTGGGGAAATGGGCCATGAAATAGGCCACCGCCATCGTGCCGCTGCACAGGAAGGCCGCGTACCCGCCGAACAGGCCGAAGCCGACCAGGAACCCGCAGACGAGTTCGATCAACCCGCCGACCCAGAAGAAGGAGCCCGTCGGGGCCGCCGCCTTGCCGAACATGCCGAGCACGTGCTGGCCGCCGTGGCAGGCGAACATCAGGCCGCTGACGATCCGCAGCAGCGCGTAGGCGTAGGGTGTAAAATTGCCGAGAAAACGTTCCATATAAATGACTGGTTACAAAGGGACGAAACTACCGAAAGAAGTCACGCCTGCCCGGCTGCCTTGACGATGCTCAGGCCGCCCGAGAACGTCGCGCCGTCGTCCATCGCCAGACGCACCGTCGTCAGGTTGCCCTGGATGTGCGCCGTACCCTTGAGCGAGGAACGCTCCGACACCTCGACGTTGCCCTCCACCAGCCCCGCGCTGCTGAAGTTCTTGACGTGGACGATCGCGGCGCGGATCTCCGCCTGCTCGCCGATGACGAGGTCATCGCCCTCGATGCTGTCGCCGATGAACTTGCCCTCGAAAAGCAGTTCGCCTTTGAATTTCATCGTGCCGGTGATTTCCACGTCGTGGGCCACTTTGCTGGAGCGTACGGTCATTGGTTCGGAAGGAGGCATGGGGTTGAAAACGGGGGGAGTTTGGACCGTCCGCCGGACGTTGACAACCCTTCTTTTACAGGGGTTTGGCCAGCGCCTGCCAGCCGTCGGCGTCGGTGGTGGCGCGCACGATCACGTCGAGCACGGTGCGGCCTTCCTCCACGGAATGCAGCGGGCGCTCGCGGCTGCGGACGCGCCGCACGAAGTCGCCCACCTGCGCCGGGATGGTCTGCACGGGCTCCAGGTCGATCTGCCGCGGCTCCTTCTCGCCGTCGGGCAGCAGCCAGAGCGTGTGGTGGGAGCCCCAGAGCTGCCCCGTGCTGCCCGCGACGTGGATCTGGTGCGAGCCGTGGGGATTGTTCATCGACCACGAGGTCAGGATCTCGCCGATGGCTCCGCTGGCGAAGCGCACCTGCACGCTGGCGGTGTCCTCGCCCTCGATGGGCTGGGTGAAGCGCGCCATGCTCGCGCGCACGCCCACGACCTCCGATCCGGCCAGGTGCAGCAGGCGGTAGGTGGGGTGGTAGCCCGTGTCGATGAGTTCGCCGCCGCCCTGGGTCTTGAGGCTGGCGCGCCATTTGTCCTTGAGCACGGTGACGGGGTTGACGAAGCAATCCTGCGAGCGCAGCCAGCGCACCTCGCCGATCTCTCCGGCGACGATGCGCTTTTTGGCCTCCACGACGCAGGGCATGAAAAGCTGGTTGTGCGCGGACTGGTAGAGGACCCCGGTTTCCCGGACGACTTCCACGAGGCGGTCGGCCTCCGCCAGCGTGGTGCAAAGGGGTTTCTCGCAGAGCACGTCCTTGCCCGCGCGGGCGACGTCGGTGATGGCCGGGGCGTGGAGGTGGTGCGGCAGGCAGATGTCCACGGCGTCGAGCCCGTCGCCGAGTTCGGCGAGCATCGTCCTCCAGTCGTGGAACAGGCGGCAGCCGCCGCCCAGTTGCTCGTTGCGCTTCTGGAGGTTCTCGTCGGACACGTCGCAGAGCGCGACGCACTCGGCGAGGCCGGGGTTGGCGAGGATGCCCTGGGCGTGCTCGGCGGAGATGCCGCCCGCGCCGATGATGGCGAGGTGGACCTTGGGGGAAACGGCGGAGTCCATGCGGCCCGATTCATGGGCGGGGCGGCCGGCAACCTCAAGCCGAAAACGCGCGAAAGTTTTTGAAACGTGGGCGGCGTCGGCTATCAATGGGCAGCTGACGACATCCCACCCTTCTATGGACCCCAGCAAGACCGCCACGGGCGGATTTACGGTTGGCTACCGCCGCATCGGCGGCACCTCCTGGCAGGAATCTCTACCCGCCGTCGCCGAGTGGACCGCGCAGAACGGCTTCGGCTTCGTGGACATCGGCCGGACGCGCGCGCCCGAGGGCCTCGCCACGCTCGCCAAGGCCGGGTTGACCGCCGGGCAGGTCGATCTGTTCGACTGGGGCGGCTACCAGAGCATGGTCGCGCCGGACTCGGACGAGCGCCGCCAGGTGATCGCGGGGCTCAACGAGCACATCGAAGCCAGCGCGGCGGCCGGGGCCAAGGTGTTCTTCACGCTCTCGCCCCCGCTGGACATGAGCAAACCGCCGCGCGAGAACTTCGGCTACCTGGTCGAGGCCTACGCGGCGCTGGTCCCGGTGTTGGAACGCACGCAAACCCGGGTGGCCATCGAGGGCTGGCCCGGGATGGGGTCGGTGTGCTGCACGCCGGAAACCTACCGGGCGTTCTTCAAGGAGGTCGGCTCCGACCGCTTCGGGGTCAATTACGACCCGTCGCACCTGATCCGCCTGGGCGTGGACCCGTTGCGCTTCCTCAAGGAATTCACGGACCGGGTGGTCCACGTCCACGCCAAGGACACGGCGCGGTCGGCGGAGGAACTTTACGAGTACGGCTGGGGATCGTTCCCGGTGCTGGCCAGGAGCCACGGCTTCGGCGGCGGTCCGTGGCGCTACACGTTGCCCGGACACGGCGAGGCCAACTGGCACGAGACGTTCCGCGTGCTGGCGGCGGGGGGCTACCAGGGCCTCGTGAGCATCGAGCTGGAGGACGAGAACTTCAACGGCAGCGAGGCGGGCGAGAAACGGGGCCTCATCAAGTCGCGCGAGTACCTGGAGGGCTGCTAAGCGGGGAAGCGGGTATGCACCCGCCCAGGGTCGAACTGGGAACCTTTGGCTTCGGAGGCCAACGCTCTATCCAATTGAGCTACGAGTGCTGCTCGCCGCGTCCGGCGTGATACTTTTAGTAGAAACCGGGCCGGTTTGCAACAACCGAAACAACCGGCACGTCCGACGACTAAAATGCAGTATTTTCCGGGTTTTTGCCGGAAATTAACGCATGCCACCTGAAACCCGCCGCATCGTCATCAAGCTGGGCACCGGTCTGCTGACCCGGCCGCGTGGTGATTCGCTCGACCAGGCCCAGTTCCGGCGGCTGGCGGCGGAGATCGCCGCGCTCGCCGCCGCGGGGCACGAGTGCATCGTCGTGACCAGCGGGGCGGTCGGCGCGGGCATGATGGTGCTGGGGATCAAGGACCGTTCGGGGGACACGCCGACCATCCAGGCATGCGCGGCCATCGGGCAATCCCGGCTGATGCGCGTCTACGAGACCCACTTCGCCCGGCACGGGCTGGCGGTCGCGCAGCTCTTGCTCACCCACCAGGACCTCGACAGCCGCACCCGCTACGCCAACGCCCGGAACACGCTCTCGCGGCTGCTGGCGCACCGGGGGGTCATCCCCATCATCAACGAGAACGACAGCGTCGCCGTGGAGGAACTGCGCTTCGGGGACAACGACCGGCTCTCGGCGGAGGTGGCCATCCTGGCCGACGCCGGCCTGCTCATCATCCTCACCAGCGCCGAGGGCCTGACCCGCGAGGGCGACGGCCAGGGCGAGCCGATCCCGGTCGTCGAGAACGTGGACGAGGTGATGCACCTGGCCAGCGGCCAGAAGGGGCGGCTGTCCACGGGCGGCATGGGCACCAAGCTCCAGGCGGTCAAGCGGGCCGTGGAGGCGGGGGTGGT
>CALMAQ010000177.1 GCA_937859745.1 uncultured Verrucomicrobiota bacterium | reverse complement strand
CCCGGGTGGGGCGCCTCGGCCCGGCCGGGTCCGGGGGGGTCGGCGAGCAGGGCATAGACGGCGGCGATGTTTTCCCGCGCGGGGCGCAAAGGGTCCAGGGGCCAGAGGAAGAGCGAGAGGACGGCCGCGCCCAATCCCCCGGCGACGAAGGTCAGCATGTTGGCCGCCGCCTCGGCCAAGTGGTAGGCGCCGCTGCCTACCCCGGAAAAGAAGATCACCAGGATGATGGCGCTGGTGGAGGCGAGGGGCCGGGTGAGTACCCGGGCGAAGGTGAAGGCGAAGCAAATGGCCGCGCTGGCCAAACTGGCAAACAGGACGAGGCCGGGTCCGCGGGCCGCCTCCGCGTCCACGAAGACCAGCCTGCCAACCCACGAGCCGAGCAACCCGGCCAGCGCGCCGCCGACCAGCACAGTCAGGATCGTGTCGAGCCGGGAGCGGTAGGAGCCGCCGCTGTCGACCAGGATCGCTTCGAAGCCGCCGAGCGCCGCCCAGCCGGAAGGTTGGCCCAAGGCGCGGCAAAGCAGCAGGGCTGCCGCGACCGCGAGGGCGGCGCGCAGGCCACGCCACCACTGCAGCCGCCCGCAGAGCGCGCGCCAATGATTGACCGGACGCATCGTCGAAATGTATCATAAGGCCGGACCATCGGGGCAGGTACCCGCCCCGACGTGGCAACGAATGTTGATCAAAATCTCGCGACCGCTTGGTGGTGTCAGCGCCAGTTCGACCAGCGCGGCACGTTGGCGAGGAGCACGCGGATCGCTCTCCAAAGCAGCTCTCGGCCGCACCGCTCCTGCGGATGCCGCTCGCAGGACGATCATCTCAGGCGAGTTTGACCAGCATCTTTCCGAAGTTCTCGCCGGTGAACAGTTTTAGGAAGGCGTGCGGCGCTCGGGCGATGCCCTCGTCCACCGTTTGCTTCCAGCGGATCTGGCCGGCTTGGACCCAGGCGGTCATCTCCCGCACGAAGGCCGGCATCCGCGCGAAATGGTCCGAGACAATAAATCCTTCGAGCCGCAGGCGTTTGCGGATCGCCTCCGAAAGGTTGCGCGTGCCATTTTCCTGGCCGTTGTAGCTGGCGATCATGCCGCAGAGCGCTAGGCGCGCGAAAGGCTTGGCGTGGGTGAGGGCCGCTTCCAGGTGCGCGCCGCCCACGTTGTCGAAGTAGGCGTCGATTCCCTCCGGGCTCGCCTCGCCGAGGGCGGCGGTGACATCCGGCGTCTGTTTGTAGTCGATGACATGATCCACCCCGATCTCGCGCAGGAAGTCGCCCTTCGCGGTGCCGCCGGCCGAGCCGATGACCGTCGCTCCCTTCCTCTTGGCGACCTGGCAGACCACCGCACCAACGGCCCCCGACGCCGCGGACACAAAGAGGGTCTCGCCCGCCCGGATCTTGAGCACGTCGATCAGGCCGACGTACGCCGTCAGTCCAGGCAGGCCCGCCACGCCGAGGTAGGCTTCCGGCGGCAGTGCCTGCGCGTCCACCGCGTGCAGGCTTGTGCCGGGCGCGTTGAACGCCTCGCGCCAGCCCAGCATGGAGAGCACCGTGTCGCCGACCGCCAGCCCCGCGAAGTGGGATTGCACCACGCGGCCCACCGCCCCGCCGTCCAGCGCTTGGCCGATCTGGAAAGGCGGCACGTAGCTGGGGCGGTCCTGCATGCGTCCACGCATGTACGGGTCCACGGACATGAAGAGATTTTGCACTTGCACCTCGCCGGGTCCGGGCGGCGGGAGGGCGACGGCTTCCAGGGAAAAGTTCTCCGGGGTCGGCAGGGCCTCGGCATCAGGACGGCTGCGCAGCCGGACCTCGCGGGAGGACTGGAGGGGCGTCGCTGGCACGGGGTGGATGGGAGCTTGGCCGGGTTGCATCCGAACATCTTCCATCGGCCAGAGACATTGGAAAATACTTTGTTCGTCGCAGTCTCAGGCAACCCTGCGCTCGCCTGACTCTTCGTTGCTCCGCTCCACGACGCGCTCGGCTACCACTCCCCCGTGGACTTTGAGCACCACCTGAGCTAAACACCAACAACCTGGCACTCCGTCTGGTCCTCAGAACCGTGGCAAGATCATTGTGTACGTGCTTGGCAAGAAGCACGCCGTAAGGTGTGCCGCTCCGACCGGCGGATAGGTATCAGACGATTCCCAACGGCAACATGGCCGCATCCGCCAACATTCGCGTGGGCACCGCCTCCTGGAGCGAGCCCGAGTTCGTCAAGGCGGGCTGGTATCCGGCGGGTCTCGCCGCGGGCAAGCGCCTGCCCTTCTATGCCCTCCACTTCGACATGGTGGAACTCAACTCGTCGTTCTATGCTCTCCCAGCGGCGCGCCTGTGCGCCAAGTGGGTGGACGAGACACCCGATGGCTTCCTCTTCGATGTGAAGTGCCACCGACTGCTGAGCCGCCATGCGACGAAAGCGGAGGCACTTCCCCAGGATCTCCGCAACGACCTGGAAGAAACCGACCGTGGCAACGTCATCCTCACGCCTGCGCTGGAGGAGGAAGTCGCTGGCCGCTTCCTGGAAGGGCTGGAGCCGCTGGAACGCATGGGCAAGCTTGGGGCACTGCTTTTGCAGATGACGCCTGGCTTCGCGCCTCGGTTCAGCGATCTGACGGCGCTCGAACCGCTGCTGCGCCGGCTTCGCGGGACGGGCAAGCCGCCTCGCCGCGTAGTACTCGAGCTGCGCCACCACGACTGGCTGGACGATCATCAGCGCGAGCAAACGACTTCGTTCCTGCGCGACCTGGGCGTCACGCTGGCGAGCGTTGACGGTCCGCCTGCCGACGGCAAGCACTTCACGATCATGCCGAGCGTGGACGAGGTCACTGATTCCCGGCTGGCTTACCTGCGGCTGCACGGCCGCGACGCGAAAGCGTACCTGACGGGCAAGACCGTGGCGGAACGCTTCGACTACAACTACAACGACCGGGAACTCGACGAGATCGTGGGGCGGGCCAAGCGCCTTGCCGGGCAGGCCGACGAAGTGCATGTCGTCTTTAACAACAACAGCCGCGATTACGCGCCCAAGGCCGCAGAGCGGTTGCGACGCAAACTCGGGCAGGAAGCTCGCGCGCACCGCACACCGAAGCAGAGTGAACTGCTTTGATCCGCGGGCAAGTTTTGGATGTTCAACGCTTTGTGCATGAATCAGCGAGGTGCCATCTACCTACGGCTTTGGCGCGAGAGATGCCACGAGCGAGTCAAAACGCGGGTCGTCACGCAACGGGTCCCAGAGCGGGTTCAAGCGGAGATCGCCATAGGTTGGACCGTAAGGCTGACTGCCCACGCTTTGCAGAGAGCGGATCGCCTCGTCCCGCTCGCCCGCAAGGATCAATGTTTGAGCCCAGAATATCATCGTCTGTGGCCCGTCCACGGTGTCACCGGGTGTTACCGCTGCCACGACGCGTCGGCCTGCCTCTAAGGCCGCTTCCTTGTGACCCAAGGCCGCCTCCGCCATGGCCAGATTCTTGAGCCTGGAAGGATTCCCCGACGGATCGATGCCTTTCGTCTCTAACTGCGAACGAACCTGACCGAAAGCTACTTCTGCCGCCGCCGCATCGCCCCGGAAGCGGGCGTTGAGGCCTTCGAGAAAAGCACGGGGCTGGCCCCCGAGCCCGATGACGGGCAGCGGACAGGCCGCCAAGCGCCGTTGGGCAGCGGCGAAGTCGCGCTCGAACTCATCACAGCTTACTTGAATTTGGGTTACATACCCGGCCGGGTCAATCGCCGCAGGCACGAGCGCGAGTTCGAAGCGGGCGGCGCGGGTGTCGGCTTTCCAGTTCAACAGGAGGACCGCCTTGATCGCGTGGAGCCAGGATTGCTGCGGATAGGTGGCAATGCGGCGGTCAAGGATCGTCGCCAATTCTGCACAACGCCCGAGACCCGACAGCAAATCAGCCAAGTTGTAGAAGTTGGTGTTATTGGCAGGGTCGAATTCGCTGGATCGTTGTAGGCTGGCGAGAGCCTCGTCCCAACGTCCCTGACGGCGGCCAATCAAGCCGAGGCAGGAATAGGCCCGCGCGTCGTTGGGCGACTGGCGGACGACCTCGGCAAATTCATCGCGGGCGCGAGGATAATCGCGCAGGACATAATACAGGTAATAACCCATGGCTGCACGAGCGTCGGCGGAACCGGGCCGTAGACGCGCCACCGTCTCGGCGAAACCGCGGGCCAACTCCCCGTTCGCCGGTGTCTGCTCGTAATTGAAATAAAGGAGGGATTGCACCTCGGTCATATGCACAAAGGCGCGTGCGAAACCGGGGTCACGTTGTGTGGCCTCTCGAAAGAGGTCCACGGTGTTCTTGTAGAAAAAGCGCCAATTGGCCGCATTGTCGTAATTGTTCCAGTAGGCGAGGGCACGCAGGTAAAGCTGGTAAGCTTGCTCGTCATGGGTGGGTACCTCGGTCATGGCAGCACGCTCCTGCGGGGAGATAGCCGCTTGCAGTTGCCCGGCGATCGCACGGGCAATCTCGCTCTGGATAGCGAACACGTCGGCCAGCGGCCGATCATAGTGCTCGGCCCACTGGTGAGCATCCGTGCGCGCGTCGATCAACTGGGCGGTCACGCGGATCTTGTCGCCCGCTCGCTGCACGCTTCCTTCGACCACGTGCGAAACACCCAATGCCTGGGCGATTTCGCGCAGGTTGCGATTGGACACATCCTTGTACTGCATGACACTCGTGCGGCTGATAACCTTCAAGTCCGCGATCTTGGCCAGGTCCAAAAGCACTTCGTCCTGCACGCCCTCGGCAAAAATACCACTGTCTTTGTCCTCACTGAAGTTGGCGAAAGGCAACACGGCAATGGATTTCTCCGACGCGGTTGAGGCCAGCCCCGCTACGGGCGTAGGAGACGTGCTCGGCGACGAGGAGACCGCGGGCGCGGCCCGGCGGACGGCGGCGCTCCGTTGCCAGAGCGCAAAAGCCAAGGCGACGACGAGGACAAACGCTCCCGCCCCGGGCAGCCACCAACGGGCAGAGGCAGGCCGTGCGATGCGAGCTGGCACGGCTTGGTCTGGGCTGGGATTGGTCCCACCGAACTTCGTCGGTAGCACCGGGTTGCCTATGACCTCAGCATAGAAATTAACCAAAGAGACCACGGCGCCATGCTTGACCTCGCAGTCGCCCAGTGCGTGAAGGTAAGGACGCCAACGCCGGGAGCCTGCCAAGTCATCGGCCACGCGTTTGGAGATGAGGATATGTCCGGCGTCCCCACAGTCCATGACGCGTTGTGCGATATTGATGCCCGCCCCGGCGATGCTCTCGCGTCCGTTGACATCGGTGACGTGCTGGACCGGGCCCGAGTGCACGCCCATGCGCAGCGGCAGCCTCGGCTGCGCGCGCAACGCCTGGCTGAGCTGCAACGCACACTCTACCGGCGCTTCCATCGAAGACGTGAAAACGAGCGCCATGCCGTCGCCCGTGGGCAGGCGGATGAGATTGCCCCCGGCCTCGGCTTCGCGCACCGTCTCGGTGTTGAGCACGAGGTTGTTGAGTTCGTCGAGTGCCTCGCGCTGTTCATCAACCAGCAGCTTAGAATAGCCAACGATGTCCATGAAGAGCACGTGGGCGATCTCGAGACGCAGGTTGGTCTTTTCTTCCTCGGCCATGGTAGGCGTGTGCGCGGGTGCCTCCAGCAGACCAGTTCGGCACAAAAGAAGCAATCTTCACCTTAAAGCGCCGGCATCCGCGCACTTTCACCCATCCTGAGTGGGACTAGCGGAGCCCGGCGCGAAAATTGCCTCGCACATTCGCAATACGCCGAGGCGATTCGTCTTCAAAAAGAGCGTCGTTAGCGATGACCACTATGAGACTGTCGGATAATCGTCACCCAAGGCCCGGACTCTGCACGCTCCACGCTAGCCTGGAGACGACGCGCCGAAACAAAGATCGCCTGCCCGGCGTGGTGCCGCAGAGGCGGTCGGGAGAAGCGGTAGGCGGTGTGGCCTTTTACGCGCGGGCGGCGCGACGGCGCAGCGTCAGGCCCAGCCCGGCCACACCAAGGCCCCGCAGCGCCCAGGTGGAGGGCTCGGGCACGGCGCTGGTGACGGTCAACGCGTCGGCGTTGGCTCCCGTGCCCCAGGTGGAGGTATAGGTGCCCGGCGTGAAGCCGAGGGTGGCGAAGGTCGCGCCGTTGAAGGTCATGGTATCGGCGAGCGCGGCCTCCGAAACATATCCCACGGGCACGAAGAGAGAGTGTTGCTGCCCGAGATGGCGACCACGGAGCCGCTGGCGGTTGTGGGGGAGGTGGGGCCGCCGCTGCTCCAAGGGGACTGGACGAACAAGCCGGAGTATTTCATGAAGCTGCCGGAGCCGGGATTGACCGCCAGGATGGCGCTGGCAGGCAGCAGAACGCTACCTCCTCCACCATACGTGGAGTTGACCAAGGTCAACGCCGTGGCGTTGAGGGTGCCGCTGCCGTTGACCACCACGTTGCCGCCGGCCTGGCTGAGCCTGAGAACAAACGCCGCGTGCGCGCGATCCAGTGCGGAGACCAGCGGCCCCAGCGCGGTGAGACAGGAAAAAACGAGTTTTTTCATGATGGTTCGTCGCTGTAACCAAGTGGCGCACAGATTGTCAAGCGTTGACATGTCTGGGGAGAAGGCTGCGATAACACCCAGCACCTCGACTGCGGCGGGTTCATCCGCTGGGTTGTGCGCGACGTGTGCGGCACCAACGTGGCGAAGGTTTCGACCAACTCGGCGTACGTCTTCGGACAAAAGGCAGCCCGCCCTCTCAAAGAGGGCGAGACCATGCTGCCCGCCGACATTCTGGTCTACGGCACGGCACACATCGCGTTTGCACTCGCCGAAAACCTGGAAATCTACCATCTGGGCAAGCAGTATGCCGTCGTCCAAGCCGAAGACGCTGTGAACGGGCTCAACTACGACGCGCCTCCCCGTGACGGCCATACCATGTGCATGCGTTTGGAGCCTGTCGCCTTGCTGAACCGGAAGGTGGCAGCGTGATCCACCGTTTGCAGCTCACCGATCTCCGGGCTGGAAATTTCCGCCGTGTCCCCGCCGACCACCTTGACCTGCGCCCAGCGCGGCTCGCCTGTCTTGCCGCGCATGTACATGCCGCTGATGCCATCCACCGACGGCTTGAACACCAGCCCCGCGCCGACCTGATCAAAGCGCACTGTCGCCTGATTGCCCGCGATCTGCGATGCCACCACGCGCGGCCCGGTAAATACGCGCGGCTGACCGTACGCCAAATCTGGCCGCCGCAGGAGCCTGCCACCTCGGTGTTCGGGCGCAGCTCAATCCCAGATAGGAGCAAGCTGGACGCTCTGGAGGACCATGTTGTCCTGCTGCTGCCGGAGCTACGAGACGGCGGAGAGGACGCCGCGGCCATGGCGCGAATCAAATGGTGGCAGCCGACTCTAAGCAAACAGCGCTACCCACCAACCGGCCGCGAGGAAAATGGCGTTTGCCAGAAGCATGAGGCGCGGCGAAAGCAGCAGGTCGCGAGCGTAGCGGATCTCAAGTGCGTTCATGGCTGCGAGCGCCGCGGTTTGCACGAACATGCAGACGGGCAGTAGCATGCCAGCGAGCATCCAGACCGACAGACCGATTTCACCCAGCGCAATCAGCATCGTCATGGGACCTGCCCATCGCTCTCCGAGCACCCGCGCGACGATGCGCCGATGCCGGGGAACAATGTTCGCCACCTTGAACGCCAGCCCGAAGATAAGCCACACGAGCGCGATGGTCACGCGCACCCAGGTCAAAGGTAAGGCAAAATCGAAGCGGAACATCCCGGAATCCTCTTGCACTAATACATCTGTGAGCCGGAGAAGCCAAGCAGCGTGAGCAATGGCCAAGCGTATGGCGATACCAACTCAGAGGCAAGCGTGACCAACGCTATCGAAGAAGAGGCGCACGCCGGGGCTAGCAGGCTTACGAGCGGTCCGCGCGGCCTTGGTGAACCGGAAGCTGCCGCAGGAGCTATCCGGCGGGGAAGATGTGGCTGCGTGGAGGCATGGAAGGTATGACTATGGGATGAGGAAGGAGAGCCAGCATGACAACGGGGTATTCACATCATTTGAACCGGGCGGGCTGGTTGATGACGGGGGAGTCTTTGAGCTGCACGATCATCAGCACGGAAGGTTCACCGCCCACGGTGCCGGAGAGGTGGCCTTGGTGACCCTGCGCATCGGGCTTCGTGTTCTGATCCTCGCCGAAGGAGATTTCGCCGGGTCCCATCTCCACCCGCTGGCCATCCATGGTCTCCACGAACTAACGTCCGGAAAGCGGGATGATCCACTGCGCCTTGGGATTCTCGTGCCAGCCTCCCTCGTAGCCCGGCGGCTTGACCGCAACGGTGATCGTCGCTCCCTCCGCCTTCAAGTGGTTGAGCCACTGAGGTAAGGCAGGCGGTTGAATGCTTTGAAGTTCGAACTGGCTGAGTTCCCCGCGTGTCTGGTGGCTCACGCCTTTGTCGTCTGTCCACACGTGCCAGTAAGGAACTTTCGGCGGTGTTTGTCGTCTGGTTTGCGCGAGGTCTGTCGCTGCGGTGCAAAGCAAAAAAGAGAGAACGAGTAAAGCAGTCTTCATGCGCTCACTTTACCATCTATGCAGCTTGGTCGCGCGGCCGCATCGATTAGTAGGTAGTGATTAGTTGAGTGTTGCAGCCTGTTTTATTTGGAGGTTGTAGGTGGTGA
>CALMAQ010000176.1 GCA_937859745.1 uncultured Verrucomicrobiota bacterium | reverse complement strand
GATGACCGACATCGCGCTCGGCTACGAGGGCGCGCTGGCTCTCGGCCGCCGCGAGGGCTTCCTGCGCCTGGACGCTGTTCGGGTCGGGCTTACAGACCCAGCACTTCACGCCGATCTTCCCGTAGAGCGTATTCGCCTCATGGAAGCCGTAATCAATGTGTGCGCGCAGGGTGTGCAGCGGCGTCTTGCCGTCGCGGATCAGTTCCGCGCGGGAGATTTCCGCGCCGTTGAGACGGCCCGCCACGCGCAGCTTGATGCCCAGCGCGCCGAAGTCCATGGTCGTCTGGATCGCCTTCTTCATCGCGCGACGGAAGGAGATGCGGCGCTCCAACTGGAGGGCGATGTTCTCGGCCACCAACTGGGCTTCCAGCTCCGGCGTCTTGATCTCCTGGATGTCGATCTTGACCTGCTTGCCGCCGCTCATTTTTGTGATGTCCTCGGTCATCTTCTCGATCTCCGCGCCCTTGCGGCCAATCACGATGCCGGGCCGCGCCGTGAAGATGGTCACGCGCAGGCTGTTCCAGGCGCGCTCGATGACGATCTTCGCCACGGCCGCGCTCTGGAGCTTCTTCTTGACGTAGGAGCGGATCTTGATGTCCGCGTGGAGGAAGTCCGGGTACTCCTTCGGGTTGGCATACCAGCGTGAGCGCCAGTCCCTGGTCAGTGCGAGCCGGTATCCAATCGGGTTGACTTTCTGTCCCATAAAATCGGTTGGTGGAAGTTCTCTTCGGGTAAACTGGGGGTTAGTCCTTCGTCGTGTCCTCGTCGGAGGACAGCTTGGGCGGAGCGGCGGTCTCGCCGGGGCCCTCGTCAGCCTGCGACGCGGGTGCGGCCGGGGTTTCGGTCTCGACCTCGTTCCGGATCTCAGCCGGGACAGGCATCGGCTTCTCGTCCTCGGCAGCGGCCAAGGCCTTCTCCTTTTTGGGAGCAGGGGCAGCGAACTTCGGCGCGCCGGCCTTCTTCTTGCCGGCCGCCTTGGGCTTGCGCTGCGGGATCACGATCTCATCGGTCAGGACGATGCGGATGTGGCTCGTGCGCTTGCGAATCTGGCTGGAGCTGCCCCGGGCGCGGCTCTTCATGCGCTTCATCGTCGGGCCCTCACCGACCGTCGCCTCCTTGACGACGAGCGTGTCGACGCGCAGCTCGTTGTTGTTTTCCGCGTTGGCGATAGCGCTTTTCAGCGTCTTACCGACGAGGAGGGCCGCCTTCTTGGGGCTGAAGGCAATCAGGTCCAGCGCGGCCGAGGCCGGCAATCCTTGAATTTCACGCGCCAGTTCCCGGACCTTGAAGGCCGACATGCGCGCACCGCGATAAACCGAGAGAACTTCCATAACGTTGCTTTCTGTAGTGTCTGTGATTGCCGAAATTGTCCTGCCTATCAAGGGAGGAGGGTCAGCCCTGCAGGTCCACGCGGACCCCGTCGCCAACCTTCACCTTTTGTTCGTTTGAGCTGTATTCTTCGATGATCGCGCCGCTGATCCTCTCCCGCACGTCCACCACCCGCGCCCGGGCGACGAACCGGTGGTCCCGCACAACCTGGAAGGGCATCCCGATCTTTACGCCGTCGTGGTTGCCCACGTTAACGACGATCAGGGAAAGGTCTTCCTTCATGCTCACCACCTTGGCGTTTGTCAGCGTAGGTTCGGGGTCGGGGGGCTGGCCGCCGTCGTTCTTGCCCAGCTTGTCGGCCTGAGCCGCCTCGTTGGCCGCACGCAGTTGCGCCTCCAATTCGAGCCGTACCTCGGCGTTCGCCACCGTGGCCGACTTCATGTAGAGCATCACCGTTTCCGAGAGCGCCACCAGCCGTTCCGCGATCTTTTCCTTTTCGTCCCGCACCAGGGCCAGGTCGCGGACGGCATTGAGGAGCCGCTGTTCCAGCGCCTCCTTGTTGTCGCCCACCGCCGCCAGTCCCAACGCTTCCATACGAAGTTTCTGCTCGCCGTACTGGCGGCGGGTCACCTCGCGTTCCGCGTTGGCCACCGCCAGGCTTTCGTCCAGGCTGCGGATCGTTGTCATGCTCAAATCATTGCGCCGGCGTAGGGCTGCGTTGTCAGCCTCGTAGGCCTGTAGCCGGTCTTGGGTCTCCTTGAGTTGTTGTTGAAGTTTTTCGAGCGGGGTCGGCGGTCGGGAGGATTGCCGGGGCGGGTTGACGTTGACGGTCGGTAAACCGGAGGGCTCCGGTTGTCCGGGCGGAACCTGACCGGGGAGCGAACTCACGAAAAGTCCCGCGCTCCCGAACAGCGCCGCCATGAGCCGCCACGCGGACCCACACATGTTAAGGGTCGAAAGGGTTACTTCGTGACCTTGGCGGTGTGTGCGCCGTGCTTCTTGAAGGTGCGCGTCGGGGAGAACTCGCCCAGCTTGTGGCCGACCATGTTCTCGGTGACGAACACGCTGTTGAACACCTTGCCGTTGTGCACCAGAAAGGTGTGCCCGACGAAGTCCGGCACGATCATGGACGAGCGCGTCCAGCATTTGATCGGGCGTTTGGCACCCGAGGCGTTCATCTTGTCGATCTTCTCGAACAGGTGGCCCGCGACGAACGGACCTTTTTTCAGTGATCTACCCATAAAAAGAGGAGGTTAGGAAGTCTTCTTCGCGGCGTTGCGGCCCGCCACGATCCAGCGGCTCGTGCTCTTGTGTTTGCGGCGGGTCTTGAACCCCTTGGCCAACTGGCCCCACGGGCTCATCGGGTGATGGCGTCCGCCACCGCCCTTGCTCTTGCCCTGGCCGCCACCCATCGGGTGATCGACCGGGTTCATCACCATGCCGCGGACGTGCGGACGGCGGCCCTGCCAGCGCGTGCGCCCGGCCTTGCCGCTGCTCACGTTCATGTGGTCGATGTTGCCGACTTGGCCGATGGTCGCATAGGCGTTCTCGTTGATGCGGCGGATTTCACCCGAGGGCATCTTGACGAGCGCGAAGCCGCCTTCGCGGTTGTTCAGGATGACCTGCTGACCGGCGCTACGGGCGATCTGGCCGCCGCGTCCGGGCGTCAGTTCCACGCAATGCACCGCCGTGCCGAGCGGAATGTTCTTGAGCGGCAGGCTGTTGCCGAGTTCCGGCGCGGCCTCGGGGCCGGACACCACCGTCGCGCCGTCCTTCAGGCCGTCCGGGGCGATGATGTACGCCTTCTCGCCGTCCTTGTACTGGAGCAGCGCGATGCGGGCCGTGCGGATGGGATCGTACTCGATGCCCACCACCTGCGCGGTGACGCCGTGCTTCTTGCGCTTGAAGTCGATGATCCGGTACTTCTGCTTGTGACCGCCGCCGATGTGGCGCGAGGTCATGCGGCCATGGTTGTTGCGGCCACCGCTTTTCTTGCGGACATCCAGGAGGGACTTCTCCGGGGTTGACTTGGTGATCTCGTCGAACTTGGGCAGTTGCTTGAACCGCTGCACGGGCGTCAGTGGTCGAAATTCTTTCAGAGCCATAGGTAGATTTTAGCTAATGGGTTGTCGGCTCGGAGTGGCTTAGGCCAGGTCGATCTTCTCGCCGGGGGCGAGGGTCACGATGGCCTTCTTCCAGTCGGGGCGCTTGCCGTAGTCGGCGCGGCGCTCGCGCTTCTTCTTGCCTTCGTAGTTGCAGGTGTTCACGGCGACGACCTTTTTCTTCATCAAGGCCTCGACGGCATGCTTGATCTGAATCTTGTTGGCGCGCGGGCTGACGGCGAAGACGTACTTGTTCTCCTTCTCGGAGAGGAGGGTGGCTTTTTCCGTCAGGCGGACGGTTTTGATCAGGTCAAAGGGCTCGTTCATGGTCGTGGGCCTCGGTGGTTAGAGGGCCGGGGTCATCGGCGTGCGGTCGGGCGCGGCGGTACGGTCGCCGATCTGCTTGAGCGCCTCCTGCGTGATGAGGATCTTGTTGTAATGGAGCAGGTCTTCGGTGTTCACGCCGTCTACCGTGGCCATCTGCACGGTCTTGACGTTGCGGCCCGCCTTGTAGGTCAGGTCGTCGAATTGGTCGCCGATGACGAGCACCTTCTTCTTCTCGTCCGTGTGGCCGCCGACCAGGGCGACGAACGCCTTGGTCTTGAGTTCGGTCACGGCGAAAGCATCCACCACGGACACGTCGCCCGCGAGGATCCGGCTGCTCAGCGCCTTGCGGAACGCCAGGCGCCTGACGGACTTGGTGACCTTCTTGGAGTAGTCGCGGGGATGCGGCCCGAAGACCACGCCACCGCCGACGCGGATGGGGCTGCTCAGGTAGCCCGCACGGGCGCGGCCCGTGCCCTTCTGGCGGTAGGGTTTCTTGCCCGAGCCGCTGACCGTGGCCTTGGTCTTGGTGCTGGCCGTGCCGCTGCGGCGGTTGGCGCGCATGGCGGTGATGACATCGTGCACCGCCTGCGTGCCCTTGCCGTTGGAAATGACTTCGATGCGCGCTTCCTTGGCGGCTTCGAGGGTGAGAACAGTTGCGCTCATGTAGATGGTGCCTTTCAGGGCTTAAACGTCCTGGTTATTTCTTGCCCTTCTTGGCGGGGTTCTGCGGCTTGCCGGTCGATTCGACGACCTTGACGCCGAACGTGGAGCGCACTTCCTGCTTCTTCTTCACGGCGGGACGCACCTCGACGTAGCAGCCCTTGGCCCCGGGGACCGCGCCGCCGATAAGGATCACCCCCTCGGCCTCGCGCACCTGGTACACCACGAGGTTGAGCGTCGTCGTGTTCTTGTCGCCCATGTGGCCCGGCATGCCCTGGTTCTTCCAGATGCGGCCCGGGGTCGAGCGGCAGCCGATGGAGCCGTTGCGCCGGTGGGTCTTGGACCCGTGCGCCGCGCCCTGGCCGTCGAAGTTGTGCTTGCGCATGACGCCCATGAAGCCCTTGCCCTTGCTCCGGCCGCTGACATCGACGTACTGGCCGACCTCGAACTGGGTCACACCCAGCTTCAGGTCGCCGTCGGCGAGGCCCGCCGAGCCATTGAGCCGGAACTCGCACAGCTTCTTCTTGGGCTCGACGCCCGCCTTCGCGAAATGGCCGAGTTCCGGCTTCGGAAGGCGCTGGGGTTTTTGGGTTTCGTAACCGATTTGCACGGCGGCGTAGCCATCTTTCTCGACGGTCTTGCGCTGGGCCAGCACGTTGTTTTCGGCGGCGATGACGGTGACAGGCATCAATTTGCCCGCCGCATCGTAGATGCGGGTCATGCCGACCTTCTTGCCAAGGAGTCCAAAGCTCATCGTAGTATAGCGGTAGAGGAAGGGTGGTTTTTAGGGTGGTTGGGATCAGCGGACCACGTCAGATCTTGATCGTGATGTCCACGCCCGCCGGGAGGTTGAGCTTCTTGAGCTCGTCCACGGTCTTGGCGGTCGGCTCGATGATATCAAGGAGGCGCTTGTGGGTGCGGATTTCAAACTGCTCCATGGACTTCTTGTCCACGTGCGGGGAGCGGTTGACGGTGAATTTCTCGATCTGCGTCGGCAGCGGGATCGGGCCGGCCACCTTCGCGCCCGTGCGCTTGGCGGTCTCCACGATCTCCACGCTGGACTGGTCGAGCATCCGGTGGTCGAAACCTTTGAGGCGGATGCGGATACGTTGGCCGTTTGCCATGACAATGAAAGACTAAGGGATTTACGCTGCGGTTGTTGGCTTTGGCCTGAATTACTTTTCCTTGTTGTCGAGCACGGCGGCCAGCACGTTGGCGGGCACCTGCGCGAAATGGCTCGGCTCCATCGTGTAGGAGGCGCGGCCCTTGGACAGCGAGCGGATCGCCGTCGCGTAGCCGAACATCTCGGCCAGCGGCACGTCGGCCTGCACCGACACGTTGACGGCCTTCATCTCGGTGCCATTGAGCGCCGCGCGGCGGCGGCTCAGGTCGCCCATGATGTCGCCCTGGTAATCCTCGGGCGTCTCCACCTCGACCTTCATGATCGGCTCCATCAAAATGGCTTTCGCCTTCTTGAAACCGTCCTTGACCGCGAAGATGGCCGCCATCTTGAACGCCATTTCGTTGGAGTCCACGTCGTGGTAGGAGCCGTCGATGATGTCGACGTTCACGTCCACGACGGGATAGCCGCCGACGATGCCGTTGAGCACCGCTTCTTCGATGCCCTTCTTGCAGGCGGGGATGTATTCCTTGGGGATCGTGCCGCCGACCACCTTGTTCTCGATGGTCAGGCCCTTGCCGCGCTCGTTGGGCTGGACGTTGACGATGACGTGCCCGTACTGGCCGCGTCCGCCGGACTGCTTGACCAGCTTGCCCTCGCCCGTGGCGGTGGCGGTGATCGTTTCACGGTAGGCGATCTGCGGCTTGCCGCTGTTCGCCTCGACCTTGAACTCGCGCATCATGCGGTCGCGGATGATCTCCAGGTGGAGTTCGCCCATGCCCGCGATGATCGTCTGGCCCGTGTCCTCGTTGGTGAACACGCGGAACGTCGGGTCTTCTTCTGCCAGGCGCTGAAGCGCATTGCCCATCTTCTCCTGGTCCACCTTCGTCTTGGGCTCGATGGCCATGGAGATGACCGGGTCGGGGAACGACGGCGGTTCGAGCAGGATCGGGTGGTCCTCGTCGC
This sequence comes from uncultured Verrucomicrobiota bacterium, assembly GCA_937859745.1. Taxonomy (GTDB): domain Bacteria; phylum Verrucomicrobiota; class Verrucomicrobiia; order Chthoniobacterales; family SZAS-18; genus CAHJWO01. The sequence goes on along the minus strand of CALMAQ010000176.1, from coordinate 8,421 downwards.
AGAGCGTGTCACCCGTGGTGATGTTCTTGATGCCGACGATGGCCGCGATGTCGCCCGAGTAGCAGGTGTCGATGTCCTCGCGCTTGTCGGCCTGGATCTGGATGATGCGGCTGATGCGCTCGCGCTTGTTGGTGCGCGGGTTGTAGACGGTGTCGCCCTTGGAGAGCTTGCCCGAGTAAACGCGGAAGAACACGAGCTTGCCGACGAACGGGTCGCTCCAGAGCTTGAACGCCAGCGAGCAAAACTTGGCGTTGTCGTCCGAGAACGCTTCTTTCTTCTGCTCGATGTTGTCCGGGTCGATGCCCTGCGCCGGGGGAATGTCCAGCGGGCCGGGGAGGTAGTCCACCACGGCGTCCAGGAGGTACTGCACGCCCTTGTTCTTGAACGCCGAACCGCCCGCGACGGGCACGAACTTGTTGGCGATGGTCTGGCGGCGGATGCCCGCCTTGAGGTCTTCCTTGCTGATGGGCTTCTCTTCCAGGAACATCATGCCCACCTCGTCGTCGAGGTCGGAGATGGCGGTGACGAGGTTGTCGTAGGCTTCCTGGGCGGCGTCCTTCAACTCGGCGGGAATTTCTTCGATCACGTAGGTCGAGCCCATCGTGTTGTCGTCGATGTAGCGGACGGCCTTCTGGTTGACCACGTCGATCTGGCCCGTCAGGTAGTCTTCCTTGCCGATGGGGATGAGGATCGGCCAGGCGTTGGCACCGAGCTTCTTGCGCATCTCCTCGATGCAGTTCTCGAAGTTCGCGCCGATACGGTCCATCTTGTTGACGAACCCGATGCGCGGCACCTTGTACTTGTTGGCCTGCCGCCAGACCGTTTCGCTCTGCGGCTGCACCGCGGCCACGGCGTCGAACACGGCGATGGCCCCGTCGAGCACGCGCAGGGAGCGCTCCACCTCGGCCGTGAAGTCCACGTGGCCGGGGGTGTCGATGATGTTGACGCGCATCTGCTGGCCCTCGTAGAGCTTGAAGATGCCTTCCTGCTGGAGCTGCTTCCACGAGCACGTCGTGGCGGCACTGGTGATCGTGATGCCGCGCTCGCGCTCCTGCTCCATCCAGTCGGTGACGGTGGTGCCTTCGTGCACCTCGCCGATGCGGTGGATGGTGCCGGTGTAAAAGAGGATGCGCTCGGTGAGCGTGGTCTTGCCCGCGTCGATGTGCGCGGCGATGCCGATGTTGCGCGTGCGTTCCATGGGGAACGCGCGGTTCGGCGAGTTGGGGTTGCTGGCAGGCTTGGTAGCCTCTAGGGTGGCGGCCATAAAATTGGGAAGAGGGTGGAAAGTGGTTTAGAGGATGAAAAACCCGGAACCTGCTCGGTCCCGGGTTGTCATGTCTGGATCGCTAGTAGCGGAAATGGGCGAAGGCGCGGTTGGCCTGGGCCATGCGGTGCGTGTCGTCGCGCTTCTTGATGGCATTCCCCTGGCCGGAGGCGGCGTCGCGGATTTCGTTGGCAAGCGCGTCCGTCAGGCCGATGCCACGGCGGGAGGAGGCATAGCCAACCAGCCAGCGCATCGCTAGGGAAATCTGACGCTCGGGGCTAACCTCGATGGGCACCTGGTAGGTCGCACCGCCGACGCGGCGGCTCTTGACTTCCAGGCGTGGCTTGACGTTGTCGAGCGCCTTGTGGAGCACTTCGAGCGGATCAACGGTGTCCGAGTTCTCACGGCTCTTTTCAATCGCACCGTAGACGATGCGCTCGGCGAGCGACTTCTTGCCGTCGTGCATGACGGTGGAGATCAACTGCGCGACGACGGGGCTGGCGTAGTGGGAATCGAGACGCTCGATCTTCTTGTGGACGCGGCGGCGGCGGGACATGGCGTGGAGAGAAAGCTAGAGGTTGGAAAAAATACGGTTCTAATGGGGGCGACCCTTATTTCTTGCCCTTGCCGCCCTTGCCGCCCTTGCCTGCGGGGGCCGCCGCTGCGCCCGGCTTCGGCCGTTTCGCGCCGTACTTGGAACGGCCGCGGCGGCGTTTCTCGACGCCCTGGCTGTCCAACGTGCCGCGCACGATGTGGTAACGCACGCCGGGCAGGTCCTTGACCTTGCCGCCGCGCACGAGCACGATGGAGTGCTCCTGGAGATTGTGTCCCTCGCCGGGGATGTAGGCGATCACTTCCTGACCATTGGTGAGCCGGACCTTGGCGACCTTGCGAAGCGCCGAGTTGGGCTTCTTGGGGGTGCGGGTCATCACCTGCACGCAGACGCCACGGCGCTGGGGGCAGTTGGAAAGCGCGGGCGACTTGGATTTCACCTTCACCTTCGTGCGTCCTTTGCGGACGAGCTGGTTGATCGTGGGCATGGTCTGGGATGTAAGAAAAGCGGAAGTGATCGTCGTCTGTAGGGGAGTCCGTCGTAACGGTCCGGGGAAGGAGTTCGCCGGACGGCACCGATAAAAAGTCCCACTGGTCGGCCAGTGGGCACTCTTGGGTGGACTTCACCACTCAGGGAGCGTGCAATCTAGCGGGTGTTTTCCGGGCGGCAAGCGGAAACTTTCGGCTTTTTCGAAGATTCCCCGGCCCCCTCACACGTTTTCTGGATAGGACGTGCCGAGCTTGCGAAGGAAATCGGTCGATTGCCAGCAGTCTCCGTAAGCGTATCGGTCGTCTTGGTACGCCTTGCCTAGGACTCCACTCCAAATTTCATCCATCTTCTCCCAGTTGCACAAGTAGCGTTTCACCGCGTCCACCTTCGATCCCGGCCAATGCCGTGCAAGCAACTCAGCATCACCGCGCGGAGACGTTTTTTCTTCGGGTGAAAGCTCGCCCCAGTACTCTGGCATCGTGCTAAACCGGTCAATCAATTCACCCGAGAGATAGAACTCGTAAAGCCACAAATCCTCGCCGTGGATACAGTCTTCCATTATCGAGATGACCTTAGATTCATTTGTGTAGCCGCAGGTCGTTTGCGCCGTAACCCTTCTTGACGACATCTTATTGCCTTCCCGCCGCCTGGCCAAGCGCGAAACGACCCATGTTCGACCTCCTCTCCACCGACGCCCCGCGCTCCCGGGCGCGGCGCGGGCGGCTCGCCACGGCGCACGGCGTCATCAAGACCGAGACGCCCGCCTTCATGCCCGTGGGCACCCAGGGCACCGTCAAGAGCGTCAGCCCGCAGGGGCCCGTTAACGCCAGTCGTTTCCGGGCATGATCCGACGCATGAATTCGTCGAACAAAGGAACCGTGAACGCGGTATCTCCGTGGCTCGGGCTCCAGACCATTCCTTTGGCGATGAGTTGGCTGCGTACCAGACCGTAAGCAGTCACTTTCCCTCCGAGTCCAGCGGCAATGTCGCCCGACCGGTGCGGCCCGGGTCCCAAGTCGGCCATCGCACGCAGATATTTCTTCTCCGCGGGGCGCAGTCGCTCGAACCTCACCCGGAAGAAGCTTTCGTCCAAGGCGGCAACCGCGGCTTGCGACGCCGCGATGACATCCTGTTCCGTGATGGGCGAGCCGGAGGCAACGTCCCAGGCGTGTTTCCCCCATTCCTGCAGGAAGTAGGCGTACCCACGAGTCTGCGTGAGGATGATGTCCAGCGCTCCATCCTCCACCTTGAACCCCAGATCCTCGATTGGCTTCCTGATAGCTTGCACCGCCGCGGGGCTGGGCAACGGACCGATGGTCGTGAAATCAAAGAGCCGCTCGGCGTAGGATTTTGCCCGCCCCATTTGCCCCGGCAACTGCGGCAGCCCAGCGCCGACCATCGTCACCGGCACCTGGCGCTGTGCCGCGCGATGCAGCGCGGTAATCAATGCTCCGAGTTCTTTTTCTGGCACGTACTGCAACTCATCGACGAACATCGCCACCGCCGTGCCTGCTTTCCGAGCCGCCGCGCCGAGCAGTTCGATCAAGGTTTGCAGGTCGTGCTCCAGGTCCCCGTTGTCAGCCAATCCCGGCTCCGGATCGAAATCCAGCCCGACTTCGAGGTCCTCGTACTTCACCTTGAGAGCCTTGGCGAAGCCCGCCAGCGCGCGCAGGCCCTGTTCGGCGAGGCTCCTGACCTGCGCCAGGCGGGAAAGCCGCAGCAAGGCAAGACGCATCTGTGGGGCAAGGATGGCTGGCAGCGAGCGATCCTCCGGCGCTTCGATCCGCATCGTTTCGATTCCGTTGGCCTCCGCATCCGCCCGCATCCGGTCGAGCAACACCGTCTTGCCGACACCGCGCAGACCAATCAACAACACGCTCTTGGCAGGCCGTTGACGGCGGACCCTCTCGATGGCCACCCGGATCTTCTCCCGGAGCAGGTCGCGGCCCGCCAACTCCGGTGGTGGTGTTCCGGCACCAGGCGCGAAAGGATTGTTTAGGGCGTCCATGTGGCCTACCGGTACTTATAGCAATATTATGGAAATTTTCTCAATTGCATAATATTCATAATTTTCATCAAATCGTTGCTTCGGCCATCAATTAGCGTCCGCTTGCCCCATGTTCGACCTCCTCTCCACCGACGCCCCGCGCTCCCTGGCGCGGCGCGGGCGGCTCGCCACGGCGCACGGCGTCATCGAGACGCCCGCCTTCATGCCCGTGGGCACCCAGGGCACCGTCAAGAGCGTCAGCCCGCAGGAACTGCGCGACCTGCGCGCCCAGGTCATCCTCGGCAACACCTACCACCTCTTCGTCCGTCCGGGATTGGACGTGATGCGCGCCTTCGGCGGCCTGCACCAGTTCATGCGCTGGGACGGGCCCATCCTCACGGATTCCGGCGGCTACCAGGTGTTCTCCCTCGCCAAGATCCGCAAGATCACCGAGGAGGGCGTCCACTTCCAGAACCACATCGACGGCACGCCCACCTTCCTCGGGCCCGAGACGGCCATGGAAATCCAGAGCGTCCTGGGCTCGGACATCCACATGGCCTTCGACGAGTGCCCGCCCTACCCCTGCGAGCACGACTACGCCGCCCGGTCGCTCGACCTCACCCTGCGCTGGGCGCAACGCTGCCGCGACTGGGCCGCCGCCCATTCCTACAGCGAGACCACCGCCCTGCCCCAACTGCGTTTCGGCATCGTCCAGGGGGCCACCTTCGCCGACCTGCGCGAACGGAGCGCCCGCGCCCTGGCCGCGATGGACTGGGACGGCTACGCGGTCGGCGGCGTCTCCGTGGGCGAGCCGGAAACCGAGATGATGCTCGCCGTCGAACGCAGCGAGCCCTTCCTGCCCGCCGACAAGCCGCGCTACGCGATGGGCCTGGGCACGCCGCCCCAGATGGTCGAGATGGTTGCCCGCGGGATCGACCTGTTTGACTGCGTGCTGCCCACCCGCATCGCGCGCAACGGCACGGCGTTCACCGCTGCCGGAACGCTCAACCTGCGCAACGCGATCTATATAAAGGACCAAGGCCCCATCGAGGAGGGCTGCGAGTGCCCGGCATGCCGGGAATTCAGCCGCGGCTACCTGCGCCACCTGCTGAAAGCCGAGGAAATCCTGGGCCTGCGCCTCGTCTCGCTGCACAACCTGCACTTCTACCTGCACCTGATGGCCCGGGTGCGCGCGGAACTGGAGGCGGGCACGTTCCAGGCGTTCCGGGAGCGGTTCGTCCCCGGCTACCGCGTGCGGAACGTCGCCGCATCGCCGGAGGACGCCGGAGAAGCCCCGTGAGCCGCCGCGAGCTCAACGTACCGGGCGTCGTTCCCGCCACCTTCCGCCCTCTGTCTTCCGCCCTCTGCCTTTCCTGCACCCTCAGCCGCACCCACGGCGCGACGGCCGCCGCGGGCACGAGGCGGCTTTCCAGTTCCCGGCTCCGGCGGCATGCCTCGCCGCCCGGCCGCGTCCGGCCGGGGACGGTTTCCATGTAACCAAGCCGCTTCCGCCAAAAATGCAGCGCCTGGCCGTTGGCCTCCGAGACCGCCACGACCAGACGCCGGGCTCCCCGCGCCGCCGCCCATCGCACGAAGGCGGCATGCACGGTCGAACCAAGTCCCCTATTAGGGTGGACAAGCAGGGTGGACAAGTCCGGGACGACAGGAAACACTCCCGGCGGCGAATGGATGGTGAAGCCTTTTCCTTGTCAAAGTAGGCACGATGTTTGTAGCATTTTACTCTACAAATAATAAATGAAAATACTACAGTTTTTCTGCCGTGCCTGCTTGTCCCCGGCTCCCTGGTAGGAATGTCCTCTCTCCTCGACCGCGACCTGCTGCGCCTGCACTGGCAGAAGAACCGCGCCCTGCGCGCGCTGCCCTGCGTCCTGCCTATCGCCTGCTGCCTTGCGGCGGGCATCCGGTACGGCAACCCGCAGGCCGGGATGGTCGCCGCCAGCGGCGCGTTCTCGGTGGGCTTCGGCGCGTTCCAGATGCTGGGCACCTCGCGCGCCGCCACGATGCTCGGCGCGACGCTGGGCATGGCCGTGTCGGCGTTGGGCGGCTCGCTGGTGGGCCACCGGGGCAGCCCGGGGACCATCCTCAACGCCGCCTGGGCCGGGTTTGGCGGTGGGATGCTGCTTTCCCTGGGGCCGGGCGCGTCGTGGGTGGGGCAGAAGTGGGCCATCGTGGCCATCGTGGCCAGCGGCTATCCCACGGGCACGTTCGGCGAGGCGTTCGCCCGCTCGGGGATGATCCTCGCGGGTGGGGCGCTGCAAACGCTCTTCATGCTGGCGGTGTGGCGGCTGCGTTTCCCCGCCGGGGAACTGGACCACGATCCCTTCCAGGGCTTCCTGCCCGGCGTCCGCACCCTGTGGGACAACCTGACGATGCGCTCGGAGTTCTTCCGCTACGCCCTGCGCCTGGGGCTCACGCTGGGGCTGGCCGCCGAACTGGCCCGCTGGTGGCGGCTGCCCAATGGCTACTGGGTGCCCATGACCGCGCTGCTCGTGCTCAAGCCGGATTTCCAGCAGACGTTTCGCCGGGGGGTGGAACGGGTGCTCGGCACCTTCGCCGGGGCGGCGCTGGCCTCGCTGCTCGTCCACGCCTTGCGGCTGGACCACGTCACGATGGGCGCGTTGATCGTCTTCTTTGCGTGGCTGGGCTACACGCTGATCAACGTCAACTATGCCGTGTACGCCGTGTTCCTGACCGCGTACATCGTGTTCCTGCTCGATTTCGGCGGCCTGACCCCGGCGTTGGTCGTCACGCACCGCACGCTCAACACCGCGCTCGGCGGCGGCGTGGCGCTGCTGGCCTACGCGACGGTGCTCCTGGCGCGGAAGGCGAAAAAAGAAGCCCCGGGCACGAACAATCCAAAACCGCAGGCGACCGCCGGAAGTTCGATGTAGCCTTGGTCTCCGATGTCCACTGACTGGGAATCCTGCTACCGCGCCGGTGAAACGCCCTGGGACAAGGGCGCGCCCGCTCCGCCGCTGCTCGAATGGCTCGCGCAACCGGGCCACCGGTTCGAGGGCGCGGTGCTCGTGCCCGGCTGCGGCCTGGGCCACGACGTGCGCGCCATCGCGGCGACGGGCCAAGCGCGCGAGGTCGTGGGCCTGGACCTCTCTCCCGCCGCCCTGGCGCTGGCCCGCCAGCAACCGCCCGCCGGGCGCGAATCCTACGCCGAGGCCGACCTCTTCGACCTGCCGCCCGCGTTCCGGGGCCGGTTCGACTGGGTGTTCGAGCACACCTGCTTCTGCGCCATCGACCCCGCGCGCCGCGCCGCCGACGTGCGCGCCGTCGCGGGGGCCCTGAAGCCCCGCGGCCCTCTGCACGCGGTCTTCTACCTCGATCCCTGGGCCAACGGCGAGCCGCCCCCGCCCGGCGGCGGTCCGCCCTTCCCGGCCAGCCGGGAAGAAATCGACGACCTTTTCGCCGGTCGCTTCGAGCGCCTGGACCAGGCCGTGCCCGTCCGCGCCTACCGGGGCCGCGAGGGCCGCGAGTTGCGGTGCCTCTTCCGGCGGGAAAGCTGACCGCTCAAAAACTCCACGCCAGAAACCCGCCGTCCACGGCCACCGTCTGCCCGGTGACGTAGCTCGACGCGCCCAGCGCCAAAAATGCCGCCAGGCCCGCCACCTCGCGCGGCTCGCCCACCCGGCGCATCGGCGTGCGGTTGACCACCTCCGCCGCGTAGGCCGCGTCCTGGAGCACCGTCTCGGCCAAGGGCGTGCGGATGTACCACGGAGCCACCGCGTTCACCCGGATGCCGTCCGCCGCCCACTCGCCCGCCAGGCCGCGCGTCATCTGCGACATGCCCGCCTTGCTCGCGCCGTAGGGCACGCCCGTGCGGATCGCCGTCAGCCCGGCCACGCTGCCCACGTTGACGATCGTGCTGCCCCCCGCTTCCGGCCCGCGTTCGGCCGCGCGGCGCTTGAGCAGCGGGTGCAGCAGGCGGCACATCTCCCAGGCGCTCGTCAGGTTGCGGTTGAGCAGCATCTCCCACTCGCCCGGCGCGTAGTCGAGCGCCTTCTTGCGGAGGTTGCCGCCCGCGTTGTTGACCAGGCAGTCCAGCCCGCCGCCGAACGCTGCCAGGACGCCCGCCAGCGCCGCGCCGCGCCCTTCCGC
>CALMAQ010000175.1 GCA_937859745.1 uncultured Verrucomicrobiota bacterium | reverse complement strand
CGCGCGCGCTGCGACGCCGCCCGCGCCCCGGCGCGCGACCCAGCGGGCGCCCGGCAGGTCCACCTGCGGGTCGGCTACCTGGCCTCGGCGGCGGGGGCGTACCTGAACCCCGCGCTGGCCGCGTTGCGCCGGACCCATCCCGGGGTGAGGGTGACGCCGCTCAACCTGTCGGCGGGCGAGCAGGTGGCGGCCCTGCGGCGCGGGGAGATCGACGTGGCGCTCGCTGGGCAGGAGGGCTGCTTCGCGGAAGCCGAGTTCTACGTCCGCACCGTGGCCACCCTGCGCCTGCTGGCGGTGCTGCCCGCCGGTCACGCGCTAGCTTCAGCCCGGGAAATCTCCCTGCGCGACCTGCACGCCGAGCGGTTCGGCCGCTCGCCCGAGGCAGACCTGCCGGGACGCGACCGCTGGATCACCGTTCTCTGTCGCGCGGCCGGGTTCCGGCCCCGGTTTGGCCCCTCGGCCGACAGCCTCGCGCAGGCACTCACGCTGGTGGCCGGGGATGGACTGGTGACCCTGGTGCCCGACCTGCTCCATCCGCTCCCGGCAGCGGGTGTTGCCGCCGTGGCGTTGAGCGACGCGGGGGCCGTGTGGGACCTGCTCGTGGCATGGCGGCAAGCGCGGGCGGCGGGTCCGCTCAAAGCGTTGCTCCAGGCGCTGGCCGACGCGGGGGCGGGAGCCGGGAATCAGGCAGCCACTGGCGGGGCCGACGGCACGAACACGCACGCCATCCCGGCCGCCTCCGCCGCTTCCACGCCCGCCGGGCTGTCCTCGAAGACCACGCAGTCCCCCGGCGGCACGCCCAGGCGGCGCGCGGCTTCCAGAAAAGGGTCGGGGAAGGGTTTGCCGCGCGTGTAATCTTCCGCGCAGACGATGGCGTCGAACCAATCCTTCGCGCCGATGGCTTCCAGGGTATGCTCGACATATTTGCGGTAGCCACCACTGGCCACCGCCATCGGCACGCTGCCGCGCAGTTGCCGGGCGATGAGCAGCACGGGCTCGATGGCCTGCACCTCGGCGATGAGTTCCATGAAGTATCCCTCCTTGCGCTCGCCGCCCGCCTGGGGGTCCATCTTCAAGCCCTGGCGCTCGTTGAGGTGTTCGATGATCTTCCCCGTGGGCACACCGCCGAGCTGGTAGAACAGCGCCTCGGGAAACTCGCCGCCGTTTTCCTCGACGAAGCGTTTCCAGGCGCGGTAGTGCAGCGGCATGGTGTCGGCCAGCGTGCCGTCGCAGTCGAAGATGTAGCCCGCGAACCGGCGGTCGGGAATTTGGAGTTGCATGGGAGAGGAATAGCAGGAAAACGCGAAAAGGCGTCAGGAGACATCCTTCCCCTCACCCGATGGGCTTGCTCCGCAGCCGGGAAACAGTCTCCCATTGGGCACGCTGGCAGCGCTGCGGCGGGAGGCCGCGCAGGATCATTTCCAGGTCGTCCACGACCATCCGGCCCATCAGCGGCCAGATTTCCGGGATGTTCCCGGCGCGGTGGGCCTGGAGAAGCGTGTTGGGCGTGCGCCGGGCGCGGTGGCCGGGGGGAACCGGCTCGTCGGGCCACACGTCGATGGCGGCGCGGATGCGGCCGGACGCCGCGGCGTCCAGCAGGTCGTCGAAGTTCACGCTGCCCGCGCGGCTGACGAGGATCACGAGGCTGCCCGGGGCCAGGCGCGCGAACAGCCGGGCGTCGATCTGGCCCGCGTTCTCGGTCGTGGTGGCAGCCAGCAGGAACACGACGGCGCTGCGCTCGAAGCACTCCTCCAGCGACACCGGCACCAGCCCGCTTTCGCGCAGCACGCTCGGGTGAATCCACGGGTCGTGCGCCAGGATTTCGCCGCCGAAGGGCCGCAGGAGCGGCAGCAGCGCCCGCCCGACGTTGCCGAAGCCGACCAGCCCGAGCGTCCGGCCGCTCAACAGGAACGAGTCGGCGTTGTCCCCCTCGCCGTACATGGTCTCCGTGCCCTGCCGGATGGCAGCGTCGGCCTCGTGGACCCGCCGGACCAGCGCGAGTGCCAGGCCCAGCGCCATCTCGGCCACGGGCCGCGCGAACACGGGGGCGGTCGCTAGGACATGAATCCCGCGCCGCTGGCATTCCGCGTAGTCCACGTTGGGCAGGAAGTTGCCCTCGACGTTGCACACGGCGCGCAGGTTCGGCGCGCGGGCGAGACGCGCCCCGTCGAGCGCCGTCTGGCCGATGACCGCCGCAGCCCCGGGCAGCCAGCGGTCCAGGTGGGCGTCGCCCGCGGGCGGGCCGTCGTGCCACACCACCTCGCCCAGGGTTTCCAGCCGCGCCTTCGTGGCGGCGTCGAAAATCTGGTCCACGGCGCGGGGGAACGGGTCCAGCAGGATCACGGGGCGCGGGATCGTGGGAGGCATGGGCAGGCGGCATCCTCCCACGATCCCGCGGGGCCAACAACCCGGAACCGCCTCCGGCCGTCCCGGAGCACCATTCATTCTGCTGGCCGCGAACGGATTGCACCCCATCCGCCGTTCCCGGGGCGTCTTTGCTTGTCGGCAGGGGCTTTTGCGGGCTAGTTTCGGCGCGCCATGAAACCCGTTCCCGGCACCTTGCGCGGCGAACGTGCCTCCTTCGACACGACCCACTGGAGCGTCGTGCTCGCCTGCGCGCGCGAGGAGGGCGGCGCGCAGGCGGCGCTAACCCGGTTGTGCCAGGATTACTGGCCGCCGCTCTACAGCTTCGCGCGGCGGCGCGGCCACCGGCCGCCCGACGCGCAGGCCCTCACGCAGGACTTCTTCGCCTACCTGCTGGAAAACCGCGTCTTTCACCAGGCCGATCCCGCCCGGGGAAAGTTCCGCTCCTTTTTGCTGACGGTCTTCAAGCGGTTCCTGGTCAACGCCGACACCCGCGAGCGCCAGCAGAAGCGCGGCGGGGACCGGGAGTTCGTGCTGCTGGAGGAGGAAATCCAGGCCGTGGAGGCGCACAGCAGCCGCACGCCCGAACTCGCCGCGCTGGACGAAGACCGCTACTACGAGCAACGCTGGGCCGAGGCGCTCGTCGCGCGCACGTTCGACCTCCTGCGCCGGGAGAACGCCGCCGGGTCCAAGGAGAAAATCTTCACGGCGCTGGAGCCGTTCCTGCGCGGCGGCCAGGGCTTGCCGTCCCAGGAGGAGGTCGCCGTGCGGCTGGACCTGCCCCTGGGCACGCTCCGCAGCCACCTGTCGCGGCTGCGCGGGCGCTACCGCGAGGTCATCCGCGCGGAAGTGGCGCGCACGGTGGCCGCGAAGGAGGACGTGGACGAGGAACTGCGCTACCTGTTCCGCGCGCTCGTGGCGCGCACCTGACCCTCCTCCCGCCCATGGAACCCCCGACGTGTGACCAATGCGGCACGGCGCTGCCCCCCGGGATCGACGGCTGCCCGTCCTGCCTGCTGCTCGGGGCGTTGGAGGGGGATGCGCCCGGGGCGACGCCCGCCGCGCCGTGGCGCTACCAGCACTACGAGATTCTCCCGCGCCCGGACGGCACCCCCTGGGAACTCGGGCGCGGCGCGATGGGCGTGACGTACAAGGCGCGGGACACCAACCTGCACGTGCCCGTGGCGCTCAAGGTCATCGGCGCGGACTATTCCGCGCGGCCCGAGGCCCGCACCCGCTTCCTGCGCGAGGCACGCGCGGCGGCGCGGCTGCGGCACCCGAACGTCGCCAGCGTGTTCCACTTCGGCACAACGGAGCCCGCCGCCCCGGGCGCGGGCGGCGAGGAGTGCTTCTACGCGATGGAGTTCGTCGAGGGCGAGACGCTGGCTCAGCGCGTGCGCC
>CALMAQ010000174.1:4065-13893 GCA_937859745.1 uncultured Verrucomicrobiota bacterium | reverse complement strand
TTTTCCAAGTGCCCGGAGAACCACCTTGACGCCATCCACCTCTTCATCACCACCTACAACCTCGCCATCCTGCACAAAGCAACGGTCAGACAATCACCACCCGCTTGGCAACCGCGCGGTCAATTGTGTCCAAGGACCGGCGCACTCGTTGCTCCTTGACTTTGACCAAAGCGTAGTATGTTCCCGTTGCCGTGTAGCGGTATAGACACGGGCCGACCTTCTCAAACGTTCTTACCTGCTCCGTAGATGTTTCCATGTGCTCCCAAGCATACAGGTTACAAAACAGGTGATAACGGGAATAGAACGGGGGCAAGATTATCCTCGCAAGTCACTGTAAGGCAGATAGTTCGGGGTGTAGCTTAGCTTGGTAGAGCGCCTGGTTTGGGACCAGGAGGTCGCAGGTTCAAATCCTGTCACCCCGATTCGGCCGTTCCTCCCGTACTCAACGCGCGCGAACGCCGAGCGTCAAGGCTCGCCGGTAGCCCTGTGCCAGCCTTACGCGGTAGGCGTCCCAGGTAAAATGCGCCAGCGCCCGGGCGCGCGCCGCCAGCCTCATCGGCGGAAGCAGTTCGGGGTGCCGGTACAGATGTTCGATCCGCGCGCATAATGCGTCGAGGTCGTTGCGCGGCACGTTGAGCCCGTTGAGCCCATCAATCACCACGTCGCCCGACTCTCTGGTGGTGATCTGCGGCAGGCCGCTCGCCGCGGCCTCGCACGTCGCTTTGGCGCAGCCCTCGCATTGCGACGGAAAGATGTGCAACGTGGCGCTCCGGTAATGTTCTTCCACGCGCGGCGTCTTGCCCACGACGCGCACATTGCCGCCGTTAAAGCGCGCCAGGAACGGTTTGATCTCGTCGTGCACATGGCCGCAGAGGACGAGTTCGGCATCACGCAGGTTGAGCCGGTGCCACGCCTCTAGGAGCAGGTGAACGCCCTTGCGTTGGATCAATGCTCCCACGAACAATGCCCGGAACAAGGCGGGAGGTTCGCCCGGCTGAAAACGTTCGGTGTCCGCGCCCTCGTCGGTGTTGAAGATGTGCTCGGGCGCGAAACCCTCCCGCAGAAAGGTCTCCGTGGCATAGGTCGAGCGCGTCAGCAGCAAGGTGGCGCGCTCGTACTCTGCGCGCACACGCTCCGGGGTGATCGGCAGTCCGCGCAGCCATCCTCCCGGCAACAGCCTGCCCGCGAGGCCACCCGGGGGCGGCACGTTCTCGTAACGCCGGAAGCCGTGCGCGACGTGCCACGTCGGGATGTCGAGCACCGAGGGCATGCCCCGCTCTCCGGCCGCACGCAACGCCGCCAGGCTGTCGCCCGCCCAACCGTGGAAAAAATCGTAGCCGCCAGTGCGGGCCTCGCGCGCGGCGGCGGCATCCGCGGCGCGCCGCTTGGCTCCATAGTAGTAAGGGCGGTCCAGGAACGAGAGCAGGCGGACCGGCGTGAAGCGGAGCGAGCGAACCTTCGCGTCGGGCACGTCCGCGCAACGATTCTGGAAAGCCACCGCGCAGCCGAGGAACCCGCCGCGCACGGCCAGCTTGAGCTGCTCCTGCGCGCACAGGTCGAGCCCGATGCCGCCGATGCGCGCGCTCGTGGCATACAGGAGCCGTCGCGGCAGATCAGCGGGTGGGAACGAGGATTCCATGGACGGCAGGCCGGGCGGCAGGTAGAGAAGCGAGCGTGATTCCAGCCCCGGCGCAAGTCCGGCGCAAATGCCCGCGTTTTCGGGCCACCTTTCCTCTTCTCGCATGAACATCGGTCTGGTTCGCCGTGGTTACTCCGAGACCGGCGGTGCGGAAAGCTACCTGCGGCGGCTGGCGGCGGCCCTCTCGGCCGCCGGGCACGGTTGCACGCTGTTCGCGGGCCCCGAGTGGCCGCGATCCGCATGGTCGGAGCACCGGCCACTCGTCCGCGTACCCGGCGGCAAGAGCCCCCGGCGTTTCGCCGACGCGCTCGCCGCGCTGACTCCCGGGAGCGCGTGCGACCTCGTCTTCAGCCTAGAGCGGGTTTGGAACTGCGGTGCCTACCGCGCGGGCGATGGGGTCCACCTTTCCTGGCTGGCACGGCGCGCCCGTTTCGAGCCTGCCTGGAAAAATTGGCTGCGACGCCTGAACCCCAAGCACCGCGAACTGCTTGCTCTGGAAAGGTCGCTCTTCAGCCCCGCCGGGGCGGGCCGGGTGATCGCCAACTCGCAGATGGTGCGGGCCGAGATCCTCGCGTACTATCCCGCCTACCCGGCGGAGCGCATCCATGTCGTCTACAACGGTCTGCCACATGGAAGTTTTCATCCCCCCACCCCGCCCGAGCGGCAGGCCGCGCGCGCGGCGCTCGGACTGGACGCGCGGGAATTTGTGATCCTTTTCGCGGGCACGGGCTGGGAGCGCAAGGGGCTGCCGCACGCTCTCGCCGCCACCGCCCGGCTGCCAGACGCCATCCGGCCCCGGCTCCTCATCGCCGGACACGGACGCCCCGGGCCCTTTTTGCAGGCCGCGTCCCGCGCCGCCGCCGCGCGCACCCGCTTTCTCGGGCCGCAACGCGAGATGGCCCCCTGCTACGCCGCCGCCGACGTGTTCGTCCTGCCCACGTGGTACGACCCCTTTTCCAACGCTTGCCTGGAGGCGCTGGCTGCGGGCCTGCCGGTCCTGACCAGCGACGCCAACGGGTGCGCGGAAATCCTCACGCCCGGGGTGGACGGCGAGATCGTCGCGACGGCCGATCACGCCTCCGGCGAACTGCTGGCCGCACGCCTGCTCGCGTGGGCCGACCCGGCGCGGCTCGCCGCGGCCCGGGGCACCTGCGCGGCGAAAGCGGCCTCCCTCAGCATGGACCGCAACGTTTCCCTGACGCTCGCCGCGCTTGGAATTTCGTGACTAATCCGCTCGGATTGAACAGGATGCTGCCTGTCGGCCTGTCCCTCGCCTCTCTGTCCGGCGTTTGAATCTGCGAGAGAAATGTGCCAACGTGGTCGCAACGCGGTGCTTCCGCCGGAGTTTCCCCTAAGGTGATGAACGAACTCGCCCATCCCCAAGCCGTTGCCTCCGTGATCATGCAACGCTGGCAGCGCGTGGCAAACGGTGCGGACCGGCTGCCAAATCCCTGGCGCGAACAGCCCCCGAGCCACGAGGCGCTCGAACGGCTGATCATGATCTGCTACCAGGCGAGCCTGCTGCGCGAGGAATCGCGGCCTGTGACGTTCCGGCTGATCCTGGCCGACCCGGACATGTTCCCACGCGACCAGGGGCCGCCCGACGGCCTCCACTGCCTGCGCTTCATGCAGACGCGGCCCTTCAACGCGCTGGAGGCCCGGCGCTTGTCCCCCGCCGCGAACTTCTACCGTTCGCTGATCGGCGTCTGCCTCGACGACAAACGCGAGCTTCCGCGCATGTGGGGCATCCTCCACTCGGGGATGCGCTGGCTCCAGAACGCCCACGGCGGACGGGGCCGTCCGCAGACCCTCCCGGCCGCGCTGGTGCTCAGCGTGACCGGCCCGGGCCAGATCATCATCGGGTTCGGCTCGGAGGTCATCGCCCGCGCCGAGGGCGGGCACATCCTCCCGCCTTCGGCGAACGTGTACGATTCGCAGTGGCTGCCGCAGGCCTTCGAGCCCGTGCGTACGGAATTGATCACCATGCACCAGAAGGCCCGGTCCGCGCACGGCGGGAATTGGGCCCCGCTGGATCCCACCCTGATCCGCACCATCAGCCAGCACGCGATCAAGCGGCTGATTTCCGCCCTGCGGAGCGCGCACCACGGGGCCACGATCCTGATGTTGCCCGTCGAAATGACCGACGAACTAAACGACGTGAACCGCTACATCGACGTAAAGTACCGCTTCGCGGACGGCGAACCGCGCCAGCGGTTCCGCAGCCTCGTCATGCGGATCATGAACCGCGTGGCGGAACTCAATGCCGGCAGCAGCATCCCGGTCGGCTGGTCGGAGTACGCACTGAGCAACGACGAGCAACTGGCGGCCTTCGACGAGGCGATCTTCGAGATGGCCTACCTCGTGGCGGGTTGCGCGGAGGTGGACGGGGCCGTGGTGCTCACCAAGAGCTTCGAACTCCTCGGCTTCGGCGGCGAGATCAGCGGCGAATTGCCCGGTGTAGTGGCGGTGCGGCGTGCGCTGGACCTCGAAGGAGCGGAGGCCGAGGAGGAGTTCACCGAGAGCGTCGGCACCCGCCACCGTTCGGCCTACCGGCTCTGCCTCGCGGTGCCGGAAACCCTGGCCATTGTGATCTCGCAGGACGGCGGGGTGCGCTTCATCAAGAACCGCGAGGGTGCCGTGACCTACTGGGACCAAGCGTCCACGACCTCGCTGGACGTTTGAGGCCGGGCGCGGCCGTCGCTCACGTCTTGCCCGCGAGGCTGGCGACCATCGTCAACAGCTCCGCCGCCTCGACCGGCTTGGAGACATGCATCTGGAATCCGGCGAGGATCGCCTTCATGCGATCCTCGGCCCGCGCGTAGGCGGTCAACGCCACCGCCGGGGTCAGGCCGCCGGCCTGCGGGTTCAAGGTGCGGACGCGCCGGATGAGCGAGTAGCCGTCCTCGCCCGGCATGCCGATGTCGCTGACCAGCACGTCCGGCTTGATCCGCTGCACGAGTTCGAGCGCCTCCGCCGCGCCCCCGGCGGTCAGCACGTGGGCGTGCCGGTCTTCCAGCAGGCGCTTGACCAGCCCGCGGGCGTCGGGCTCGTCATCGACCACCACGACCGTCACCCCGTCGAGGCGGATGCTGGCATCGGGGACGGAGAGCGCCGCGAAATCCGCCTGCGGGTGGCGGCGCTCTGGTTCCTGGTCGGGATGGATCACCACGAGCGGGAGCAGCACGCGGAACGTGGCACCCCGCCCGGCCCCGGCGCTGTGGGCGGTGACGGTGCCGCCGTGCAACTCGACCAACTGGCGTACGATGGCCAGGCCCAGCCCGAGCCCGCCGTGCTGCCGCGTGGTGGAGGCGTCCTGCTGCCGGAAGCGGTCGAACACGTGGGGCAGGAACTCCGGCTGGATCCCCTCGCCACTGTCGATGAAGCTGATTTCCAGGTGCGAATTAATGCGCTCCAGCAGCACCTGCACCCGGCCGTTCCGGGGCGTGAACTTGATGGCGTTCGACAGCAGGTTCCAGAACACCTGCTGGAGCCGGTTCGGGTCGCCGCTGACGGGGCCGACGCCTCGGTCCAGCATGGGCAACACGCGGATGCCTTTGGCGGCGGCGGCTGGACGCACGGTCTCGATAGATTGTTCCAGCACGGAACCCAGGTCGATCCGCATCACGTCCAGACGCACCTTGCCGGAGATGATCCGGCTCATGTCCAGCAGGTCCTCGATGATCTGCGTCTGCGCCCGGGCATTGCGCTCGATGGTGCTCAGCCCCTGCTCCAGATCCGCGGGGCCCGGGGGTTCGCTGCGGAGCACCTGCGCCCAGCCCAGGATGGCGTTGAGCGGGGTGCGGAGTTCGTGGGACAACGTGGCCAGGAACTCGTCCTTCATGCGGCTGGTGCGCTCGGCTTCCGCCCGCGCGGCGCGCTCGGAGGCGAGCAGTTGCTCGCGCCCTTCGGCCGCCAGCCGCGACACCGTGACGTCCGCCACGACCCCGCTGAAGCGTTTGGCCTCGCCACTGCCGTCCTCGTAGGACCGCCCGGAGGCATGGACCCAGCGGATCTGCCCCTGCGGGCCGACGATGCGGTATTCCAGGTCGTACCGGCTGTTTCCTTGAATGGCTTGGACCAGTGCCACTTGCACCCGCTCGCGATCATCGGGATGGATCAGGGTCTCGATGGCGGCGAGACCGGCGAGCGGGCTATCCGGGGCGAGCCAGAAAAAAGACTTCATCCGGTCGTTCCATTGCACCTTGCCCGTGGACGCAGGCAGTTCCCAGTCGAACGTGCCGAGTTGCGCGGCCTCGATGATGAAAGAAAGCTGGCGCTCCCGGCGCGCGAGTGCCAACGCGTTGCGGGCGCGCTCGATGGAAGCCCAGGAACGTTCTGCCACGGCCTTGATCAGCCCGATCACCTCGTCCGACCATTGTCGCGGGCCATGCTGATGGACGGCCATCATAGCCACCAAGCGCCCCTCCTTGACCAACGGAGACCACACGGTGGCCTGGACCCCGCAGGCGCGGAACGCTTCCGCGTCGCCTTCGGGCAGTTCACGCGGAACGTCGTGGAGGACGAGGGTCTCGCCGCGGCGCAACGCCTCCGCCGTCCGGGGCCCGAAGCGGCTCAGTTCGTATTGCCCCACGAGGCTCGCGCCGCCGTCGGTATAGTCCCGGCGAATCGTGAAGTGTTCCGCGTCGCCTTCCACGTCGGCGTAGGCGCAACGCGAAACTCCCAGGTGGCTGCCCAGCGTCCGCGCCACCGTGGACATGATCTGCTCGGGGTCGTGCAGCAAGCGCGTCAGTTCGCCGATCTCGCTCAGGAAACGGAAACGGCCCTCGCTGGCTTCCAGTGCCAGCCGGTTGCGCCTGCTCTCGGTGATGTCGTACGAGGTCCCGGAAATGATTTCCACCTCGCCTTCGGTGCCGATGACCGGCCGGAAGACGTACGCGAACGTCGCTTCGATCCCGGTAGGCCCGCGGTACGAGACCTCGCCCCGGACCGTTTGCTTCGTGGCAAAAACTTCCGCCACCTCGCGCATGTGCATCTCGGCGTGCCACGGTTCGTAGTCCAGTTCGAGGAAGTTTTTGCCCAGCAGTTGGTCGGGTGTGCGGTTGAACAACTCCTGTAGACGAACGTTGGCGTACTGGAAGCGGCCCTCCCGGTCGATCAGGTACACGAAGTCGGATGTATTCGAGAGCACCGTGTCAAACACCCGCGATTGCCGCTCGTACTCGCGCAGGGTCGCCTGCTGGGCCTCTTCCGCACGCCTGCGCTCGGTCACGTCGAGCGCGACACCCGTCAGGCGCACCACCTGGCCGGAGGCATCCCGCTCGTACTTGCCCCGGCCGACGATCCAGCGTTCCCCGTTGGCGGTCTGGCTGCGGAACGCTGCCTGGTAATTCGTCCCGGTCGCCATCGCCCGTTCCAGCGCGGCCTGCACCCGGGAGCGGTCCGCCTCGTGGACCGCTGCCAGGTAGGCTTCCACAGGTGCCGTCCCGTCCGGTCCCAGGGTCACGTTGAACATGTGCCCGAAGTTGATATCGCCGTAAATGCGGTTTTCAGGAATCTCCCAGGTGAAGGTGCCCACCTCGCCCGCGATCAGGGCGGCGTCTAGCCGGGCCCGCGCCGCCACGAGGGCATTTTCCGTCTCCCGTCGCGCGGTGACGTCCCGGCAGACCTTGGTGAATCCCACCAGCGCGCCCGCGGCGTCGCGGATCGGGGTGAGGATGCCGCTGGCGAAGAAGCGGCTGCCATCCTTGCGCCGCCGCCAGCCCTCTTCGTGGCCCCGGCCGAGGGTCTGCGCGTCGTGGCGTTCCTTGGCGGGGATGCCCTGCCGCTGGTCGGCTTCCTCCCAGAGCAGTTCGCTGTTCCGCCCGACGATCTCGGCCTCCTTGTACCCGAAAAGCCGTTCGGCACCAGCGTTCCAGCCGGTGACGGCACCCTGGACATCGAGCGAAAAAATCGCGTAGTCCTCCACGCTCTCGAAGACCTGCCGCAGGCGCGCCTCGCTGCTCCGGGCGGCCTCCGCCGCGGCCTTGCTGGCGGTGATGTCCTCGATGAGGCCGATCATCCGGGACGGCTGTCCGGCGGCGTCGCGCTCCGCCACCGAGAGGTTGACGCGCGCCCAGAGGATCGAACCATCGGGGCGCTGGTAACGTTTTTCGAGCGCGCTCGCCCCGGTGGTCCCCAGCGCGGCCCCGGACAGGATCCCGGCGCTCCGGGCGCGGTCGTCCGGGTGCGTGTAATGGCTCGACGGGCGGCCGATGATCTCCCCGCGCGGCAGGCCGATCATGCGGCAGAATGCGTCGTTGATCTCCAGGACGCGGCCGGTGGCATCGATGACGGACACGCCAACGTTTGACTGGCTGAACGCGGCCTCGAAGAACCCCCGGCTCTGCTCCGGGTGCCGGACGCGCGCCGGACCGTCGGCGGCGGAGGCCTCCGGGGCCTCCGCCGGAGGGCCGGATGGTTGATCGGGGGGTGACGGTTCTTCCGGTGACATGCGGTCGATGGCGGGCGGGTATGTCCCTCACCACGGGTAGCATCGGGGGTGCCAGCGTGGGTGGGCGTGCGCCCGGCGTTTCAAGAGGGAGATTTGCCCCGGGCGGCGGTCCCGGGGCGGGCCGACTCGATCTCCTGGAGCGCGGCGAGTTCCTCTGGCGTCTCCGGGGGGCGGGGCGAGAGGATGTGCTGCGTCTGGGAAACGGCTTTCCTGGCCAGTTTGCGGGCGTTCCTCAGCCAGCGGCGGGCCCAGGCGTACTCGGTGCCCAGGATGGCCAGGCCGGCCGGGACCACCAGCACGGCCGGGCCGGGGGTGAAGAACAGCACCGCGCCAAACAACAGGACGGTCCCGCCCACCAGCGTGACGATCACCCGCCGGATGTGCGGCACCTCATCCACCTTCAACCGTACGAGCAACCGCTGGAGCGCGTCGTGGAAACGCAGGCTGAAGGATCGGCGCGGGGGCCGCCGGGTCCGGGTGGGCAGGGTCATGAAGCGGCGAGGTGGGGTGTGCGCGCGGGTTTCCGGCTAAAATCCCCTTTAATGATGGAAAGATGTGCCAGTTGTTTCAGAAGCGCCAGTTGTGCCGGCGCGAACGGGTGAAGGGGGAGAAAGGGCGCGTGGCGTGCTGGCGGCGGATGATAACGGTGGAAGCGGCCGGATTCAAGCGGGCCGACACGTTTCGGCCGCAAGCCAGGATCACCGGACAAGCGTTCCCGGGACCTTCGCCGAACCATCCAGGCTCATCGCCCGGCGATTCGAGGTTTTCCCTACAAACAAAACACGGTATCATGATATCACCAATCGACCAGCCGGGCACGCCGCGCGACAGCGGTTCCTCCGGGCGGCGGTCCGTGCGGCGACACCCGACTTCTCCCTCCACGTTCCGAGCCGCATGCCCGTGCCCCCAGCCATCGCCGCCGCCACCTGGCCGCAACGCCAGGCATTCTGGCTGGTCCTGGTCGGCTCCTGGTGCCTGCGCGTTCTGGTCTGGACACTGCGCATCCGCCTCGAAGACCCGCAACGCCTGCGCGTGCGCGACGAGGGCGGCCCGCACATCTTCGTCTTCTGGCACAACCGGCTGCTGCTCGTCCCGACCATCTGGCAACGGTTCCTCCAGCGTGGACGGCCCCGCGGCGTGGCGATGACCAGCGCCAGCCACGACGGCGACCTCATCGCCCACTTCCTGGCGCGCTACGGCATCGGGACCGTCCGCGGCTCGGCCACCCGGCACGGCTCGGCCGCCCTGCGCGAACTCGCTGGCTGGCTGCGGCGCGGGCACGACGTCGGCCTCACCCCCGACGGCTCGCGCGGGCCCCGTTACGAGATCAAGCCCGGCCTGGTGCTCCTGGCCCAGCTCAGCGGACGCGCCTTGCTGCCCATGAACCTCGAATATTCCAGCGCCTGGCGCACGAAAAGCTGGGACGGGTTTTTCATCCCCAAGCCGTTCTCCCGCGTCACCTTCATCATCGGCGAGCCCGTCGTGGTCCGCCGCAGCGCCGACCCGGAGGAGTTCGAGACCGAGCGGCGGCGTTGCGAGCAGATCATGCTCGCGCAGGTGCGCGAACGTTGACCGCAGGCCCCCCGCGCCACCGCCCGGGTCCGACTGAAAAAGCATAAATCCGGCGCGCCCCGATCGCCGCGAATTGAAGGAGTGCGTACCGAGAGTCTGCGGGAACAGTCTGCGTCTACCTCTCCCCCTGCCCCCCCACCGGTACCCTTTCCAAACTCAACAACCA
>CALMAQ010000174.1:694-4055 GCA_937859745.1 uncultured Verrucomicrobiota bacterium | reverse complement strand
CCTGCTGGGCTCGCTGGCGCTGCGCCTGCTGACCCTCACTTTGCGGCTGGAGGTCGAGGACCCGGCCGCCCTGCGCGCCCGGGTGGAAAGCGGACCGTTCATCCTCCTTTTCTGGCACAACCGCCTGCTGCTCGTGCCCGTGGTCTGGAACCGTTTCTTCGCCCCGCACCGCCCGAAGGGGATGGCGCTGACGAGCACCAGCCGCGACGGCGAACTCATCGCGCAGTTCCTCGACCGCTTCGGCATCGGCCCCATCCGCGGGTCTGCCACCCGGCGCGGCAGCGCCGCCGTGCGCGAGATGGCGGGCTGGCTGCGGCGCGGGCACGATGTCGCCATCACGCCCGACGGCTCGCGCGGGCCCTGCTACGAGATCAAACCCGGCCTGGTGTTGCTCGCGCAGTTGACCGGGCGTCCGATCCTGCCAATTTCGTTCGAGTTCGAGCGAGCGTGGCGTCTGAAGAGTTGGGACCGCTTCTTCATCCCCAAACCGTTCTCGCGGGTCGTGTTCCGGGTGGGCGGACTGCACACCGTGGAGCGGACGGAGGGCGAGAAGGCGTTTGAGGCGGCGCGGCTACGCTGCCAGGAAATCCTGCGCGCGCAGTTGCGCGAACGCTGACCGGACCCGGTCCGCGCGCGGGTCAGAACACGATGCTGACGCCGGGCCGCACGCGGCCATCACGATATAGTGACTTTTCTGGATGTGACGCGCCATCCACCAGCCAGCGGACAGCGACGGATCGCTTGGAGAGCGATCCCTACCTTGACGATCAGACGCCCACCACCGTCACCACCACCGTCCGCCGATGCGCGGCGCGGCGGTGCTCGAACACGTAGATGCCCTGCCAGGTCCCCAGCGCCAGCGCGCCGCGCACCACCGGCACGGTTTCACCCGTGCGGGTCAGCGCCATCCGCAGGTGCGAGGTCGTGTCGTCGCCACCCTCGGCGGTGTGGACGTAGCCGCCCCCATCTTCCGGCACCAGCCGCTCGAAGAAGGCGTGCAGGTCCGCGCGGGCGCTCGGGTCGGCGTTCTCGTAGATCACCAGCGACGCGCTGGTGTGCTGGAGGAACACCGTGGCCGTGCCGGTGGCGATGCCGCTCTCGCGGACGATGCGCCCGACCTCATCGGTGATCTCGGTGGTGCCTTTTCCGCGCGTTTGCACGGTCAGCGTGGCGGCGTGTGCGTTCATGGATGGGGTCAGCAGACGGCGGAGGCGGTCGGGAGCGGCTCGGGCGTCGCGCCGTAGATGGCCGCCACCAGCGAGAGCGACTTCTCGTTGGGCAGCACGCCGAGTTCCATCTGGTTCATCAGATAGGCGAACGCCACGTTGTGCTCGGGGTCGGCGAAGGCGTGCCCCCCGCCCGCGCCGGGCTGGCCGAACGCGCGCGTCGAGGGGCCGAAGAGCTGGCGCAGCTTGCGCCCGTCGGGCCCGAGCGGGTCCTGCATGAACCCGGCCGAGAACGCCGTGTCGCGGCAGAGAGTCTCGTCGTGGCCGTTGGCCAGCGGCGTGCTCATCCACGCGACCGCCTGCGGCGGGGAGTACGCGTGGCCTTCCAGGCTGCCGCCGTTCGCCCGCAGGGCGTAGCACTTGGCGAGGGAGGACGCCGTGCCGATCCCACCCAGCGACGGCAGGGAAGCGCGCCGGGCGTCGGGCGTGTTCATGGACGCGACGCTGTGCAGGCCGCGCGGACCGGCGAACGCGCGCCGGGTCAGCGAGTCCTCCACCGCCAGCGCCTCGTAGAACGGGTCGAGCGTGCCGTGCTGGCCGGGACCGGATTTCGCCGGGTAGACCGACGCCACGCGCACGGCCAGTTCGTCGGGCAGACCGATCCAGATGTCCAGGCCGAGCGGATCGCCGAACTGCGCGCGCCAATATTGACCCAGGGTTTGTCCCGGGCGGAGGCGGCGCAGGCATTCGTCCATCAGGAAGCCGAACGTGCGGGGACCGTAGCCGTGGGCGCGCCCGGGGGGCCAGACGGGGGCCTGGGCGGCGAGCGCCGCCGCGACGGCATCATGGTCGAAGAGGGAGACTTCCGGCGAGGCCATGGCGGCCAGCCCGGCCTGGTGGGAGAGCAGTTGTGCCAGCGTGACGCCCTCCTTGCCGTTCTGCGCGAACTCCGGCCAGAGCGCCGCCACGGGGGTTTCGAGGCCGATCCCGTCGAGGGCCAGCGCATGGAGCAGGCAGCTCGCGGCGAGTCCCTTGGTGATCGACCACATGAGCACGAGCGTGTCCGCGCGCCAGGGGGTGCTCTGCTGACGGTCGCGCCAGCCGCCCGCGAGCGAGAGGATTTCCCGCCCGTCCTGCCAGACGGACACGGACGCGCCGAGTTCCCCGCGGAAGGCGAAGTTGGCGTCGAAGCCGTGGCGGATCGCGGACACGTCGATGGGGAGCATGGGAAAGGCGGGAAGCGGCGGGATGCAGGATGCAGGATGCAGGATGCAGGATGCAGGACGCAAGGCACAAGAAGCGGATGCGGGAGGTGTCATGTATGGCGCGGGATGCAGGATGCTTCTTGCATCCTTCCGCTTTCCACTTTCCGCCTTCCGCCTCCCGTCACCCTTCCGCGTTTTCGAGCACTTCACCGGCAGGTAGTTCCTCCGCAGGTTGCGGCGTGCGGCGAAAGATCACCAACCCCAAACCCGCCAGCACGCACAGTCCGCCCGCGAGCGCGTGGGCGGTCAGGCGCTCTTGCAGCCACCACGCCCCGATGACCACCGCCGCCACCGGCGTCACCAACGAGATGAGCATGATGCTCGTGATCTTCACCCGCCGCACCAGCCAGTACATCATGCAAAACGCCAGCGCCGAGCCGAGCAGCGCCAGGTAGAAGACGCAGAACACCGCCTGGTGGGTCCAGTGAAAACGCAGCGGGTTGCCCTCGAACACGAAACCCAGCGCGATCAGCGGCACCCAGCCGCAGAGCATCTGTCCGGCCGAGAGCACCGCCGGGTCGAGGTGCGCGCCCCGCGCCTTGATGAGCACGCTCGCGTAGGCGGTGCTCGCCGCCCCCGCCACCACCGCCGCGCTGCCCCACAACGCGAGCGGACCGGCAACGTGGAACTGGTCGGAAAAGATGACCGCCACCCCGGCGAGCCCGAGCAGGACGCCGATGACCCTCGGCACGGTCAGCCGCTCGCTGGGCAGATAGACGTGGGCGAACACGAGGCCGAACACCGGGATCGTCGCCTGGACGACGGCGGCCAGGCCCGAAGCGATCCGTTGCTCGCCCCAGAACAACAGGCCGTAGTTGACCGTGAAGGTGAGGAAACCCGTCAGCGCGATCAACCGCCAGTCGGCCGCCCCCCGCCGCCCCCCGGCGCCCCCGGCGGCGGGGGGCCGCGCGCCCCCCCCCGGGGGGGGGG
>CALMAQ010000174.1:425-684 GCA_937859745.1 uncultured Verrucomicrobiota bacterium | reverse complement strand
CGCCGGAGGCGATGACGAAGCGGACGCCCACGAAAAACAGCGGCGGCAGGTCCTGGAGGCCGAGTTTGATGAAGATCCAGGTGGAACTCCAGATCACGCAGAGCAGCAGCCAGACGAAGAAAGCCGGAAGGTTCAAGCCCCTCCTTCCGGGAACGGGCAACAGATCGGGTACACGCGCTACTCTGCGGGCAACCGCAAGGTGGTGCAAGATCGGAGGGGAGCCCGCGGGGGGGGTGCGGGACAGCAGAAAGAAAGAAAA
>CALMAQ010000174.1:0-407 GCA_937859745.1 uncultured Verrucomicrobiota bacterium | reverse complement strand
TCCCACCTCCGATCCCTTTTTGCGCCTTTTGCGTCTTTTCGCGGCGGCTTTCCTTCAGGCTTCAGCTCTGCGAGGCGAACACGGCTTCCGGGTCGGCGGCGGAATGCTTGCCCGCCTGCACCCAGCCGGTGCGGCTGAGCAGGGCACCGAGCATGAAAGCCAGCCCGGCCGCCGGCACCCAGCCCAACGCACGCAGACCCAACGCGATGGGACCCGTCAACAATTCCGACGTTTGCATCAACACCCCGACCGGCCCCTTGTGGAGCGGGCTCGACGCTTTGTCTTTCCAATGGAGCAGCATCCAGAGCCAGAGCAGGACTTCCACGCCCGTCGCCCCCCCACAGCTTGCGGCGAGCGCAGGGGGGCGGGGACCCCACAGGTGCAGGGACGCCCCCGCCGCGCCCCTG
>CALMAQ010000173.1 GCA_937859745.1 uncultured Verrucomicrobiota bacterium | reverse complement strand
CGCCGCCCTCGTCACCGCCGACCAGCCGCAGCGCCGATGGCCCGATGATGGCCCCGGCCGTGACCACGACCTGCAAGCCGCCCATGCCCAGCACGGGGCGGCGCAGTTCCCACAGCCGGGCCGGGCGCAGTTCCAGGCCGATGAGGAAGAGCATCAGTACGACGCCGAACTCCGCGACGTGCAGGACGTGTTCGCCGCCGCCCTCGTCACCGCCGACCAGCCGCAGCGCCGATGGCCCGATGATGGCCCCCGCGAGCAGGTAGCCCAGCACGGAGCCCAGCCCCATGCGCTTGGCGATGGGCACGGAGATGACCGCGGCGAGCAGGTAGATGAAGATCTGGAATTGGCCGCTCATGGCAGCGCGAGCTTAAAGGTCTGGCGCGCGGATGGACAACGTCAAAGATGGCGGAAGGCGTTGCGCGCCAGGGTAGGAGGTGGGATGCGGGATGTTGCCGTCCGCCATCCAGGTCGGAGGCCCCGGTCCTCATTCGAGGAGAACCCGCGGGCGTCCAGGTGCGTCAAAGTCATAGAATTCGGCGGGTCGCCTGCTGCCGCGCACATACCACAACCAGTGCCTGCGCTCACGGCTGTAAACGAAGGGGAACGAAGTCGGACTTGTCCAAAACCAGCCCAGTCTCTCGCTGTGGAACCAGCAGTCCTTGCCGCCCTGGCCGGACAAGTCCAGAGCACCGAGTTCGCGGTGCAGGATCGAAGCAGGCGAGAGCACTTCGTACGAGCCGAACCAACGCGAAAGCCGCAGGGTTGGAGTTAATTGCTGGACCTCGCCGAAGAACTCGTCCTGAGTGACCGGACCTGAGCGCGGCATCACGTCCCCTGACCACTCCCCCTTCAACACCCGGGAGGCATCGACCACCGGGACGTTCGCCTGGAAAAGCTCCGGCCCATCGGCCGGGACGGTGTGCATCAACACTGCCGCGTTGGACGGGGGACGGCCTGCGGGGGGATCGTGGCGGCACTCATCATCAAACGCGAAGTAGAACAGACCGGGAAAACTCCAGTCCACGCTGGAGGATGCCGTTCCGAACTCGTGTTGCGGAGCGATCCTGCTGAATCGCGGCATGTCCTGTGGATAAGGCAGCAACACGATGACCTCTCGGGGTGGGACAGCCAGCCGCGCCTTGACGAACCGGCGATAGACATCCAGCTCCCGCACGGAACGCTTTACCAGTCCCTCCCTGGTGATACCGGCAGCCGCGACGCCGTTCAGCACGATCAACCCGGCCCAGCACGCGATGAGCACGGCGTGGACGGCGCGCCGGTTGGCGGGTATCCAGGCCTGGATCTCCCTCACGCCTCCGGCGAGTCCGACCACGACCAGGCTATATAGCACCGCGAGCGTCCGGAAAGGCGCGTAGCTGTCCTTGACCACGAGCAGCGGACTCGACGCAAGCCCGAAGAGGAGCGGTGCCACCAGGAACGCTTGCAGACGCATTGCCGCCGCGCCCTTCGTGCGGGCGAGACGCACCAGGAACAGCAGGGTCAACAACCCGGCCGTGCAAAGCGCCAGCCCTCTTGGAACCACCCCGGAAAACGCCGCCCACGACTCGAAGGAGCGAGGCAGCACGTCGGCCAGGTAAAACCGGAGCCGGCCCGCCACGTCGCTCACCATGTCTGCCCGGTGGATGACGATGTCCTCTGACTTGTCCAGATGAGGACGGATCATCTGGAAGACGGTGAAATATCCGGCGGAGAGGCCCGTGAACCCGGCGACCGTCCAGGTGCCGGCGCGCAGGGCATCTCGCGGATGGTCTTTGTCGAGCAGCCGGATGGCTGCCGGCAGCAGGAAGAAACAGGCGCAGGGCTGGTAGATCAGCAGCGCCGTCACTCCCAGGCCACTCGCCGCGGCCACCTGAAGCCAAAAACGCCAGGCGCGGACGTCGCGCCGCTCAAAGGCGTGCCTCCAGCCCACCCCGCCGAGCAGCGCCAGCGCGGTCGCTGGCAGGCTCAGCAACCCGTTGCTGACCCAGGCCGCCGCACGGCTGCCGCCGGGTTCAGCAGGAGCAGGAAAACGGCTCCCAGCCCGATCCACCACGGCGTGACGCGCCGGAACTCGACGGCGAGAATCGCCCCGCAGAACAATGCCAACCCGAGCGCGGCCACACGCACCCTGTCCAGGCCGTCGAGCGTCCAGGCGGCCCAGAACGCCGCCTGCGTGATCACGCCGCCAAGCGGCCGTCCCTGGGTGTTGTAGAAGGGGGCAAGCTTGTCGCCGGGCACGTGCGAGCGGACGGCGTAGAGCGTCATGAAGTCGTCCGCGTACGCATAGTGAGAGAGCACCACGCTGCCGTACACGGCCGAAATCACCAGGAGAAGAAGCGCGAGGACCAGCACGAAACACCGGTCGGACAGGCTGCTTTGAGCGCGGCGCATCAATCTTTAGGAGAGTTGCCCCGCATGGATTCGAACCATGAAAAGAGGATCCAAAGACCTCTGTGATACCATTTCACCACAGGGCAGCAAACAGGCTCTTTCCTTAATCCAGCGCCCCCGGGGTCGCAAGTGCCCGCACGAAAAGATTTCCTTTTGCGCTGGCCCCGTGCCTTGGTTGGTTCCGTGAGCGTCCCCACCGCCGAACCCCTTTCCCGCCGCCAGGCGCTCGTGATCGTTTTCCTGGTCTGGGCCGCGGTCTACCTGCCCGCGCTCGGCTCGCTGGAGATCAAGGGCGAGGAGGGCCGCCGCCTCTTGCCCGCCGTCGCCATGCTCCAGGGCGGGAGCTGGACCGTGCCGCAGATCGGCGGCGTCCCTTACCTGAGCAAGCCGCCGCTCATCAACTGGCTGGCCGCCCTGTCGTTGAAGGCGGCGGTTGTGTTCGCGGGCGAGGGGACGCGCTCCGAGTGGGCCGCGCGCGCCCCGAGCGTCCTGGCCGTGTTGGCGCTGGCGCTGGTGATGACGGACGCGCTCGCCGAGGCGCTGACCCCGGCGGGCAGCCTGTTCGCGGCGACCGTGGCGCTGACGAACATCGGGCTGATGGAAAAGGGCCGCCTCGCGGAGATCGAGGCGCTCTACATCTCGCTCTACGGCATCGCCGTCGTGCTCTGGCTGGCGGGCTGGCGGCGCGATGCCATCGCGGCGGAAATGGGCGGCCCGGCGCGCGCCACCTGGCGGACGTGGACCCTGCCGTGGGTCTTCCTGGGGCTGGGGCTGCTGGCCAAGGGGCCGCTGCACCTGCTCTTTTTCTACGCGGTCGTCGGCGCGGTGATGGGGCGCGCGGGCCGGTGGCGGCAGCTCCTGAGCGTGGCGCACGGGGCGGGCATCCTGGTCATGCTGGGGATGTTCGCCCTGTGGGCTGGGCCGTACCTGCACCAGACGGCCGCCGGTCGCGCGGGCGGCGTGTGGCTCGCGCAGTTCCAGGGGCGGCTGGAGGTCAGCGAGGGGTTCCGCTTGGGCGTGTGGCTGCTCAACGTCCCGCGCGGGCTCGTCAACTTCCTGCCCTGGGCCGTCTTGCTGCCCTTGCTCTGGCGCGCGCTGCCCGAGGACGTGCCCAACGCGGACCGCGCGCTGCTCGTCGGCGGCAGGTGGGCGCT
>CALMAQ010000172.1 GCA_937859745.1 uncultured Verrucomicrobiota bacterium | reverse complement strand
GGCTACTTTGCCCACCGCGGCTACCTAGGCAAACTCAACTGAGAAGTGCTCTAGCGTTCGTGTCGCACTCCGCGGACAACAACATGCAATCGCCCAGCCGCATCACGGACTCCGATTTGACAGCCAGACCGTCGCCCCTCGTCTCAACCTGATCGCGGAGCCCGCCAACGTCATTCTGTTGGGAATTTGTCTTTAAAAAAGGGTCAGTTCTACATGGGCTCCAGCGAGGGGGCCGACAACAACAACAACATCCTCGACAAACAACTTTGGCCGACCGGGTCGGTGTACGTGTTCACCGATGGCTCCTGCCGCTTCTTGAAGTACAGTGCGACGGACAACATGTAGCTGCCGCCTTCCGGTTCGGACTACTACACAGATTGGCTGTGGCTGGTTGACAAAACTCAGACCACGTCATCCAAAAGAAACAATGAAGGTGGCCGTCATCGCCGATACGCACGGGCTCCTTCGGCCCGAGGTCGTCGAACGGTTGCGCGGCAGCGGCCGGATCATCCACGCGGGCGACGTGGGCAAACCCGAACTCCTGGAGCGTCTGAACCAGCTCGTGCCGACGCTCGCCGTGCGCGGCAACGTGGACCGGGGACCCTGGGCGGAGATGCTGTCCTCCAGCGCGACCGTCACCTGGCAGGGTGTCACGATCCACGTCTTGCACGACGTGAAAACCTTGGCCGCCACGCCGCCGCCGCCCGGCGTCCGCATCGTGGTCAGCGGTCACTCGCACCGGCAAAACATTCAGGAGAGAGACGGGGTCATTTTCCTCAACCCCGGCAGCGTCGGTCCGCGGCGGTTCCGGCTCCCGGTGGCGATGGCGTTCCTGCATCTGGCAGGCGGCGGACAGGCGCGCGTCGAGGCGGTGGAATTGCTGCCGTAAGATCAGTCCGGCGGCGAGAAGGCGTTGGTGATCACCCGACAGACGGGTTCCTTGCCAGGCTCCGTGACGACTTCCACGATGTCGCAGCGGCAGCGGACCTCCGGGTCCTTGAGCAGCCGCTGCCAGGCGCGCGCCCCGCGGCGGACGAGTTCCTGCTTCTCGGCGTCCACCGCGTCGGCGGGCCGCCCATAGGCGACGCCGCTGCGAGTTTTCACCTCCACGAAGACCAGCGTGTCCCTGTGGCGGCAGACGAGGTCGATCTCCCCACCGCCCCGCCGGGGCCGGAAGTTCCGGTAGAGCACCTTGTAGCCTTGGCGGCGCAATTCCCGGGCCGCCAGGGTCTCGCCCCACCGCCCCAGTTCATGCCTCGGGTCCGGCGGCTCGGTGGCGTTCCGCGAACTCCAGAAGCGGCTGAGCCACCGGCCGAAACGAGAAGCGATGGATAGGGCAGGGGCCATCGCGGGCGAGGATAGCAAGGTGCTGGCCGGTCGCATAGCCTTTGTGCCGGGCGAAGCCATAGGCGGGGTAGCGGGAGTCGAAGTCCTCCATTAACCGGTCGCGTGTCACCTTGGCGATGACGCTGGCGGCAGCGATGCTCAGGCTGGTGCCGTCGCCCTGGACGAGGGCCGTGGTCGGAACGGGGAAGTCGCGGACAGGACGGCCATCGATCAGCGCGTGACTGGGCCGCACCGGCAGGCCGAGTATGGCTTGGCGCATCGCGGCGTGCGTGGCGCGCAGGATATTCAGACGGTCCACATCGCCCGCGTGGACCATGGCGCACGCCCACACGACCCGCGGGTCGCCTATCAACTCCGCGTGGATGGCGGCCCGTCGACCGGCGGAAAGCTTCTTTGAGTCGTTGAGAACGGGGTGCTCGTACCCCTCGGGCAAGATCACCGCCGCCGCCACGACCGGACCCGCCAGCGGGCCGCGCCCTGCCTCGTCCACCCCGGCAATCAGCGGCCCCGCGCCGGCAGCGCGCAGCCGCTCCTCGTAGAAAAGATGAGGCCGCGCAGGCTGGGGAGCGTGCGCGGCGTCTGGCATCGCGGGCGGGTGGGGAAGCGGGGTGCTTTACTTGGCCT
>CALMAQ010000171.1 GCA_937859745.1 uncultured Verrucomicrobiota bacterium | reverse complement strand
CAGGAGGCAGGAGGCCAGCAAAGAAGCGCGTGCCTCCCAATCCTTCGTTCCGGGCGACGGAAGTTTTCGTCTGACGCCTTCCCTGGCCGCTGCCATCCTACATCCGACATCCGGCATCCGATATCTGTCATCCCTCCGCCTTTCCCATGCTTCGATTTCGCTTGCTCGGCGTTCCCTTCCTGGTCGCCCCGGTTTTCTGGATCGTCGGCGTGGTCCTCGGCCTGGATGTCGCGTGGGGTCCAGTCGATGGTTTGCTGTTGCTCGTGGTCTGGGTGGCGTGCGTGTTCGCGTCGGTGGTCGTCCATGAACTCGGCCACGCACTCCTGGCCCGGCGCTATGGGCTCCGGCCCGCCGTCCTCCTGGCCGGGGCGGGCGGACTGACCTCCTACGCGGGCGGTGGGCTCACCCGCGGGCGGCAGATCGCCGTCGCTCTCGCCGGCCCGGCGGCGGGCTTCGCGTTCTACCTCCTCGTGCGCCTGCTCCCCGAACCGTCCGGCGCGTTCGCATCGGATGCCCTTCCCGGCCCCGGCGTGCTCCTGTGGGCCGCGACGCTGAACTTCCTCGCCTACATCAACTTCGTGTGGACGCTCCTCAACCTCCTGCCCATCCTGCCCCTCGACGGTGGACAGGTCCTGCGCGACGCGCTCGGCCCGCGCGGCTCCGGAACGGCGCGCCTCATCAGCATCGCGGTCGCCGGGATCATCGCCCTGCTCTCGCTCGTGCACGGGCAGGTCTTTCGCGCGCTGCTCTTCGGCTACCTCGCCTACGCCAACTACCAGGGCAACTTGCGTGCCCTGCCCGGGGGCGTGGACCGCCAGGGTCCGCGCTGACGCGGGACGGCGCGGGCGCGGGCCTGCTCACAGAACCGCAAAGGATGCTTTGTTTCGCCGCCGTTCTGGTGTATCAAACCCCCGCTTCCCGCCCGCGACCATGTCCAAACTGCTCTCCGCCGTCCTCGCCGCCGCCCTCCTGTCCGCCGCCACGCCCCTGCGCGCGCAGGAACCCGCCGCCGCCACGCCCACGCCGCTGCCCACCACGGCCCCCGCGCCCTCGCCGGAACCGAAGAACGGGGCCGTCGAGAACTCCGTGGTCAAGGTTTTCGCCACCGTGCGCTACCCCGACCCGTACAAGCCCTGGAGCAAGCAGGCCCCGCACGACATCACCGGCAGCGGTGCGGTCATCGAGGGCCGCCGCATCATCACCAACGCCCACGTCGTCCTCTACGCCAGCCAGATCCAGGTGCAGGCCAACGGGGCCGGGGACAAGCTCCCGGCCACCGTCGAGGCCGTCGCCCCGGGCATCGACCTGGCCGTGCTCAAGCTCGACGACGACAGCTTCTTCGATTCCCACGCGGCCCTGCCCCTGGCCGACCAGTTGCCCGGCATCAAGGACGCCGTCATGGTCTACGGCTACCCGGAAGGGGGCACGACGCTCTCCATCACCAAGGGCATCGTCTCGCGCATCGAGTTCGTGGGCTACAACCAGCCGACCTCGGGGCTGCGCATCCAGATCGACGCCGCCATCAACCCGGGCAACAGCGGCGGCCCGGCCGTCGCGGGCGACCACATGATGGGCCTCGCCTTCAGCCGCCTCTCGGGCGGGGCCGAGAACATCGGCTACCTCATCCCGGCGGAGGAGATCGACCTGTTCCTCAAGGACATCGCCGACGGCAAGTATGACGGCAAGCCCGCGCTGTACGACAACTACCAGACGCTGGAAAACCCGGCGCTGCGGACCTACCTCAAGCTGGACAAGAGCGTCGAGGGCGTCATCATCCACGATCCCGAGAGCCGCGACCCGGACTATCCGCTCAAGGAGTGGGACGTGGTCACCAAGATCGGCGACACGCCCGTGGACGACCAGGGGCAGATCCGGCTGCCGGGCGGCTTGAAGGTCGATTTCAAGTACATGGTGCAGCGGATCGCACACGACGGCACCGTGCCGCTGACCCTGGTGCGGGCCGGCCAGACGATGACGGTCGAGGTGCCAGCCCCGGCGCGGCGGCCGACGCTGATTTCGGAGATGGACGGCGGCTACCCGTCGTACTTCGTGTACGGGCCGATGGCGTTCACGGAGGCGACGACGTTGTTCCTCGGCGGCATGGGCAACCGCACGGGCGGGTTGGTGTTCCGCGGCAGCCCGCTCATCCGGCGGGCGGGCGACAAGCAGGCGTTCCCCGGGGAGCGGCTGGTGGTGGTGTCCGCGCCGTTCTTCCCGAGCAAGCTGGCCTCGGGCTACGGCAACCCGTTCGCGGAGGTGGTCAAGGCGGTCAACGGCACGCCGATCAAGAACCTGGCGCACTTGGTGGCGGTCCTGCGGGACTGCAAGGACGAGTTCGTGAAGTTCGAGTTTAAGGGGCGGGGCGGGGAGACGATGATCTTCCCGCGCGAGGCGATGGCCGCCGCGACGGAGGACCTGCTCACCGACAACGGCGTCCGCACCCAGGGCTCGCCGGACATGCTGGCGGTGTGGAACAAGAAGTGAGCCCCCCGCCTCAACGGAGCAGCCTGCGCCGCTCCGCGTCGTCGCCGACCGTGCCCGCGACCTTGCCCTCCGGCAGCATGAAGGTCACGTAGCCGACGTCCAGGTTGTTGGGCTCCCCGGGGATGTTCGCGGAAAAGTGAATGGTCAGCGCGCCGTTCTTGAACGGGACGAGCGTCGCCTCGCTGTGCGCGCCGATGGCCAGGAAATCGAAGCTCCAGACGTAGCGTCGGCAATCCTTCGGGTCGCGTCGGCGCAGGAAACCCCGCACGGCCTCGTCCGCGGCGGGCCGGAGGTCGGTCACGCGGGCCGCGCCGGGGCCGAGACGGACGAGCGAAAGGTCCTCGGTTTGTTCCGATTCTCTGCCGCCGGAGTTGTTGGCCAGCACGGCGTAATGCGTGCCGTCCCGCTCATCCGACCAGGCGGCCGCCAGGCTGGCGTGCCGCCGGTAGGGGAAGAACGGCGACCCGGAGGCGAGCGGGACAAACTTCCTGGCCCGGAGGTCCAGCACGCCGTTGAGCAGGACGTAGGGGCTCTTGGCGGGATCGTCCCCGTCCTCGCCGGGGTTGTCGTTCAGGTGGTACTTGCTGACGGTCGCCTGCGGGTCGTCGCGCCGGTAGGCGGACCAGTCCACCGCGGGCTGCCCGTCCTTGGGCCGGATCGTCCAGCCCGCCGCGTGGCGGCCGTCGCTGGAGGCCGTACCCGCCACGACCACCACCGTGTCAGCCCCGCAACGGACCAGGGTGCCGTCCAGGGGAGCGGGGTCGGCCTGCGCGGAGGCGCGGGCGGCCAGCCACACGAACGCCGCCAGGGCATGGCGCAGGAGGGGAGATGGCTTCATCGTGGCGGATTCATCCCGGCGGGGAAGGAGCCAGGATAGCGGATGAGGACGGCACGACGGAAGCGCGAAGATGCGGCGGACGAACCGGCCGGGCGGGAACGATTTCCAAGACAAAAATCGACAAATCTGCGCTGGTCTGGACAGGGTTGGTTGGCCGTGAATGGGTCCCGGCGCGACCCCCGGGCCGACCACGATTCCACCCATGAAACGCCTCGCTGTCTTCCTCGCCTGCTGCCTGCTCCTGGCGGGCACCACCGCCCTGCGGGCGATCACGGTCGTCCCGCGCGACCTGGACCAACTCGTGCAACGCGCGGACACCGTGTTCAAGGGCGAGGTCATCGCCAAGCAGGCCCGGTGGGCAGGCGACACGCCGGAGACGCGGCACATCGCCACGCGCGTGACCTTCCGCGTCCGGGAAACCTACAAGGGCAATGCCGTCCCCGTGGCAACCCTCGAATTTGCCGGTGGCACGGTGGACGGGAAAACCCTGGCCGTTCCCGGCGTGCCGCAGTTCAGCGTCGGGCAGGTGGCCGTGCTCTTCGTGGTCGGCCAAGGCAGGCAGTTCTGCCCGCTGGTCGGGATCGCGCAGGGGCGTTTCCACGTCGTCAAGGACGCCGCCACGGGCACGGAACGCATCCTCACCGACGACGGCGGCCCGCTGGTCAGCACGGCGGAAATCGGCCAGGTGGACGAGACGGGCGCCCCGCGCGTGAAGCATTACCCCGGGACCAGCGTGCAGGCGATGGCGGCGGACACGTTCAAGGCGGAAATCCTCGGCAAGGTCGCCGCGCTCGGACGCTGACCCAACGGAAACTTTTCCATGGACGCTTCTTCTTCCTCGCGGCTGACCCGGTGGTGGCTGGCGGCGCTAGCCTGCCTCGGGCTGGGATTGCTCGGCGCGCTGTGGCCGCTGGCCACGCGCGCCTACGTGTTCGAGGGCCCGCGCTGGCCCAATAATTCCACCGTCGTGCTGCACCTAGTCTTGGGTTCGCCGGGCAAGACGCTGCTCGACGGCTCGACCTCCTGGGACGACGTGGCCGTGGCGGCGCTCAACGTCTGGAATCCCTACCTGGGCAGCGGCGTACAGTTGAGCGGCCCTATTGGCTCGGCTGCCTCGCCAACAGGCGTTTTCGACGGTGCCGTGTCTTTCAGCGACTCGGTTTCCGGCCAGGATTTCGGCGATGACGCCTTGGCTGTGACGGAAATTTACACGGTGGGCAACCTGATGGACGAAACCGATGTCATGGTCAGTTCGAGCGTGACCTTCGATTCCTACCGCGGACCTTTGCAGAAAAAGAAAATCGATCTGCGTCGGGTGCTCATCCACGAATTCGGCCATGTTTTGGGGCTGGACCACGTCGACGCGGGCACCGTATCCATCATGACGCCGTCCATCAGCGACCTTGACACGATTCAGGCGGACGACATCGCTGGGGTGCAGGCGCTGTACCCCAACCCTCCCGCGCCAACCCCGACGCCGACGCCCACGAGCCCACCCGCTTTGACGAGCAGCTTGGCGGTCTCCGGCTACGTGAATACCGTCTTGAGATACCAGATTTCCGCCAGCAGCCCGCCTTGGACTTGCACCGTCAGCGGTTTGCCGCCCGGGCTGAGTTTTCAGCCGAACGGGAACTACGTTTCCGGCGCTCCGACAGCTATAGGGGCGTATTCTGCCTCCGTCGTGCTGACCAACGCCGCTGGTACCAGCACCACGACGTTGCAGTTCGGCATCACCGACCCTGTGCCGGACTACTTCGCAAACGAGCAGTACATCGGTAGTGGCGTTTACTACCTGACTTTTCCATATTCAGCGCCGTTCGGGTACTACAGTTATCTGGCGGACAACCACTACATGTACCATTTCGACCTCGGCTGGGAGTATGTCTTTGATTCTCGAGACAGCGACGAAGGGATTTATCTGTACGACTTCGCCAGCAGCACGTTCTTCTACACCAGTGTCGAGTTGAAGTTCCCGTACCTGTACGATTTCAGCTTGGACGCCGTGCTCTATTACTATCCCGACGCCGCGAACCCCGGTCGTTACACGAGCAACCCGCGCTACTTCTACAATTTCAGCACGGGGCAAATCATCACGAAGTAAGCCTTCCGCCCGATAGTCAGCGCGTTGCGCGCCGCGCGCAGGCCGCGATGACCACCATCGTCGCCGCCACGCCCGCGAACGCCGCCGACAGGCTCCAGGTGTGCGCGGCGAGGCCGATCAGCGCCGGTCCGGCCAGGAAGCCGGTGTAGCCCATCGTCGTCACCGCCGGGATCGCCAGGTGCGGCGGCATGGCGGTC
This sequence comes from uncultured Verrucomicrobiota bacterium, assembly GCA_937859745.1. GTDB lineage: Bacteria > Verrucomicrobiota > Verrucomicrobiia > Chthoniobacterales > SZAS-18 > CAHJWO01. The sequence continues at coordinate 470 of CALMAQ010000171.1, read as the reverse complement.
TGCCGGCCCGCGCTGGAAAAGAGCACCGGCGCGATGTTCGCCGCGCCCAGTCCGGCCAGCGCGAAACCCGCCAGGACGGCCGTCTCGCTCCGCACCCCGGCCGCCAGTCCCAGGCCCGCCGCCGCGCCCAGGCTGCCCAGGACCAGCACGGCACGGCCTCCGAGCGCCCGCGTCAGACGGTCGCCGCCCAACCGGCCCAGCGTCATGGCCGCCGCGAACACCGCGAAACCCACCCCCGAGCGGGTCGGGGGCACGCCGCGCGCACCCGCCAGGAACACGGCGCTCCAATCGGAGACGGAACCTTCCATCACGAACGCCAGGAAGCACAGTCCACCGAGCAGCGCCACCACCCCGCGCGGCCACGCCAACGCCGGGCCGCCGCCCGCCTCCGCCCAGGGCAGCAGACCGCCCGCGCAGAGGACGAGCAGGACCGCCATGCCCGCGTCGGCGGCCAGCGCCACGGCCAGTGG
>CALMAQ010000170.1 GCA_937859745.1 uncultured Verrucomicrobiota bacterium | reverse complement strand
GACCTGGGCGGGCCGGGCCGTGACGGTTGTACACACCGGCGTCGGCGATACGCCTGCCGGGCACGCCCGCTTCGGGGCGGCCCTCGCGGACGCGGGGAGCGTGCGGGCGGTTGTCAGCGCCGGGTACGCGGGCGGACTGGCGGCGGGTTTGTGCGTGGGAGACCTCGTGCTGGGAGAGAACCGATCCGACCCCGCGCTGGCGGCCCAGGCCCGGCGGGCCCACGGGGCCGAACCGCTGCACGCGGGGCGGATCTTGACGCGCGACGCCGTGGCCGCGACGGCCGCCGCCAAACAGGCGCTCGGAGCCAAATCCGGCGCGCTGGCCGTGGACATGGAAACCGGGTGGATCGCCGGGGCGTGCGCGGCGGCGGGCGTGCTGATGTTGTCTTTGCGGGTCATCAGCGACGCCGCCGGCCAGGATTTCCCCGTGCCGGGACACATCCTCTTCGACGCCGCGCGCCAGCGTCCGCGCCTTGTCGCGCTGCCCGCGTGGCTGCTGGCGCATCCCGGGAGGATCGGGCCGTTCGTGGACTTCGTGCGCGGGCTGGGTCCCGCGCGGACGCGGCTGGCGCGGGCGTTGCAGCGGGTGGTCGGGCAGATTTGAGGGCGGAGGGCAGAGAGACCGGAGGAGGAGGGCAAGGAGGTCAAAGGCAATCCGTGCACGCACTTGATTCCCCTTCCTCTCCTCCGGTCTTCGTGTCCTCCGTGCCTTCTGCCTTCTGCCTTCTGCCCTCCCTCCTCTTCCTTGCGGCGGCAGGCGTTCTCTGCGATATGGATGCTCCACTTTTTCCATGAAGCGCATCCTCACGGGCATCCAGCCCACCGGCGTCCTGCATCTCGGCAACTACTTTGGTGCGATGCGCCCCGCCATCGCGCTCCAGGAGGAGGGCGAGGCGTTCTACTTCATCGCCGACTACCACGCGCTGACCACCGTCCAGGACCCGGCGCGGCTGCGCGAATACAGCCGGGGCGTCGCGCTGGACTTCCTCGCCTGCGGGCTGGACCCCGCGCGCGTGTGCTTCTTCCTGCAAAGCGACGTGCCCCAGGTCACCGAACTGGCCTGGGTCCTGAGCACCGTCACGCCGATGGGCCTGCTGGAGCGCGCCCACTCCTACAAGGACAAGGTGGCCCACGGCGTCACGGCCTCGCACGGGCTGTTCGCCTACCCGGTGCTCATGGCCGCCGACATCCTGCTCTACGACAGCGACGTGGTCCCCGTCGGCAAGGACCAGAAGCAGCACCTCGAAATCACGCGCGACCTGGCCGTGAAGTTCAACGAAATTTACGGCGAGACGTTCAAGATGCCCGCGCCGCGCATCCAGGAAACGACCGCCGTCGTCCCCGGCCTGGACGGCCAGAAGATGAGCAAGAGCTACGGCAACACCATCGAGATTTTCGCCGAGGAAAAGACGATGCGGAAGAAGATCATGGGCCTCGTCACCGACTCGACGCCCGTAGAATCGCCCAAGGACCCGGCGGATTCGACGATCCTCGCGCTGTACCGTCTCGTTGCCTCGCCCGAAGACACGGCCCGGATGGAGGACGAGTTCCGCACGGGCGGGGTGGGCTACGGCGACTTCAAGCAGCGGCTCTTCGGCGCGCTGTGGGAATACTTCGCGCCGATGCGCGCGCGCCGGGCGGAAATCCTGGCCGAGAAGAGTTACCTCGACGACGTGCTCGCCCACGGCGCGCGCCAGGCCCGCGCTTCGGCCAGCCACGTCATGGGGCGCGTGCGGAAAGCGGTGGGCTTCAAGGCGAGCATCTGAACAGCACGGACGGCCTGTCGCTCGACGCCGGCTTCTCGCATCCTCCGGCGAACCTCGACTCGCGTCCGCTCCGGTTCTGGAACGCCCGGCCTACCTCCACGAAGTCTTGGTGGAGACCGGCGGCGCGCGGGCTGCCGGCGAGCCTCATCCCACCGCGGTCCCGGCCCCCAGGAACAACTCCCAGTCCGCGATGCCGTGGCTGTTGCGGAGCAGCAACGTCACGGGCAGCTCGCGCGGGGCCTTGGGCGTCCGCAGCAGGTTCAGGCCCGCCTCGGCCGGCAGGCGGTTGGCCTTGCGGCTGTTGACCTGCTTGCACGCCAGTACGCAGTTCTCCCAGTCCGTCGCGCCGCCGCGCGAACGCGGGACGATGTGGTCGATGTTGCCCTCGCCCGGCTTGAGCAGCCGGCCCGTGTACTGGCAGCGGCGGCCGTCGCGCTCCCAGATCGCCCGGGCGCTGAACGTCGGCCGCTTGCGCGGCACCTGCCCGTAGCGCGTCAGCACCACCACCGTGGGCACCCGGATCAACCCGCGCACCGTCCGCACGAAGCGGTCGTGCGCGCGCACGTCGAGCCGCAGCCAGTCGGCCCAGCTCCGGACAGGGTTCATGGCCTGGCCGTCGATGTCCAGGCCGCAGGCGGCCCCGGTCATCAACTGGCAGAAGGCGTCGGCGGGCGAGCGCGCGGCGATGGCCTGCCAGTGGCGGTTGAGAACGAGGACGGTGGGTTTTTCCAGGTGGTCGCTCATGACGGGAGGCGGCAAAGAAAAAGGCGCATCGGCGGGAACCGCCGGGCGCCGGAAAGAGGCGGGGAGGCCGGTCGGCGGAGACGACGGGGCCGCGTCTCGGCCGTGCCGCGAGTTTTCGCGCGGCCGATGGCACCTTCCCCGGTGGTTGGTGGCGTCTGTTTCATCGCGGCCCCGGCGCGTCTGCGCTGGCGGCAGGATTGGGGTTCTCCCGGACGCCTCCTCCTTTACACGTTCGCCCGCCCCCCGCGCAAGCCCCAAGCGCGCCCGGCCGCATTTTTCCGGGTTGCCTTCAAGCAGCGGGTGCTGCCCGGACGCTCGCCAAAGCGGGGCCGGCCTGCCGCAGAACTGCGACTCAGCGCCCGGTGCGAAATGCGACTCGCGTTTGCCCGCAACCACCTGAACGTCCGGAAAGTAATCTTGTTCTCAACCGTGACGCTGTCGCGATCCTGAGAAGGCATGGCGTTCCGGAACATCTTGAACGTCTGAAACGCCCGGAAACTAAATTCAGCAATCTTCCGGGGTTTTTCTTCTTTTCTCCGGGTAATTAAAACCCCACCCGGCCCCGCGCCGCCAGCACGGGCTGGTACGCCTGGGGGTTGAGCACGTCGGCCAGCGGGAACTCCTCCTCGTTCGGGTCGGGCTCGAACCGCACGCCGCACCGCGCCGCCACCTGCCGCGCCTCCGCCAGCCTGAGCGACCCGAAGTGCCGGTAGTTCAGCAACCGCCCCGGACGCAGGATCGCCGGGTCGATGTCCTCCATCGCCGAGTTGACCGAGCAGATGACGTGCAGCCGCAGCATCCGGCCCAGCAGGCCGTCGGCGATGTTGAGCAGGCTCGCCACCGCCTCCCGGTTGTCGCCGCCCCGCCGCCACAGCAGCCGGTCGGCGTCCTCCAGGACGATCACCTTCACCCGGTCGCCGTGCCGCGTGTTCTGGCGCTGCCAGAAGGGGGTCATCTCGGGCGAGGAAAGCGCCTCGTTGTGCGAGCTGGGCAGCGCGTAGAACACGTGGGTCTCCGCGAGCCGGTGCATGAGCTGCGTGATCAGGCTCGTCTTGCCCGTGCCGGGCAGGCCTTCGAGGATCGTGATGCCCCCGGGCTTGGCGCGCGTCGTGGCGCAAAAGCCGCCGATCCAGTCGAGCACGTCCGGGCCGTAGCACAGGCGCAGGAACTCGTCGTCGGACGCCGGGGGCAGGTCGTCCACGCGGCTGGTGGCGAAGTCGTTGTACTCGTAGCGCAGCAGGTAAAAGGACGCATCTTTCTCGGGGGGCGGCTCCGGCGGCAGCACGCCCTTGATTTCCTCGTACAACGCCGCTGCCCGCTCGGCGGTCGGGGCGAACACCACCCCCTGGTTGGAGCCCCAGCCCTTCAACTGCACGAACACATCGTCCTCGAAGCGCAGCAGCAGCATGTCGAGCCGCAGCTTGCCCTCCTCCGCCTCGTGGACCGCGCGGAACACGCGGTCGCGGTAGTGCTCGGCCAGCCGCACCAGCCCCTCGTCGTCAAAGCCGAAGCCGATGCGGTGCAGCGAGCTTTGGGCGTAACGCAGGCTCAGGTCGGACATCGGCTGGTGGATGTCCAGGCTGGCGACCGTGGAGAGCTTGGTTTTCATAAAGGCGGAAGGCGGAAGGTAGGTAGATTTGATATAAAAGCAGAGGCACAAAGAAAAGGAAGGTCCATGGAAAAGAAGGCACGGGATAACAGGTGATCGAAGCTGCGGATGCAGCCCGTCTTCTGCCCTCTGCCCTCTGCCC